>JASJCA010000075.1 GCA_030066215.1 Rhodobacter sp. | reverse complement strand
GAAGAAGGTCTGCGGGTCGACGCTGGCGTCGCCGACGCGCTGGAACGTCACGTCACGGTCGCCGTCGATGCTGACCTTGGCCTCGGTTGCGGCGATCTTCAGCCCGATCACCGTGTCGGTATCCGCCGCCACGCAGGGCTGGATCCCGGTGCACATGGTCTCGAATCGGCAGGCGAGATCGGTCGCCGCCGAGCTGACCCCAGGCGCAAGAAGTGCCGCAAAAACAACGGGGAGGTGTGCAATCTTCATCCGCCCAGAAAGCTCCTGCGGACCTCGGGGTCGGCGAGCAGCGCCTGGCCGGTATCGGTATAGCGGTTG
This sequence comes from Rhodobacter sp., assembly GCA_030066215.1. Taxonomy (GTDB): domain Bacteria; phylum Pseudomonadota; class Alphaproteobacteria; order Rhodobacterales; family Rhodobacteraceae; genus JASJCA01. The sequence goes on along the minus strand of JASJCA010000075.1, from coordinate 23,319 downwards.
CGGCCCTGGACCAGGACAAATCCCTTGTCCGCGATGCCGAGCGCCTGGCGCGCGTTCTGTTCGACCATCAGGATTGAGATGCCGGTGCGCGCCACCTCGATGATCCGGTCGAAAAGCTCGTCCATCACGATCGGCGAGACGCCGGCGGTGGGCTCGTCCAGCATCAGGACCTGCGGCTCGGTCATCAGCGCGCGGCCCACGGCGACCTGCTGGCGCTGCCCGCCGCTGAGCTCGCCCGCCATCTGCCGGCGCTTGTCCTTCAGGACCGGAAACAGCTCGAACACCTGCTCCATCGTGCGGTCGATGTCGTCGCGGCGCAGGAACGCGCCCATCTCGAGGTTCTCTTCGACGGTGAGCGAGGTGAAGATGTTCGAGGTCTGCGGCACGAAGGCCATGCCGTGCGCCACCCGTGCCTGCGGCGTCAGCCCGGTGATGTCGTGGCCGTCGAGCCGCACCGCCCCCTGGCGCAGGTTCAGCATCCCGAAGACCGCGCGCATCGCCGTCGATTTGCCGGCGCCGTTCGGGCCGACGATCACCGCGATCTCACCCTTTTCGACGGCGATGGTGCAGTCGTGCAGGATGTCGGCGCCCATACCGTAGCCGCCGGTCATGTCCTCGCCGATCAGGAACTGGCCGTTCGCCGCGGGCTTGGCCGTGGCTGCGCCATCGCGGATGGGGTCGAGCGTGCCCATGCCTTTGACGTTGGTGATGGTGCGGTCCTTGTTGCCGCGGTCGTCCTGATAGGGGTTGCGGGTCATTGCGGGCGGCCTTTGCTGCACTGCAGTACCGACGTTTTACCGACGTAATACCGACATGTTACAGACAGCCTCATTCGGCCACCGCCTTGTTCTTCAGCCCGGTGCCCAGATAGGCCTCGATGACGTGCTCGTTGGCCTTGATCTCGGCGATGGTGCCCTCGGCCAGAACCTTGCCCTCGGCCATGCAGATCACCGGATCGCAGAGCCGGCCGATGAAATCCATGTCGTGCTCGATCATGCAGAAGGTATAGCCGCGCTCGCGGTTGAGCCGGATGATCGCGTCGCCGATGGTGTTCAGAAGCGTCCGGTTCACGCCGGCGCCGACCTCGTCGAGGAACACCACGCGGGCGTCGACCATCATCGTGCGGCCAAGCTCCAGAAGCTTTTTCTGGCCACCCGATAGGTTGCCGGCCTTCTCGTCCGCCAGGTGATCTATGGTAAGAAACTCAAGGACTTCGTCGGCTTTCTTCAACAGCGCACTCTCTTCGCCGGCGACCATGCTGCGGCGGAACCAGGCGTTCCACAGCGCCTCTCCCGACTGCCCGCCCGGCACCATCATCAGGTTCTCGCGCACGGTCATCGAATGAAACTCGTGCGCGATTTGGAAGGTGCGAAGCAGCCCCTTGGCAAAGAGCGCATGCGGCGGCAGCCCGGTGATGTCCTCGCCGGCCATGCTGACGCGCCCGGAGGTGGGTTTAAGAACGCCGGCCACGACGTTGAACAGCGTGGTCTTTCCAGCACCATTTGGGCCGATCAACCCGGTGATCGAGCCCTCTGCGATGGTCAGCGAGGCGCCATCGACGGCATGAAAACCGCCGAAATGCTTGTGAACGTCGTCGACGACGATCATCGCCTGCGCTCCCCACCGCTGCCCTGATCAAAGCGCAGCCCGGACTCGCCAAGACCGGGCTGCGCCTGTGTGTCGAACGAGCTTACTTGCGGCCCGCGGTCATTTCCTGGCCGTTCTCGAAGCCAACGACGCGGTAGTTGCCTGCCGCCTCGCCGGGCCCAATCAGCTCGACATCGGTCGCGCCGACATAGTCGATATCGCCACCATTTGCGAGGATTTCCAAGGCCTTGGCCAGCTCACCGGACTGGATCTGCTCGCCCGGTGCATTGGCGACCTCGGTGATCTTGCCAGCGAAATCGGCCGAATCCGAGGACCCCGCCGCCTGCATCGCCAGCATGATCAACGCCGCTGCGTCGTAGCTTTCGGGCACGAAGGGCGAGGTCGCGTCGAAGGCGCCGTCGACCAGCCCGGTGAAGCGCGACGCGAGTTCCTCGGACGGGCTCGGGTGCTGACCCGAGGAGCCGTCGATTTCCGAGCCGAAGTTTTCCACCAGCTTGTCCGAGATCATGCCGTCGGGGAAGTGGAAGGTGTCGAAGGCGCCGGAATCGAGCGCCGCGCGCACGATGCCGCTGCCGCCCTGGTCGACATAGCCTGCGACCACCAGCCGCTCGCCGCCGGCCGAGGCCAGCGCGCCGACTTCGGCCGAGTAATCCGCCTTGCCGTCCTCATGCGCGGCGTTGATCGTGACCGACCCGCCGGCGGCCTCGAACGCCGCCTGGAAACTGTCGGCGAGGCCCTTGCCGTAGTCGTTGTTGGTATAGGTGACGGCGACCTCGTTGATCCCGGCTTCCATCAAAACCTCTGTCATCACAACGCCTTGGCGGGCGTCCGAGGGCGAGGTGCGGAAGAACAGGCCGTCGTCTTCGGCGGTCGACAGCGCCGGCGAGGTGGCCGAGGGCGAGATCATCACCACGCCGTTGGGGCGCGCCACGTTCTGCAGGATCGCGCCGGTCACGCCGGAACAGTCGGCGCCCATGATCGCCTTGACCCCATCGGCGGTGATCAGCCGTTCGGCCGCCGCCGTCGCCGCGCCGGCATCGACGCAGGTCGAGTCGGCGCGTACCGGCGTCACCGCGGCGCCGCCCAGAAGCAGCCCCGACTCGGTCACCTCGGCCATCGCCAATTCGGCCCCGTCGGCCATCTGCGGCGTCAGCGATTCGATCGGGCCGGTATAGCCCAGGATCACGCCGATCTTGATCTCTTCGGTATGGCTTCCCGCGAGCGCCGCGCCCGACATCGCCGCCAGCGCCGCCGTGCTCAAAAGTAGTCTTTTCATGTGGTACCTCCCAGATACTCGCTGCGTTTCGATGTGCGAAAATAGGCCCCGCGCGGCAAAAAGGAAAGCCGTTTCAAGGGCTCCGGCCTCGCGGCCTCGTGTCTGGAAGCGCCCGGCGCAGCGCCCTACCTTTGATGGGACAAGACTAGGAGCCCGCCCCATGCGCCTTATCCTCGTTATACTGACCTTTCTCGCCGCAATGCCCGCCATGGCCGCGCAACTTGCCACTTCCGCCGGCGCCGTCCGAGTAGAGCCGGTGATGACCGGGCTCGACGCGCCCTGGGGCGTGGGTTTTCTGCCCGATGGCGGGGTCCTGGTGACCGAACGCGGCGGCCGGCTGTTGCATCGCCGCGCGGGTGGCACGGTGGTCGAGGTCGATCTGCGGCTCGACATCGCGGTCGCAGGGCAGGGAGGGCTGCTCGACGTGATGGTGCCGCGCGATTTCGCCGCCAGCCGCGAGGTTTTCCTGAGTTTCGCCAAGCGCCAGCGCGGCGGCTCGGGCACCGCCCTGGCCGTTGGGCGGCTCAATGCGGCGGGTGACCGGCTGAACGACGTCCGGGTGATCTTCGAGATGGCGCCGGGGACGAGCGGCGGGCGGCATTTCGGCTCGCGCATTGTCGAGGCGCGCGACGGCACGTTGTTTCTGACCATCGGCGACCGCGGCGACCGGCCCTCGGCGCAGGATCTCAACAGCCACGCCGGCGCGGTGATCCGGGTCAACCGCGACGGCTCGGTCCCGGCCGACAACCCCTTCGTCGGGCAGGCGGGCGCCCGGCCCGAGATCTGGTCCTACGGCCACCGCAACCCGCAGGGCGCCACGCTCGATGCCTCGGGCCAGCTTTGGGCGGTCGAGCACGGCGCGCGCGGTGGCGACGAGGTCAACAAGGTCCGGCGCGGTCTGAATTACGGCTGGCCGGTGATCGCCTATGGCCGCCACTATTCGGGGCTGAAGATCGGCGAGGGCACCGCCAAGCCCGGCATGGAGCAGCCCGAGTTCTACTGGGACCCGTCGATCGCGCCGTCGGGCATGATGGTCTATTCCGGCAAGCTTTGGCCCGAATGGCGCGGGGACATGTTCATCGGATCGCTGAAATTCGACTATATCTCAAGGCTTTCCGGCGCGACGTTCAGAGAAGTCGAACAGATAGAAGGCGACGAGACCGCGCGCGTGCGCGACATCCGCGAGGCACCGGACGGGGCGATCTGGTTTCTGTCGGTCAACACCGGCACGCTCTATCGGATGACGCCGGGCTAGGGATCAGGCGGCGTTCCGCGCCGGCGCGGACGTGGTCACCAACTGCATGCGCAGCGCCTTGCCGTCGGGGGTTTCGCCGATCTTGGTCAGCTTTCCAAGCCCGGCGAGCCCGGGCAGAATTTCGTGCGAACGACGGCTTCGGATGTCGAGGATCACCGAGCCGCCCGGCACCACCGAGGACTGGAAGAAGTCGAGATACATGTCGCAAGGATAGTGGACGCCGCAAGAATTGAAGCTGACGGCCAGGTCGATACCGGTCTGAGCGAGCAGGTCCTGTTCATGTGGATTCACGGCGGTCACCGAGGCCGCGGCGCAGCCATTGGCCAGTAGGAACTGCCTCGCTTTGGAAAGGCTAGAATAACCAGTGCTTTCGCTGCCGAACTTCAAGTTGTGCCCGGCGCTGTCCTCGGTGTCGATCAGCACCAGGTCGCAGCCCAATTCGGCATACGCAAAGAGATCGAAGAACCCGTAACTGCAGCCGATATCCGCGACCTTTTGGGGGCCGAGCCGCTGAAGAAGGGGACGTAGCGCGCGATATTCGAGCGTTGTGAAGCCGATCGCACGACGGACCAGGTCCACTCCATGATCGTGGCAGATCTGCAAAAGCGGGCCTTCGTCGCCTCGCACCCAGCTGCGGAGGGCCTCATTGCGTTCCGGAATGTCCGTCAGAACCTCCGAGCGTTGCAGCGCAACACTCAAAACGTCGCCGGTGTGGAACATCGACAGGTCCAGCGATCGGACCGCATCGCTTTGCGCCAAGTCCAATGCGACTTGGAATCGTTTCATGCCAGTGCCTCAATCGCTCAACTTTTTTTAGAGTTTGGTCTCAAATGTGCAGCAATTGTGGCCGTTCCAAGGCACCGCCGCGGCGAAAGTCAGACCGACAGCCGGGCCGCGTGGCTGCCCCGTTCGCGATAGGGCGTGGTGTCGTAGTGCGCGCGGTAGCATTTTGAGAAATGCGACGGCGAGGCAAAACCGCAGGCCAAGGCCACGTTGATCACCGACATATCGGTCTGCATCAACAGATTGCGGGCCTTCTGCAACCTTAACTCCATGTAATAACGCTTTGGCGATCGGTTCAAATATCGTCTGAAGAGCCGCTCCAATTGTCGCGTCGACATGCCAACGTCCCGGGCCAGGATCGACGGGCTGACAGGCTCTTCGATATTCTGCTCCATCATCTGGATCACCTGGCTCAACTTGGGATGCCGCACGCCGATCCGGGTCGGCACCGACAGCCGCTGGGTGTCCTGGTCGGTGCGAATTGAGGTGTAGATCAGCTGATCGGCAACCGCGTTGGCCAGCTCCTCGCCGTGATCCTCGGCGATCAGCTTCAGCATCAGGTCGATCGAGGCGGTGCCGCCCGCGGTGGTGATCCGGTTGCCGTCGATCACGAAAACCGACTTGGTCAACGCGACCTCGTCGAATTCCTCGACGAAGCTGTCCTGATTCTCCCAGTGAATGGTGGCCTTCTTGCCGTCCAAGAGCCCCGCCTTGGCCAAAGTGTAACCGGCCGTACAAAGCCCGCCGATCACGGCGCCGCGCCGCGCCTCACGCCGAAGCCAGTTCAGCACCTTCTTGCTCGAAGCTGCCTGCACATCGATCCCGCCGCAGACCAGGATCGTGTCATCGCGGTTCAGTTCGTCCAAATCGCTGTCGAGGCGGAATCCTGTGCCCGCCGAACATCGCACCTCGTCGCCACCTTCCCCAGCCAGCACCCAGTCATACAGTGTCTTGCCGGCCATCCGGTTGGCGATGCGCAAGCTCTCGAGCGCGCAGGCGAAGCAGAGCAGGGTGAAGTTGTCGAGCAAAACGAACACAAACCGCCGCGGCTTGCGGCCCGTGTCCTCGACATCGACGATATGGCGGGTCATTTGCATTGCGCGCACCCCATGCGCAGTCCTCGCAAAGACCGATACAGGTTTGCCCAGCACGATCAAGGGCAGCGCAGGGCAAAAACGCTTCGTTTCCCGCAAGGCGGCAGCGGCGGACGGCCTTTTCGCGGTTTGCAGAGGCCCATGAAGCGCGTATAGGGGGGCCTCGTTATCGAAACCCGTGATGCTTTGGAGCAAGACGATGAGCGATTGGGACAAATCTGGATGGCGCGACAAGCCTCGGGTCCAGATGCCCGAGTATATGGATCAGGCCGCATTGGGCGCCGTCGAGGCGCAGCTTGCCAAGTATCCGCCGCTCGTCTTTGCCGGCGAGGCGCGGCGGCTGAAGGACAAGCTGGCCGCGGTCAGCCGTGGCGAGGCATTCCTGCTGCAGGGCGGGGATTGCGCCGAGAGCTTCGAGGAGTTCTCGGCCGACAACCTGCGTGACACGTTCAAGGTGTTCTTGCAGATGGCGATGGTCTTGACCTTCGGCGCCAAGGTGCCGGTGGTGAAGGTGGGCCGCGTGGCCGGGCAGATGGCCAAGCCGCGCTCAGCGCCGACCGAGACCGTCGAGGGCGTCGAATTGCCCAGCTACCGCGGCGACATCATCAACGGCTTCGACTTCACGCCCGAGGCGCGGATCCCGGACCCGAACCGCATGCTGCAGGCCTACACTCAAGCTGCGGCCTCGCTGAATCTGCTGCGCGCCTTCTCGACGGGCGGATTTGCCGACATGCACCGTGTGCACGCCTGGACGCTCGGCTTCACCGACGCCGACGACGCCGCGCGCTACCGCGACATCGCCAACCGGATCCAGGATACGATCGACTTCATGGCCGCCGCCGGGATCACCAGCGGCACGACGCACGAGTTCTCGACGGTGGATTTCTACACCAGCCACGAGGCACTGCTGCTTGAGTACGAAGAGGCGCTCTGCCGGCTCGATTCCACCTCCGGCAAGTGGCTTGCGGGTTCTGGCCACATGGTCTGGATCGGCGACCGCACGCGGCAGCCGGACGGCGCCCATGTGGAATTCGCCCGCGGGGTGCAGAACCCGATCGGGTTCAAATGCGGGCCGTCGTTGACCACCGGGCATTTGAAGGCGCTCTTGGCCAAGCTGAACCCCGATAACGAGCCCGGCCGGATCACCCTGATCGCGCGCTTCGGCGCAGGCTCGGTGGGCGAGCATCTGCCGCGGCTGATCCGGGCGGTGCGCGAAGAGGGTGCCAACGTCGTCTGGTCCTGCGACCCGATGCATGGCAACACGATCAAGTCGGCGTCAGGCTATAAGACCCGGCCGTTCGAGAGCGTGCTGCGCGAGGTGCAGGAGTTCTTCGACATCCACAATGCCGAAGGCACGATCCCGGGCGGGGTGCATTTCGAAATGACCGGCCAAGACGTGACCGAATGCACCGGTGGGGTGCGGGCGGTGACCGACGAGAACCTCAGCGACCGCTATCACACCGCCTGCGATCCACGGCTGAATGCGTCTCAGGCGCTGGAGCTGGCCTTCCTGATCGCCGAGGAACTGATCGAACGCCGCGCCCCGCGGCGGGCGGCGGCGGTGTAAGGCGCTTTGGAGGCCGGTTGAGTCCGGCCTCCAACCACCTTCGGAGATATCGGGAGTCCCCGGACAAACATTCCCCGCGGCGTCAAGCGCGGATCGCGCCCACCCTCGGGGCCGGGCGCGATCCTCTCAAGTCCAAGTGGCGGTTTCTTCTCGGCCTACACGCCCGGCAGCAAAGGGTCCTCACTGGGGCACCGCCCGACCAGCCCCAACCGCCTGTGCCGGCTTTCGCCCCTGGCTCAGTCGCTTTTGACCAACCGCAGATGCGCGCGCTTGGCCTTGGGCGGAGCGAAGGCGGCTTTCGGCTCGGCGAAGCCGGACAGGACGGGGCGCTGCGGCGCAGCCGCGGGGGCAGCCACCGGTGCGGCGGTCGCGATAATCCGGCGCAGCTGCACCTGCTCGACCGAGAACCGCCGCGGCGACCGTCCGACCGAGCCGTCGCTTTGCAGGCATCCCAAGATGCGTGGCGCACTGCCGCCCTCGTTGCTCAGGGGCGCCAAGTACATCCGCGCTGTCAAGGGCGGCCGCCCAATGCCACGTTCGCCCTCCAGGGTCACGTCCGCCACCTGCGGCTGCGCAACCACCGTCTCTAAGATCCTTCCGATCCGCTCGCGCGATTGCGGGGCGAAGAGGGCGGTCAGCGGCATGCCGCGCACTTCCATGCCCAGCAAGTCGTTGAGATGCATGCCCGAAATCCGGATCCGGCCGACGCCTCGGCCGATGTATTCCAGCACGAAAGCAAACTCGAGCGCACGTTCCAGCCCGCGCGGGTCGACCTCGGACCGGTCCGGCATCAGCCGCCCCGCGCGCAGCCCCTCCCAATAGGAGTCGACCTGGGCGATGGCCGGGAACTTCATCTCGGCCTCTCCGCGCGCCAGCGCCCCGTCGAACAGCGATACCACGTTGCCGCCCCCGGCATATTGCAACTCCATATCCTCACCCACCGTCTGCCGAGACTTGGGGCCCACATTGTGGCCCCGTACCCCGTCTGTTAACCCTACCGTCAGATTCCTTACTCTTTCCTTAATCTGGCATGAAATGCGGCGAAAAGGGGGCGAAAAAGTCTTAAATGGTTAATCTTGATGACTAAATCCATGACTGGATTCGCCGCGCTGCAGAGCGGGATCGAGGCCTGGAGCTGGGCCTGGGACATGCGCGCGGTCAACGCCCGCGGACTCGACATCCGCCTGCGTATGCCCGATTGGATCGAGGGGCTCGAGGCCCAGGTCCGTTCCGCCGTCGCCGCGGCGGTCAAGCGCGGCAGCGTGACCGTGGGGCTGAAGCTATCGCGCACCACAGAAGGCTTCGGCGAGCATATCGACGAAGCCGCGCTGGCCCGGTTCCTGAAGCAAATGGCCACGATCGACGCCGCCGCGGCCGAGGCCGGCCTCAACCTCGCGCGCGCAACCGCGGCGGATGTGCTGGCCGCCCGCGGCGTTTTGGTGCAGCCCTTGCCCGAGGACGAGGCCGGGCCGCTGGCCGCGGCGCTGGCCGACGACCTGCCCAAGCTGATCGCCGCCTTCGACGCCATGCGGCAAAGCGAGGGCGCCGCGATTGCCCGGGTGCTGGGCGCGCAGCTCGACCGCATCGCGGAGCTCACCGCGCAAGCCGCTGATCTGGCCGAGGCGCGCAAGGAGCAGACGGCGCAAAGGCTGCGTGACAACCTGGCCAAGGTGATGGCCAATGCCGAGGGTGCCGATCCCGACCGCGTCGCCCAGGAACTGGCGCTGATCGCCGTGAAATCCGACGTCACCGAAGAGATCGACCGCCTGCACGCCCATGTCTCCGCCGCCCGCGATCTACTGGCCGCCGACGACCCGGTCGGCCGCAAGCTCGACTTCCTGATGCAGGAATTCAACCGCGAGGCCAACACGCTGTGCTCGAAGGCGCAGTCCACGGACCTCACCCGCGTCGGCCTTGACCTGAAGGCCACCATCGATCAGATGCGCGAGCAGGTGCAGAACGTGGAGTAGCGCATGGCCGCGCGCCGGGGCATCCTGATCATTCTCAGCTCGCCCTCCGGCGCGGGCAAGTCGACCCTGGCGAAAACCTTGCGCGACTGGGACCCCACGATTGCGTTTTCGGTTTCGGCCACCACCCGAGCCGCCCGTCCCGGCGAGGTCGACGGCCAGCACTATTTTTTTCGCAGCCGCGACGACTTCGAGGCGATGGTCGAAAACGACGAGATGCTGGAACACGCCGAGGTCTTCGGCAACCTCTACGGCTCGCCCCGGGCGCCGGTCGAGCAGGCGATCGAGGCCGGCAACGACGTGCTCTTCGATATCGACTGGCAGGGCGGCCAGCAGATCCGCAATTCGAGCCTGGGCCGAGACGTGGTGTCGATCTTCATCCTGCCGCCGTCAATTGCCGAGCTCGAAAGCCGCCTGCAGGGCCGGGCTCAGGACAGCGCGGACGTGATTTCGAGGCGGATGCAGAAGAGCCAGGCCGAGATCAGCCATTGGGCAGAATACGACTACGTGTTGGTCAACCGAAATATTGAGGCCGCTGCGATGGAACTGCAGACGATCCTCACTGCCGAACGCATGCGGCGCGACCGCCAGCCGGGTCTGTCCGACTTTGTGCGCGGGCTGAACCTGGAGTTCGAGGCGCGCGCATGACGCTTTATGCCCTGGGCGAGGCCGCGCCGCGGCCTCCGGAGGACGGCGATTTTTGGGTCGCGCCCACGGCCAATGTGATAGGCAACGTGACGCTGATGGCGGGCGCCTCGGTCTGGTTCGGCAGCACGCTGAGAGGCGATAACGAGCCGATCGTGCTGGGGCAGGGGTCGAACATCCAGGAAAACTGCGTGCTGCACACCGATCCGGGCTATCCGCTGACCATCGGGCGCGACTGCACCATCGGCCACAAGGCGATGCTGCACGGCTGCACCATCGAGGACGGCGCGCTGATCGGCATGGGCGCGACGGTGCTGAACGGCGCGGTGATCGGCGCAGGCAGTCTGATCGGGGCAGGGGCTCTGATCACCGAAGGCAAGACTGTTCCGCCCGGCGTGCTGGTCATGGGCAGCCCCGGCAAGGTGATCCGCCAGCTGGACGAAGCCGCTCAGCAAGGCCTGATCGCCGCCGCCCGGCATTATCAGGACAACATGCGCCGTTTTCGCCAATCGCTCCGCCCGCTGGATTAGCCTATTGCCGTCGCCGACGCTGGGCGCAAAAGTCCCACGACTGCCGGCCAGGAGGACCAAGACCCGATGACGCGCAAAACGCCCGTGCGCCGGACGCCCTGGCCGGACAGCTCCAGCCGGGCGGTCGTAACGCCGCTGCAGCCATCGGTTGTCTACGCTTCCGAGTCGCCTGACGCGCTTGATGCCCAGTACGAAGGCGGTTCGCCGGGCTACACCTACGCTCGCGAAGGACACCCGAATGCCGATGTGCTGGCGACAAAGATCGATGCGCTCGAGGAAGCAGAGGGCGGCCTGATCCTTGGCAGCGGAATGGCAGCGATCACCGCGACGATGCTGGGGCTTTTGAAGACCGGTGACCACGTCGTGGGCGGCAACCAGCTCTACGGCCGATCGTTGCGAATGCTGGCCGAGGAATTGCCGCGCTTTGGCGTCGCCACCACCATGGCCGACCCCACCGACGCCGCCGCCGTAGAGGCCGCGCTGACCCCTGACACAAAGCTGATCCTGGTCGAGGCGGTTTCAAATCCGACCCTGCGCGTTTCCGATATCGAGGGCATCGCCCGGCTCGCCCGCGCCCGCGGCATCCTTCTGGCGATCGACAACACCTTCACCACTCCCCGCGCCTTCAAGGCCTTCGAGCACGGCGCTGACGTCGTCATCCACTCGGTCACCAAGCTGCTGGCCGGGCATTCCGACGCCACCCTCGGGTATGTCGCTTTGAAGGACGCTGCACTCCGCAAGGCGGTTTATGACACCGCGGTGACGCTCGGCCTCACCCCCAGCCCGTTCGACTGCTGGCTTGCTGAACGCGGGCTTTATTCCTTCGAACTGCGCTATGACCGGGCCGAAGCCAACGCCGCCGCGCTCGCCGATGCCCTGGCCGTGATGCCCGGTGTTAGACGAGTGCTCTACCCGATGCGCCCCGATCACCCGGACCACAACCGCGCCGCTTCACTTCTCAAGGGTCGCGGGGGCAACATGGTCAGCTTTGAAATCGAGGGCGGCCGCGACGCCGCCAATGCACTGGTCCGGGCCGCGCCCGACATCGCCTTCGCGCCCACACTCGGGGACATCGGCACCACGCTCAGCCACCCGGCCACGTCGTCTCACCGCGCCCTGAGCCCCGAGGCTCGCGCCGCGCTCGGCATGTCCGAGGGCTTCTTCCGTGTTTCCGTCGGGGTCGAGTACGCCGGCCTTTTGATCGAAGAATTTTGCCAAGCCATTGCCGCCGCCGCGTCCTAACCCATGAGCCCCGATCTCTTGAAGCCCCTGATGGACGCTGTGCCGATGCCGCTGGTGCTGATCGGTCGCAACGAACGCGTCGTCGTCGCCAACGCCTCGGCCGACGGCCTCTTTGGGGTTCTGGAAAACGACCGCCACTACGCCACCGTTCTGCGTCAGCCGGCACTGCTCGACTGTATCGAAGCGGCATTGCGTGGCGACACCCAGCAGGAATCCCAGTTCGTCCGCCGCGACGCCACCCGCGACACCACCTATCGCGCGCTAGCCGCGCCGGTCCGGATCGACGGCCGCGACGGCATCCTACTGAGCCTCGAAGACATCGGCCATGTCGAGGCCGCCGGTCAAATGCGCCGCGATTTCGTCGCCAATGTCAGCCACGAACTCAGGACACCGCTGACCGCCGTTTTGGGCTTCATCGAAACGCTGCAAGGTCCCGCACGCGAGGACAGCGCCGCGCAGGACCGGTTTCTGGAGATGATGCAACGCGAGGCCAGCCGGATGAGCCGGCTGATCCAGGATCTTTTGTCGCTGAGCCGGGTCGAGGCCACCGAGCGCCAGCGCCCCACCGGCCGGATCGACGTCGCCGCGCTGGTGACCTCGGCCTCGATGACGCTGGGGCCGCTTGTGCGCGAGACCGGTGTGACGCTGGATGTGCGCGGCGCCGACGAGGCAGTAGAGATCCCCGGCGACGCCGACCAGATCCTGCAGGTGATTACCAACCTGACGGAGAACGCGATCAAATACGGCGGCTCATCGGTCACAGTCGAACTCTTTGCGCCCGAGCGCGACCCGGTGCTGCGAGCCACCGCGGTCCGTATCGAAGTGCGCGACGACGGCGACGGCATCGATCCGATCCACATTCCGCGCCTGACCGAGCGGTTCTACCGCGTCGACAACCATCGCTCGCGCGAGATGGGCGGCACCGGGCTGGGGCTGGCGATCGTCAAGCACATCGTCAACCGCCACCGCGGCCGGATGCGGGTTGAAAGCAAGGCGGGGCAGGGCAGCCGGTTCGTCGTGGTGCTGCCCCATGCGACCGGCGAGGGGGCGGTGTTAGGCGGCTGAAAGCCTCGGTCGAAGGCACGTCCGATCCCACCGAAGCTTGCGGCGAATCGGGTGGGAGGGGAGACCGACGGTTGCGCACGGTTGGGGATGAACCTGTGGAGAATCGCCTATGCGGCGTTTCGGAAACCTGTGCCGAAATTCGCAAGTTCAGAATGACGATGGCCCTTTAATTTACCTGAACTGTGGCAGGTCAAGTTAGAGCGCTGAAATCGCGCAGATTTTAGCGGACCCAAAAAAGTGCAACTAATTCATACCTTTGAACGTTACATTTCCGTTACAAAACCGACACAAAACGGAAGCGCCCGCTCTTCAAACGGTGCCGGCCGTCGGAGCGGCGGCTCAAAACGCATCCAGGAGTTATCGATGAAAAAGCCTCTAATGGTCGCCAGCGCGTTGGCCATTGCCGCCACCGCGGCGACCACAGCCTCGGCCCGCGACCAGATCCGCATCGTCGGGTCGTCCACCGTTTTTCCGTTCTCGACCGCAGTGGCCGAGCAATTCGGCAAGACCACCGACTTCCAGACCCCGGTCGTCGAATCAACCGGCTCGGGCGGCGGGCTGAAGCTGTTTTGTGCCGGCGTCGGCACCGAACATCCCGACATTACCAACGCCTCACGCCGGATGAAGTCGTCGGAATTCGCGCTTTGCGGCGAAAACGGCGTGACCGAGATCACTGAGGCCGTGGTCGGCTATGACGGAATCGTCGTCGCCAACGCCAAGTCGGGCCCGGACTTCGCCCTGACCCGCGCCCAGATCGTGATCGCGCTGGCCGAAAACGGCCCCAAGCCGATGACCTGGGACGAAGTCGAACCGTCGCTGCCGGCGATTAAGATCGAAGTTCTGGGCCCGCCGCCGTCGTCGGGTACCCGCGACGCCTTCGAAGAGCTGGTGATGGAAGAGGGCTGTGAAGAGACCGATCTGGTCGACTGTGACGGTGTCTCAGTCCGGAGCGACGGCATCTACGTCGACGCCGGTGAGAACGACAACCTGATCGTGTCGAAGCTGGAAGCCAACCCCAACGCCCTGGGCGTTTTCGGCTATTCGTTCCTTGACCAGAACGGCGACGCCATCAAGGGTGCGACGGTCGACGGCATCGAGCCGACCTTCGAGAACATCGCCGCCGGCGATTACCCTGTGTCACGCTCGCTCTACTTCTACATCAAGAACGCCCATGTTGGCGTGGTTCCTGGCATCCAGGAATACGCCAACGAGTTCATGTCGCCCGCCGCTGCCGGCGACGAGGGCTACTTGGTCGACAAGGGTCTGATCCCGCTGCCTTCGGAGATGTTCGACACGATCTCGGGCAACGTGTCCAACCTGACGCCGATGACCGGCAACGAGTGGAACTGATCCACTGATCGCCTGACTCATGACAGGGGGCTTGCCGGCCCCCTGTCGCCGTTCCCCTCATTTGCCTGGGTCCTGCAATGACCGCCGTCTTGCTCGCATTCGTCGTCGTCGCCGCGGTTGCCTCGTTTTTCCTGTCCCAATCCCGTGCTTTCGCTGTCGCAAGTGGCGCGCCGGCGATCCTGCATTCCCGGCCGTCCTATCACGGCTTCTACAGCTTCCTTTGGGTCATCATGGTGGGCGTCGGTCTGGTGATCGTTCTGACCGTTGGCCCGAGCATGTGGATCACCAATACGCTGCTTGCCAAGATCGGCACGGAGCTGCCGGACGAGCCCTTCATTGCGCATCAGCTGGTGCTGTCGGACGCCAAGGCGCTCGCAACCGGCGCCATTGCCTCGAGAACTGATGAACTGCGTCTGGCGATCGCCGCCGACTACTCGCGGTCTGCGAATTTCTGGAACATCGTGCGGATCGTCGTGGTGATCGGCGGCGCTCTGGCCGCGGCGTTCCTGACCCACCGTTCGGTCGCCGTCGACCGCCGCGCCCGCAATCTGACGGAGCGTATCGTCCGCATCCTGCTGGCCTGCATGGCGACCATCGCGATCCTGACCACCATCGGCATTGTGCTGTCGCTGATCTTCGAGACACTGAACTTCTTTTCCAAGATCGATTGGCAGATCCACAAGTTCCTGTTCGGCATCACTTGGTCGCCGCTGTCCGGCGTGCACACGGGCGAGATGGACGCCGACAAGGTCGGCGCGATCCCGCTTTTCGCCGGCACGCTGATGATCACCCTGATCGCGATGATGGTCGCCGTGCCGATCGGGCTCTTCGCTGCAATCTATCTGTCCGACTTCGCCTCACAGCGGGTCCGGTCGATCGTCAAGCCGATGCTGGAGATCCTCGCCGGTATCCCGACCGTGGTCTACGGCTTCTTCGCCGCGATCACCGTGGCGCCATTCCTGCGCGGGTCTGGCGAGGCCTTGGGCCTGACCGTCGCCTCGGAATCGGCGCTTGTCGCCGGGATCGTCATGGGAATCATGATCATCCCATTCATCTCGTCGCTTTCGGACGACGTGATCAACTCGGTGCCGCAAAGCTTGCGCGACGGCTCTTACGGACTGGGCGCGACCAAGGCCGAGACCATCCGTCAGGTGATCCTGCCCGCCGCGTTGCCAGGCATCGTTTCGGCGGCTCTATTGGGGTTCAGCCGGGCCGTGGGCGAGACCATGATCGTGGTGATGGCCGCAGGTCAGGGGGCGAACCTGACCGCCAACCCGTTCGAGGCGGTCACCACCGTCACCGTGCAGATCGTCATGCTGATCACCGGCGATACCGAAGCGGAGACCGCCGCCGGGCCGGCCTTCACGCTCGGCTTCACGCTGTTCTGCGTGACGCTTTTGATGAACATCCTCGCGCAGCGCCTCGTGCGCCGCTACCGCGAACTCTACGACTAAGGGACGAAGATGGCGGACATCACCTCTGGCGGCCACTACGGATCGCTCCTGGCGGACCGCAAGACGCAAAGCCGGCTGCGCAAGCGCCGCAATGCCGAACTGCGCCTGAAGGCCTACGGCATCATCGCCATCACGCTCGCCGGATTGGCGCTGGTCGCGCTCTTGGGCTCGGTGATCTACCAGGCCTCGGGCGCGGTCACCGAAAGCTACGTCACGCTGCGGGTCGAGCTGGCGGCAGAGGACATCGACCCCGACGGCACCGGTGATCCCAAGAAGATCCTGCGCGCCGATTTCGGTGGGCTGACAAAGGCGACATTGCGCGAGGCCTTTCCCGCCGTCACCTCGCGGTCGGCCAAGCGCGAGCTTTACGATGTCGTCTCGTCCGGCGCCGCCTTCGAACTGGCCGAGATGGTGTCGAACGATCCAAGCCTTTTGGGACAGATCATCGACTACCAGTTCCTGGCCTCCGACGTCACCGACCTTTACCTGAAGGGCAATTTCGGCCGTCTGCAGGCGCAGGACACCAACGGCCTGATCTCGATCTTCAGCGACGGCAAGACCGCAACGGTTTCCAGTTCGTCCAACGACTTCGCCGGTGTGCTGGCCCAGGTCAAGGCGCAGCTTGTCGACGACGCCAAGCGCCTGCGGCGTCAGGCGGCGCGCCAAAACAACGCCGTGTCAGTGTTCCAGCGCCGGGTCGACAACGCCGCCGACGACGCGGCGCGCACCGCCGCGGAGGCCCAGTTGAAGAACGCCACCACGTTGCGCGACACTCTCTTGGCCGAGGCCGAGCGGCTGGAGGCCCGGGCAAGGGGCACCGAGGGCGCCGAGGGGCTCGACGACGAAGACCGCTCTATCCTGATCCGTGCCGGCGGCGGCTGGCTGAAGCTGACCTTGCTCGACGGCTCCACCGCCGAGGCCGAGGTGCTGGCTCCGCTCGACGGCAATGTCGAAAACTCGCCCGACTGGCAGCTTCTGAAGTCCGACCTGCCAGAAGCGGCGCGCAAGATTTCGGACACCCAGATCGTAGTGATCGAGGAATTGAAGGCCGCCGGCGCGGTCGAGAGCGTGTTCAACTGGCGCTTCTTCTCTTCGGGCGACTCGCGCGAGCCGGAACTCGCCGGCATCTGGGGCGCCACAGTTGGCAGCTTCTGGACCATGCTGGTGACCTTCTTCCTGGCCTTCCCGATCGGCGTCTCGGCGGCGATCTACCTGGAGGAATTCGCGCCGAAGAACCGGTTCACCGATCTCATCGAGGTCAACATCAACAACCTCGCCGCGGTGCCCTCGATCGTCTTCGGGCTGTTGGGCCTCTCGGTCTTTCTCGGGGTCTTCGGCGTGCCGCGCTCGGCGCCACTGGCGGGCGGTATCGTGCTGGCGCTGATGACCCTGCCGACGATCATCATCGCCGCGCGCGCCGCGATCAAAGCGGTGCCGCCGTCGATCCGCGACGCCGCGTTGGGGGTAGGGGCCTCGAAGGTGCAGGCCTCGTTTCATCACGTCCTGCCCCTGGCGATGCCCGGCATCCTGACCGGCACGATCATCGGCATGGCACAGGCCTTAGGCGAGACCGCACCGCTGATCATGATCGGTATGGTTGCCTTTATCGTCGACATCCCCTCGGGCATCACCGACAGCGCCTCGGTCCTGCCGGTGCAGGTGTTCCGCTGGGCCGACTTCCCCGAACGCGCCTTCGAGGCCAAGACCGGTGCGGCGATCTGCGTGCTGCTGGTCTTTCTGGTGGTCATGAACGCCATCGCCATTGTGCTGCGCCGTCGGTTCGAGCGCCGCTGGTAACAAGGACGCACGCCATGTACGACACCGACAGGGCATCAAGGGATGTGGGCATGCAAGAGATCAAGTTCTCCGCCAAGAACGTTGACGTCTTCTACGGCGACACGCACGCCATCAAAGAGGTGAATGTCGAGATTGAGGACAAGACCGTCACTGCCTTCATCGGCCCTTCAGGCTGCGGCAAGTCGACCTTCCTGCGTTGTCTCAACCGGATGAACGACACCATCGACGTCGCCCGGATTGAAGGTGAGATCATGCTCGATGGCGAGAACATCTATCACCCCAAGGTCGACCCGGTGCAGCTGCGCGCCAAGGTCGGAATGGTGTTCCAGAAACCCAACCCGTTCCCGAAGTCGATCTACGACAATGTCGCCTACGGACCGCGCATCCACGGGCTGGCCAAGACCAAGGCCGATCTTGACGTGATCGTCGAGAAGTCCCTGCGCCGCGGGGCGATCTGGGACGAAGTTAAGGACCGTCTGCTAGAACCTGGCACTGGCCTGTCCGGCGGCCAGCAACAGCGGCTTTGCATCGCGCGGGCGGTCGCTACGGAACCCGAGGTCTTGTTGATGGACGAACCCTGCTCGGCCCTCGACCCAATCGCCACCAGCCAGGTCGAGGATCTGATGGACGAACTTCGGACCAACTACTCGGTGGTCATCGTCACGCACTCGATGCAGCAGGCCGCCCGCGTCAGCCAGAAGACCGCGTTCTTCCATCTCGGACACCTGGTAGAATTCGGCGAGACCGCCCAGATCTTCACCAACCCCGAAGACCCCAGGACCGAAAGTTACATTTCAGGACGCATCGGCTAAGTTAGGACCTATGGTCATGCAGGACAGGCATATCTCCGCGGCGTTCGATCGCGATCTCGAAGCGTTGCAGGCGCTGATCATGAAGATGGGCGGCCTGGTGGAAAGCTCGATCACCGAAGCCGTGCAGGCGCTTCTGGACCGTGACGAGGAACTGGCAGGCAAGGTCCGCCGGACCGATGCGCGCATCGATATCCTGGAGGAAGAGGTCAACCAAGAGGCTGCGCGCCTGATCGCTCTGCGCGCGCCCATCGCCAGCGATCTGCGCGCGGTCTTGAGCGCGATGAAGATCGCCGGCCACCTGGAACGCTGCGGCGACTACACCAAGAACCTGGCCAAGCGCACCCGCGCGCTGGCGCAAATGCCGCCCGTGGCCGAGGCCGGCCCGGCGATCCGCCGCCTGGCCCGCGATGTGGACCTGATGCTGAAGGACGCGCTCGACGCCTTCATCCAGCACGACGACGAGCTTGCGGCGCAGGTGATCGCGCGCGACGACGATGTCGACCTGATGTACAACGCGCTGTTCCGTGAGCTTCTGACCCATATGATGGAAGACCCGCGCAACATCACCGCCTGCATGCACCTGCATTTCATCGCCAAGAACATGGAGCGGATGGGCGACCACGTCACCGCGATCGCCGAACAGGTGATCTATCTGGTCACCGGCGAGCTGCCCGAGGAAAACCGCCCGAAAAGCGATGAAACTTCGATGATGGATGCGGACGGACCGGTCTGATGGCGGCGGCGCAACCCAAGGTTCTGCTGGTCGAGGACGAACCGGCTCAGCGCGAGGTCCTGGCTTATAACCTCGAGGCCGAGGGCTTCGCGGTGACCAAGGCCGGCACCGGCGACGACGCGCTGATGCTGGTCGACGAGGACACGCCCGACATCATCGTGCTCGACTGGATGCTGCCCGGCGTTTCGGGCATCGAGATCTGCCGCCGTCTCAAGGCCCGGCCCGCGACACGCGCGGTCCCGATCATCATAGTCTCGGCACGCTCGGAAGAGGTCGACCGGGTGAGGGGGCTCGAAACCGGCGCCGACGATTACGTGGTCAAACCGTTTTCGGTGGTCGAGCTGATGGCCCGAGTCCGTGCCCAGTTACGCCGAACGCGGCCTGCGTCCGTGGGGCAGCGGCTGGAATTCGACAACATCGTGCTCGATTCGGAATCTCACAAGGTGTTTCGCGACGGCAAACCGCTGAAGCTCGGGCCAACCGAATTCCGGCTGTTGTCGACCTTCATGGAAAAGCCCGGCCGGGTTTGGAGCCGCGAGCAGCTGTTGGACCGTGTCTGGGGTCGCGATATCTATGTCGACACCCGCACGGTCGACGTGCATATCGGCCGGCTGCGCAAGGCGCTCAGCCAGCACGGCGGTGCGGATCCGGTGCGCACGGTGCGCGGGGCGGGCTATGCCCTCGGCTGAGGCGCGCGCCTCGAAGTCACGCTCCGATTAGAGCCGACGCCGGCGAATCCGAGCGCATGGTTTCGATTGGCCTGGTGTGGTCGATTATGGGTGCGGGCCCCCGAAAGGCCCCGGACGTCCTTGCGTCAAATGGTTGTTCCAGGTGCCAGGCGAGCCGGGTTGAATTGGTGCCCGACGGGCCTTGATGCATCCGTCATGCGCGCCGCGCCTCTGCAGCGAGCCGATCGAACGGATCGCCATCCGATTTCGTGGCAGAGGCCGGACCTTGCGCCGCGCTGAAGAGCGACCGTTTCCCGCTGGCAAAGTTGGCCGCAGATGCCGTTACGCTCTTGACCAGGCGCAGCGTGCGCCAGACCAAAAACCAAAACCCGGCGAGGATGATCAGGGGCAGGGCGGTGCCGATGACGTCCAGCGACAAGACGCCAAACCCGCCGATGGCCACCGCTGCAAGCGCCAATAACAGCCACTTCCTGCTTGGGCGTTTCTTCGCGGCGGGCTTCAGTTCGGGCTCTGGTGCGATGGCCGGTTCCGCAACCGGCGCGACGGGCCTTTCGTATTTCTTGTAGAACTCAGCGATCGGGCTGTTCGCCGGGGCCTGGAACGCCGCGGCATTGGCGTCGCTGGTGTAACCCGGCGCGGGTTCGCCCCGCTGGGCCAAGGCCGCCGAGGCCGCGCGGTGCATCTCGGCCATCGCGTCGCGTTTCTCGCGGCGGACGGTCTGAGGCCTCTGCGGTCCGCCGGTGAAGAAGCGCAGGAAACCGAGCATTGCCAGCAGGGCCGCGATTGACCGCGATGTCTGCAGCACCTTGTGCGCCGCGTTGGGGTCGGACGCCAGCGCGGCCTCGCGACCCTCTAGATAGGGCTCGATGAAGATGAAGTTGTCGGCGCGTTTCAACCCTTGTTCGCGTAGGGCGTCGTAGAACATGTCGTCCAGAGTGACACTGGTCTTCATCTGACCGTTCAGCTTCAGGATCGGGCCGGTCTCGGTGTAGTCCACGATCTTCGGCGGCAGCCCATCGACAAAGGTATCTCTGTCGGTCTCGGTCAGAACAATCGCAGCCCGGACCTCGCGGCTACCATCGGCGTCGCCGGCGCCGAACAGCATGAGAGCGTAGCGTTCGGTGTCGAGGCCCTTGCGCCGTTTCACCAAGTGATAGTTGTAGTCGACATCCACCCAGCCGGTCACATGAACCTCGTCCGCGGCACCGACGTGCTCGTCGGGCTGAAATTCGGTCAAATCAACCGGGGCAGGGGCACCCTGCGCTCGCGCGATTTTCTTTTCGGCCTCATAGGCCTCAGCCTGTTTGCGCAGTTCTTCCCCTAGGAAGAGTGCGCCGACAGCCAGGATCAGATACGCCCAGAATGGCAGTCGGAGCAGCAATTGAAACGACGAAAACATGGACTTGCGGCCTCTGCTAGGTTCTGTGTCCTGCGCAGCTTCGTCCAGGATTGCGACCGAATACGGGCGCGGATCTGGTCATCTCTGGGAATGCGAAACCGGCCGGCAATACAACCACGGGAAGGCGCTCCCGTATCTGTGTCTAGGTCGGATAATCGGTATTATGTAAATATTGGCGTAGTGCGCCATTGCCGGCTAACAAGTTGATATCTTGAGATTTACGGATCCGCATCGGCATACTGCCGAGCAGTCGCCTGAATTAGAGGCCCTCATACCATTTAGGTTTTTGTGGGTGCGAGATCGGAAAAGAACACCCGCTGCGCCCAAAACCGCTCGTTGCGGTCCGGAAGTCCAATCCTCAAACCGACAGACTGATCGTTGGCTCAATTCCAGGCAGTAGACCATTGAAAGAAAACACATTCACCGCATGGCGGTCTCGCCTCGCACGGCCCAAACCCATTCGGCCTACGCGCGGCCTTACTCTAAAACCGTTAAAATTCCGTAAATCGAGCCATGATAGTCTCGCCTGCTGCGGCGCAAGTGCTATAACGTCCTGGGGTTGAAGGAAAAAGTCTTTCTGGTTTTGTCGCGATGAACAGCCTTACGGCGATAACCAGCCCGCGTGTCGGCGTGGCGCAAAGTCGGGGATACAAAGTCCGGATGCTTGACTATGTCGAATGCGTCACGGCGGCAGCGACGATCGAAGAGCTTTGGGAGGCGCATTGCAACGCGATGGCGCCCTATGGGTTCACACGCCTGCTATACGGGTTGACCCAGTCACGGTCCCCAAACCGGCTGGGCGACCGCGAAGATTTCCTGATCCTGACCAATCTCGACAAGACATATTCCGGGCCGTTCATCGACGAAGGTCTCTATCTGCACGCACCCATGGTGCGCTGGACGCTGGAAAACAGCGGACCGTGTAGCTGGCGCTGGATTCGCGACAACCTTGACGCGCTGACCCCGCAAGAACTGCGCGTCGTCGAGTTCAATTCCAGCCACGGCATCGGTGCGGGTTATTCCATCAGTTTCAAGGACATTTCGGCGCGTGGCATCGGCGCCATAGGCCTGATCGTCGATCCCGACGCCAGCCAGGACGACGCCGATGCGATCTGGGCCGCCCATGGCCGCGAAATCCTGGCGATGAATAACGTCGCGCATCTCAAGATCATGAACCTGCCGCATACCTCAGCGCGCAAGATGCTGACCAAACGCCAGCGGGAAACTTTGGAATGGGTCGGCGAAGGCAAGACGACTCAGGACATCGGTGTGATCATGGGATTGACCCCTGCGACGGTGGAAAAGCACCTGCGTTTGGCGCGCGAGGCGCTGGATGTTGAAACCACCGCCCAGGCCGTGGTCAAGGCCAGCTTCCAGAACCAGATCTTCCTCGTTGAGGCCTAAGACGCGACTTCATGTGTTGGATGAGACTCAAGTGTCATCTGCATGATAAATAGGGCTAATTTTGATTGATATATGTAGTGTTTCTCCCACACAACCCAAGGCTGATCACGCCCACCCGCCAATCAGGTAAGGAATCCCATACTTTCTTGACCAAGGGTAAATTGGCATCCTGCAAAGGTTCCGTGAGTGGTGGCAATTAGCCAAGGAACCGCCCGACCAAGCCGATCTGGATTGCGATCGGCACGAGAGGGTTCCCGGGAAACCGGACGTCGGCCTGTGGGCGTATAGTCCGCCTGCAGGTCCGACACCTCAGAATGGCGACCCCGTCCTCATCCCCATTTGTCAGGGCGCCATAATAAGAACGGTGCAGCCCACGCCCGGGCTGCACCGTTTCTTTTTCTGAGATCGGTGGTTGATTGGGTCAGCCGGCAGCCGCTTTGGCGACCTCGGCGGCAAAATCCTCTTCCGCCTTTTCGATCCCCTCGCCCACCTCCAGGCGCACGAATCCGGTGATCTCGACGCCGGCCTCCTTCGCAGCGTCGGCCACGGTCACATCCGGGTTCACCACGAATTTCTGGCCCAGCAAGGTCACCTCGGCGAGCCACTTCTTCATCCGCCCGACGATCATCTTCTCGATCACCGCCTCGGG
>JASJCA010000168.1 GCA_030066215.1 Rhodobacter sp. | reverse complement strand
GTCGAAGCCCAGCATCCGGTACCACGACACCCATTCGACGATGAACGGCCCCTCGTTGCGCATCGCGGCGGCGACCAGAAAGCGGCCTTGGGTGCCTGACTGCGCTGTGCTGTCCATACCGCGATCATTGCCTCACGCGGCTACGCGGCGCCAGAGTGTGATGAGATCAATTGGAGCTATCGGCACTTGCTTGGAGCGCACCTTCGTCTTGGCCATGAAAAGCGATGCCCCCCCGGATCACCCGTTCCCCCGCGGCGTCAGCCGCGGATCGCGCCCGTCCCCGCCCCCCAGGGCGGGCGCGATGCGTTGAGACGTCACAGAACATTGCGAGTTTTGGGCTTTGGAGAGATCGCGGCGCAAGTTGCGAGGCGCCCGCCCTCGGTGCCGGGCGCGATCCTTTCACGCAGAGTCGATGTTGTCTTCCTGGTAGTCGCAGGAGTTCGCCTTTGGGGACAAACCGCCCGGGGGCGCGTCGGACAGTCGTCACCCCGTTCAAAGCTCCCCGCGGTGCACTCGGTCATCCGGAACAAGCCGCCGCTTCGCGCAGGTGGTGGGCATGGCGCGGGTCGTCCTCCGGGGGCCGGCCGGCCTTTGCCGCCAGCCGCGCCACGTAATCGGCGCAACACAGATGGTGCAGCCGTGCGACGCCGGGCAGCGCCATCGCCTCGGCATGGACGGCATCGAAGCGCTCGGTATAGGCCAGGGCCGATTGGTCCTCGACCTCGTTGCGGTTGAAGAGCGCATAGAAGTCGTCGCTGTAGCGGTCGCGCAGGGCCGCGGCACTCAGGGTGCTGCGTTTCAGGCCAAAGCTCTCTTCGGACCGGAGCACGTAGTGGTTCATCTGAGCCGCCGCGTGGGTCACCCGGTCCGCCGCCGTCGCCTTCTGCGGCCGCTCTGTCGCGTCGTAGTTCCCGAGCTCGCGGCCCTTCGTGTCGATCCAGCGGTGGCCGCCCTTGCCCCAGACCCCTTTGAATCGATGCGGCCCGTGCGCGCCGAACCGCCCGAACGACAGCGGCGTGCGGAAGATCGATTTGAACCAGGCATTGGCGCGGTGCCGTTCGGGCGCGGCGCGGGTGAAGGTCCGGTGCACCAGCCCGTCCCGCCACGCCACCTGCCCGCCGGTGCCGAAGCACTTCCAGTGAAACGCGATCCCCAACACGTCCAGCCGGGCGTCGCCGAGAAACCCGCCGATGGTGCCGTCGCCTTCGTGCAGGACCAGAAATTCGTCGACGTCGCAGACCATCAGCCACTCGGTCCGGGCGGTCAGCGGGTGCTCGCGGAACGCCCGGTGCGCAGAGCGCTTCGGCGGCGTGCCCGGTGGCGGCGCATGGGTGATGTGCGTCACCCAGCCGACGGCCTGCAGCGCGTCCAGCAGCTCCGGAGAGTGGTCGGTGCAGTTGTTCGTGGCCACCAGGATGTGGTCGAAGCCCAGCATCCGGTACCACGACACCCATTCGACGATGAACGGCCCCTCGTTGCGCATCGCGGCGGCAACCAGAAAGCGGTGCTCGCGGGTCACGCCCCGCGCCTCACGCCAGTGCCGCGGCGCGGTCCAGGTGGTACGCTCGCCGCGGGTCGGCCTCTGGGTCGCGCCCCGAGCGGTCGCAGAGCCAGCCGATGTGATCGGCGCAGCACAGGTGATGCAGCCGTGCGACGCCGGGGATCGCCATCGCCTCGGCCCGTAGCGCATCGAACTGCTCCCGATACCGCAGTGTCGAACGATCTTCGACCTCGTTGCGGTTATAGGTCTCGAAAAACGTGTCGGTGTAACGGTCGAAATGGCGCGAGGCGCAGGGCGTCCCGCGCTTGGCCTCGAAATGCTCGACCGAGCGGGTAATGTAGTGGTTGAGCTGCGCGGATTTGTGAGTGATCCGGTCGCGCGACGTCGCGCGTTGGTGGTGGTCAGTCGGGTGAAATCGCGGCAAGACCCGTCCCTCGGTGTCAACCATCACGTTGGGCCGTTTGCCCCAGTCGCCGTCAAACAGGATCGGGCTGTGGTCGCTCAATTTCTGGAATCCACTGGGGCGGTAAGTGAAGGACTTGAAGCTGGCGTCCGCGGCATTCCGGTCAGGCCCGGCGCGGGTAAACCGATAGGGTGTGGGCACGTCCTCCCAGGCCGCGTGGCCCGAGGTGCCGAAGCAGCGCCAGTGCACGGCGAGGCAGCGGCAGAGCGCTTCTCGCCCGTCGAGAAATGGCGCCACCGTCCCATCGCCCTGATGAATCACCAGAAATTCATCGATGTCGCAAAGAAAGATCCAGTCGGCCTTTTGTGCCAGGGGATGCGCTAGCGCGGTGCGATATGCCGAGCGTTTCGGCGGCTTACCTTTGTGCGGTCGATGAGTGACGTGGGTGACCCAGCCGACATCGGCAAAGCGGTCGAGCAGATCTGGCGAGCGATCGGTGCAGTCGTTGGTCAGGATCAAGAGATCGGTGAAGCCGAGCATCCTGTACCAGGCCACCCATTCCACAACAAACGGGCCCTCGTTGCGGGTCGGGCAGATGGCGGTCAGGCGCGGCATGGCGGCAGGATTGTCAGCACCGCCCGGGCCTGTCAAAGCCAAATCGGCGGCGCGTCCGGCGATTGCGGCGGCCACACTTTCGTGACAGAGCCGGGGCTTGGGATGCGGGCGCCGCCGATCGCCGCGATCCGCGCTGCAGGGCATAAGGGGACGACCGGATGGGCGCACCGAGCGCCAGTGCACAAGGCGCGATCCTGATGATGGCCAGCATGGCCAGCTTCACCCTGAACGACGCCTGCATGAAGGCGCTGTCGGACGAACTGCCGCTGTTCCAGGCGATCTTCCTGCGTGGCATCGCCACGACGGTCCTGATGTTCGGCCTCGCCCGCGCGCTCGGCGGCCTGCGGTTCCTTTGGCCGGCTCGAGAATGGCGGCTGATCGGGCTACGCACGCTGACCGAAATCGGCGCCGCCTATTTCTTCATCTCGGCGCTCTTCAACATGCCGATCGCCAACGCCACCGCGATCCTGCAGGTGCTGCCCTTGGCGATCACGCTGGCCGGCGCAGTGTTTTTGGGCGAGGCGGTGGGCTGGCGTCGCTGGACCGCGATCCTGGTCGGGTTCTCCGGCGTGATGCTGATCGTGCGGCCGGGGTTCGAGGGCTTCAACGCCTATTCGGTCAACGTGTTGATGGCGGTCGTGATGGTGACGGCGCGCGACCTGCTGGCCCGGCGTCTGTCGCCAGAGGTGCCGACGATCCTGGTTGCGTTCGTCAACGCGGTCGCGGTGATGGTTGTCTTCGGCATCGGCGCGGCGTTCACCGACTGGGCACCGGTGTCCACCACCGCAGCGCTGCAACTCGGCGGCGCCTCGGTGCTGATCATCGGTGGCTATGTGTTCAGTGTCTCGGCGATGCGCGTGGGCGAGATCGCCGTGATCGCGCCGTTCCGCTATACGGCGTTGTTGTGGGCTCTGGTCCTTGGCCTAGTGGTCTTTGCCGAGTTCCCCGACGGCCTGACACTGGTCGGCGCCGCCATCGTCGTCGCCACCGGTATATACACATTCTACCGCGAACGCCGCCTGGCCTGGGCAGCGGCTGGCTGATTGCCGGGGCAGGGCGGCTCGGCTAGACTTGCGCAAAACGAGCAGGGAAGGGGCGGGTTATGCCGCGCGTGCAGGTTCTCGGCCTTCTGAGGTTTTCCTACCCTTCGGTCTACAACCGCCGCGGCGAGGATGATTTCGAGGCCTATCGCGCCACGCTCTACGACCCCGCCCGTCTCGATCGACGGCTGTTGTGGTTCGAATATGTCGTCCTGCCGAGCCTCGCCAAGCAGACCGATCCTGATTTCCTGTGCCCGCTTCTGGTTGGCGACCAGTTGCCCGAGCCCTATCGCGGCCGGCTCTCAAAAATGTGCGCCGCCGTTCCGCAGGTGAAACTATGCCTCGAACCCGAAGGCCAGCGCCATCGCCTGGCGGTCAAAGCGTTGATGGAGGCCCACTCGGACGAGACCGCTGACGCCGTGGCCGAGTTCCAGCTCGACGACGACGACGGCGTCGCCGACAGCTTCGTCGAAATGACCCGCGCGTATTTCGACCTAGCAGAGCCGCTTCTCGATCTGCACAAACGGGTAACGCTGGATTTCTGCTCGGGCATCATGCTGCGCGCTGATGCGGGCGGGATCGCGCTAAAGCCGGTGCAGGAGCGGCTCTGGACACCGGCGCTGGTCACCTACCGCCGCCCAGGGCTGCGCACGATCCTGCGCATGGTCTCGCATCTCGAACTCTGGCAGCACATGCCCTGCATAAGCATCGACAAGCCGCCGATGTTCGTCCGTGGCGCGCACGAGGACAACGTGTCGAACCTGTCGAAGCGCTGGGGCAAGCACGGCACCGATGACAGCGATCCCGACGAGATCGCCGCGGTGTTGCGCGACCGCTTCGGCATCGACCTAGTGGCGATGGAAAAGGCCCGCGCGGCCTTGCCTTAGGCGGCATCGCACACCCGTTGACAAGGGTCGAGACTCGCCATATACGGCGCGCACTCGGGCGGAGGGGCTTCGCCTGATCCGAAATTGAAGTGGTCATGATCCGGGCCGTTTGGCCTCGATCCTCTGGAATTCCACCGCGTCGTTCCCGCGAACGAGGGGACGTTGCGGTTTTTTGCGTCGCCCGCGCGGCGCAGGTTCGGGCGGACGCGCCTGGGCCGAAAGACGAAACCGGGGTGCGCGCGCCCCAGATTAAGACGAGAGCACGGGGTAGAGAGCCGAATGCCAACGATCCAACAGTTGATCCGCAAGCCGCGGCAGCCAAAAGTGAAACGCTCCAAGTCGCTGCACTTGGAAAGCTGCCCGCAAAAGCGCGGCGTCTGCACCCGTGTCTACACGACGACGCCGAAGAAACCGAACTCAGCCATGCGGAAGGTCGCCAAGGTGCGCCTGACCAACGGGTTCGAGGTGATCAGCTACATCCCCGGTGAATCGCACAACCTGCAAGAACACTCGGTGGTCCTGATCCGTGGCGGCCGGGTGAAGGACCTTCCCGGGGTCCGCTATCACATCCTGCGCGGGGTGCTCGACACCCAGGGCGTCAAAGACCGCAAACAGCGCCGCTCGAAATACGGCGCCAAGCGTCCGAAGTAAGAGGAACAGCCATGTCCCGCCGCCACGCTGCCGAAAAACGCGAAGTTCTGCCCGACGCCAAATACGGCGACATCGTGCTGACAAAGTTCATGAACAACCTGATGTACGACGGCAAGAAATCCGTCGCCGAACGCATCGTCTATGGGGCGATGGACCGGGTCGAGGACAAGCTGAAGAAAGCCCCCGTCGAGGTGTTCCACGAAGCACTCGACAACATCAAGCCGTCCGTCGAAGTCCGGTCGCGCCGGGTCGGCGGCGCCACCTACCAGGTGCCGGTCGAAGTGCGCCCCGAGCGCCGCGAAGCCCTGGCAATCCGCTGGCTGATCACCGCCAGCCGGAACCGCAACGAAAACACGATGGAAGAACGCCTCGCCGGCGAGTTGCTCGATGCCGTCAACGGCCGCGGCACCGCCGTGAAGAAGCGCGAAGACACCCACAAGATGGCCGAGGCCAACAAGGCCTTCAGCCATTATCGATGGTAGCAGAATCCTAGAGGCACCAGACCCATGGCACGCGACTATTCTCTCGAGCGGTACCGCAACTTCGGTATCATGGCGCATATCGATGCGGGGAAGACCACCTGCACCGAACGCATCCTCTATTACACCGGCAAGTCCCACAAGATCGGCGAAGTTCATGACGGCGCCGCGACGATGGACTGGATGGAGCAAGAGCAGGAACGCGGCATCACCATCACTTCGGCCGCGACCACGACCTTCTGGTTCCGCACCGAGGATGGCGAGACCCCGAATGGCGGCTACGGCGACACGCCGAAAGAGGCCGAGTTTCGGTTCAACATCATCGACACCCCCGGCCACGTCGACTTCACCATCGAGGTCGAACGTTCGCTCGCCGTGCTCGACGGCGCGGTTTGCGTGCTGGACGCCAATGCCGGGGTCGAGCCCCAGACCGAGACCGTCTGGCGCCAGGCCGACCGCTACAAAGTCCCGCGCATCGTCTTCGTCAACAAGATGGACAAGATCGGTGCCGACTTCTTCAATTGCGTCGAGATGATCAAAGACCGCACCGGCGCCCAGCCGCTGCCGGTGCAAATGCCGATCGGTGCCGAGGACAAGCTCGAAGGCGTGATCAGCCTGGTCACCATGCAGGAATGGGTCTGGAAGGGCGACGACCTGGGCGCCAGCTGGGTCACCCAGGACATCCGGCCCGAATTGAAGGACAAGGCCGAAGAGATGCGGCAAGAGATGATCGAGCTTGCCGTCGAGCAGGACGATGCCGCGATGGAGGCCTATCTGGAAGGCGAAGAGCCCGACAGCGATACCCTGCGCCGGCTGATCCGCATGGGCACGTTGAACATGTCCTTCGTGCCGGTTCTCGCCGGCTCCGCCTTTAAGAACAAGGGTGTGCAGCCGCTGTTGAACGCGGTGATCGATTACCTGCCGGGTCCGCTCGACGTCGAAAGCTACAGAGGCTTCAAGCCGGGCGACGAAACCGAAATCCGCGATATCGAGCGCTCCGCCGACGACGCCCAGCCATTCTCGGCGCTCGCGTTCAAGATCATGAACGACCCGTTTGTCGGCTCGCTGACCTTCACCCGGATCTATTCCGGCACGATGAAGAAGGGCGACTCGATCCTGAACTCGACCAAGGGCAAGAAAGAACGCATCGGTCGTATGATGATGATGCATTCGAATAACCGCGAGGAAATCGAAGAGGCTTTCGCCGGCGACATCATCGCGCTTGCCGGTCTGAAGGAAACCACCACCGGCGACACGCTCTGCGATCCGCAGAATCCCGTCGTTCTGGAAACCATGACCTTCCCCGATCCGGTGATCGAGATCGCGGTCGAACCGAAGACCAAGAACGACCAGGAAAAAATGTCCCAGGGGCTCGCACGCCTGGCGGCGGAGGATCCGTCGTTCCGCGTCGAGACCGACATCGAGTCCGGCCAGACCATCATGAAGGGCATGGGCGAACTGCACCTCGACATCCTGGTCGACCGTCTGAAGCGCGAGTTCAAGGTCGAGGCCAATATCGGTGCGCCGCAGGTGGCCTACCGCGAAACCATCTCGAGCCAGATCGAGCACACCTATACGCATAAGAAGCAGTCGGGTGGTTCGGGCCAATACGCCGAGGTCAAGCTCGAGATCACGCCGACCGAGCCGGGCGAGGGCTATTCTTTCGAATCCCGCATCGTCGGCGGCAACGTGCCGAAGGAATACGTCCCCGGCGTCGAAAAAGGCATCCAGTCGGTGATGGATTCCGGCCCGCTCGCCGGCTTCCCGGTGATCGACTTCAAGGTCGCGCTGGTCGACGGCAAGTACCACGACGTGGACTCGTCGGTCCTCGCCTTCGAGATCGCCTCTCGGATGGGCATGCGCGAGGGCCTCAAGAAGGCCGGCGCCAAGCTTCTCGAACCGATCATGAAGGTCGAGGTGATCACGCCCGAGGACTACACCGGCAACATCATCGGCGATTTGACCTCGCGCCGGGGCCAGGTGACAGGCCAAGAACCGCGCGGCAACGCCGTGGCGATCAACGCCATGGTGCCGCTGGCGAATATGTTCGGCTACATCAACAACCTGCGCTCGATGTCCTCGGGACGCGCGCAGTTCACGATGCAGTTCGACCACTACGACCCGGTTCCGCAGAACATCAGCGACGAAATTCAGGCGAAGTTCGCCTAGGCGCGATCGCCCCAGAGACATCAAGGAGGCCACCATGGCAAAGGAAAAGTTCGAACGCACGAAGCCGCATGTGAACGTGGGCACGATTGGTCACGTGGACCATGGCAAGACGACGCTGACGGCGGCGATCACGAAGTATT
>JASJCA010000163.1 GCA_030066215.1 Rhodobacter sp. | reverse complement strand
GCGCCGATCGTGCCCCGGTCGTGCGGGATGCGGCCAAACTCGGCTGGTAGATCTGGCTTTGCCGACCCGCCGGTGCTGTTGATCGACGAGCTTGACCGCACCGACGAGCCGTTCGAGGCGTTTTTGTTAGAAGCGCTGTCGGACTTCCAGGTCACGATCCCAGAGCTCGGCACCGTCAAGGCGCCCGAGCCCCCGATCGTGATCCTGACCTCGAACCGCACCCGCGAGGTCCACGACGCCCTGAAACGCCGCTGCCTCTATCATTGGGTCGACTACCCGTCCTTCGACCGCGAGATCGAGATCTTGCAGGCCCGCGCCCCCGAAGCCGCCGAGGCGCTCAGCCGCGAAGTCGTGGCCTTCGTGCAACGCCTGCGCACCGAGGACCTGTTCAAGAAGCCCGGCGTGGCTGAGACCATCGACTGGGCGAAATGTCTCCTCGCCCTCGACGTGATGGAAATGTCGCCCGAGGTTATTGCCGACACCCTCGGTGCAATCCTGAAATACCAGGACGACATCCAGCGCATCCAGGGCTCGGAGGCCAAGCGCATCCTCGACGAAGTCCGGGCCGAATTGGCACCGGCGTAAGCAGATGCGTCGCTCCCAAGTTCATCTGGCCAGAAATATCTTCGGGGGGTCTGGGGGGCAGACAGCCCCCCAGCCGGTCGGATTGCGCGCAGCGCAATTCGAAGCAGGGCGCTGAGCGATGCCCGAACTCGCCCCCCTCGACATCCCCGAACGCCCCCGCCTCACCCACAACATCACCTGGTTCGCCCGTGCCCTGCGCAATGCCGGGCTCCCCGTCGGGCCCGGTCGGGTGATCGACGCGATCCGGGCGGTCGAGGCGGCGGGGTTCAGCGAGAAGCGCGATTTCTACTGGGTGCTGCATGCCTGTTTCGTTAGCCGGCCCGAGCACCGGGCGGTGTTCGACCAAATCTTCCGGCTCTTCTGGCGCGACCCACGCTACCTAGAACAGATGATGTCCTACATGCTGCCCGCGGTGCGCGGCGTGCAGGAGGAACGCAGCGCCAAGGCCGGTGAGAAACGCGCCGCCGAGGCGCTGCTCGACGGGGTCGAACGCGACCTGCCCGAGGGCTGGGCCGAGGAGCACGGCGAGACCGAGATCGAGATCGACGCCTCGCGCACTGCCTCGACCGAGGAACGGCTCAAGACGCTCGACTTCGAGCAGATGAGCGCGGCCGAGGTGGCCGAGGCGAAACGCATGCTAGCCAAGATGCAGCTGCCGGTGAAGCCCCTGAAGTCGCGCCGTACCATGGCCGATCCCTGGGGCCACCGGCCGGATTGGCGGGCGACGATGCGGGCCTCGATGCGCCAGGGCGGCGAGATCCACGAACTCAAGATGCGCGCGCACCGGATCCGCTGGCCGCGGCTCATCGCGCTCTGTGACATCTCCGGCTCGATGTCCCAATATTCGCGCGCGGTGCTGCATTTCCTGCACGCGGTGTCGAACAACAAGGGCGCCGGCTGGGCCCGCGTGCACGCCTTCACCTTCGGCACCCGGCTGACAAACATCACCCGGCACCTGCGCCAACGCGACGTCGATGCGGCCTTGGCCTCGGCCGGCGCCGAGGCGCAGGATTGGGAGGGCGGCACCCGGATCGGGCAATGCCTGCACGCCTTCAACCGCGACTGGTCGCGGCGGGTGATGGGCCACGGCGCGGTTGTCCTTTTGATCACCGACGGGCTCGACCGCGACGACAGCGGGCTGCTGGAGAAGGAAATGGAGCGCCTGCACCTCTCCGCCCGCCGCCTGATCTGGATCAATCCGCTGCTGCGGTGGGACGGGTTTGCACCGAAGGCGCGCGGCATCCTGGCGATGCTGCCCCATGTCGACAGCTTCCGCGCCGGGCACAACATCGCCTCGCTGCAGGGCCTGGCCGAGGCGATCGGCCAGCCCCACGATGTGGGGGAAAAGGCGCGGCTGATGGCCATGTATGCGGGCGAACCGGAGGACGCCGAACCCGCGCCGGGAAGCGGGCTATCGTCTGCCAAGACCATCGGCGAGCGCCTTTTGGCCGGCGCCCGCGCACGGCCCACGCAGGACTAGGCCAGCCACGGCATTGCGCAGGAAACGGGTCGCGCCGTGGTGGCGAATTCGACAGGACTGGGCCAATTCAACCGCAAAGGGCCCCAGCCATGACCGTGATCTTGCATCCCCTCGATCCCGATTTCGTAACCGCCGTACGCGCCGGCGGCCCCGATGCCAATGGACAACTTGCCGAACGAACCGTTTCGGCCGGGACTGGTATGGCGTGCCGGTCCTGCCTGCGGGACGTGCCGGAAGGCGCGCCGATGCTGGTCCTGGCCGCGCGCCCGTTCCCTTGTTTGCAACCCTATGCCGAAACTGGACCGATCTTTCTTTGCGCCGCGGACTGCACACCCTGGGAGGGCTATGGACTGCCTCCGATCCTGAAGACCGCGCCCGATGCCCTGCTCAAGGGCTACTCGCCGGACCACCGCATCGTCTATGGCACCGGCCGCGTCGTCTCGCGGGACAGGCTCACGGACTACGCGGCAGAGGTTCTAAGCCGCGCCGATGTGGCCTATGTTGATGTGCGATCGGCCCGCAACAACTGCTTTCTGACAAGGATCACCCTCGCCCCATGACTCAAGGTTTCGACGACATCCCCGAAATCGCGCTCGACTGGCACCGGCAGGGCAAGGGCGCGGCGCTCGCCACCGTGGTCGAGACCTGGGGCTCGGCCCCGCGGCAGGTGGGCAGCCAACTGGCGATCAGCGGCGCGGGCGAAATCGCCGGCTCGGTCTCGGGTGGCTGCGTCGAGGGCGCCGTGGTCGTCGACGCCATCGACGCGCTCGACGACGGCACCTCGCGGATCCTGGACTTCGGGGTCAGCGACGACGAGGCCTTTGCCGTCGGCCTCGCCTGCGGCGGCACGATCCGGGTGATGGTCGAACCGGTGGGCCTGCAGATGCCCGAGGCGGTGCTGGCCGATCTGGTCGCGGCGCGGGCGGACCGGCGCGCGGTGGCCTATGCGGTCGAGACCGGGACCTGGCAGCGGCGCCTGGCGGGGGCGGACGACCCGGCCCTCGGCGGCGCGATTGCCAAACGCTTCCGGTCCGACAAGTCGGGCTTCGAGGACGAGACCTTCCTGGCCATCCACAACCCGCCCCTGCGCATGGCCGTCGTCGGTGCGGTGCACATCGCCCAGCCCCTGTTGGTGATGGCGCGGCTTGCCGGCTACGACCCGGTCTTGATCGACCCGCGTGAGGCCTTCGGATCCGCGGCGCGGTTCCCGGGCGAGACGATCCTGCACGACTGGCCGGACGAGGCGCTGGCGGCCCGCGGGCTCGACGCGCGGACCGCGGTGGTGACGCTGACTCACGACCCCAAGCTCGACGACCCGGCGATCGTCGCGGCGCTCAAGTCCGAGGTGTTTTACCTGGGCTGCCTGGGCTCGACCCGGACCCATGCCAAGCGGGTGGCGCGGCTGACCGAGCAGGGCTTCGGCGAGACCGACATCGCCCGCATCCACGCGCCGGTGGGGCTCGACATCGGCGCCAAGTCGCCGGCCGAGATCGCCGTAGCGGTGATGGCCGAGATCACTCAGACGCTCCGGCAGGGCTGATGCGGTTCGGGCCGGTGCCGCTGGCCGAGGCCGAGGGGGCCGTGCTGGCGCATTCGCTGGAGGCCGGCGGCACCCGGTTGCGCAAGGGCCGGGTCCTGGAGGCGGCGGACCTGGCGGCGCTGGCGGCGGCGGGGCACGACACGGTGATCGTGGCGCAACTGGGGCCGGAGGATCTGGGCGAGGACGCCGCGGCGGGCCTGATCGCTGCGGCGATGGTGCCGGACCCGGGCGCGGCGCATCTGCGGCTGACCGCACCCAGCACCGGGCGGGTCAACGTCTATGCCGAGGCGCCGGGTGTGTTGGTCCTCGATGTCGACAGGATCGAGGCGGCGAACCGGGTCGATCCGCTGATCACCATCGCGACGCTGCCGCCCTTCGCCCGGACCCGCAGCCGCGGCATGGTGGCGACGGTGAAGATCATCGCCTACGGCATCGCCGCGGAGGCGGCGGAGGCGACGGCGCGGGCGGTGCGCGATGCAATGCGGGTGCGCCCGGTGGAGCTTAAATCGGCGACGCTGATCCTGACCGATATCGGCGCCGGCCCGGGCAAGGGCGAGGCGGCGATGCGCGGTCGGCTCGAGGCGCTGGGGATTGACCTGATTGCGGCGCCGGTGGTCGCGCACCGGACCGCGCCCCTGGCAAGGGCGGTGGCAGAGGCGGCGGGCGACCTGGTGCTGATCCTGACCGCCTCTGCGACCTCCGACCCGGGCGACGTAGGCCCCGAAGCGGTGCGCGCGGCGGGCGGTGCGGTGACGCGCTTCGGGATGCCGGTCGATCCCGGCAACCTGCTGTTTCTGGGCGAACAAGGCGGGCGGCCGGTGATCGGCCTGCCGGGCTGCGCCCGTTCACCGGCGCTGAACGGGGCCGACTGGGTGCTCGAACGCGTTGCTTGCGGGCTGGAGGTCAGCGACCAGGACATCGCCGCGATGGGCGTGGGCGGGCTCTTGAAGGAAAGCCCGGCGCGGCCGCATCCGCGGGAACGGCGATAAGGCGCTTCGGTTCGCTGCAGCGGGCGCAAAGGGGTAGTCGGCGGACTGCCCGGATGACGCGTCGGGGAGCGTCATCTCAACCTTAGGTATCAGTGGCGTCGGATGGTTGATCGTGCTAGGAGAGATCGCAGCGCAGATTGGCGGACGGGAGAAGCCATCACGCGTTTCTAGCCGAATTTCAAAGGCTTATGGCCGTTGCGCAATAATTGGCAAAGCACAATTTAAGAGGAGTATCCTATGCCAGATACCGGTCCCCAATTGATCCACGACATCGTCAACAACGCCGATCTCATGGCGATCAACAACTGCCCTGGCGTCCCGGTGCAGATGGGCGTCGCCGTCTATGGCTCCGTCCAGTCCGATGTGGGCGCCGGAACCGTGGTGACCCAAAACAATATCGGCGCCACGCTCGGCTTTCCCGGCGCAAACTCCGAAACCGCGGTGTGGCATTTCCAGACCAGGCCCGTGCACCACTTCGTCCTGGTGCCCTGGTACAAGCAGGACCCGCCGCACGGGCAGGTCTATACGATGTTCATGGCCTACGAAGATCAATACAGCCTGGGCCAGTACGTTGCCGGCACCAACCCCGCGCCGGCCCTGGCCGGCCACGGCTATCGCCAGGTCTGGACCTACAACGACCTGGAGACGATGCTCGAGGAGCTGTTGTTCAAGGGCCAGAACCGCGGCGAGGCCGCCTGGGAGAGCTACTTTTGCCGTGGCCTCCGGCTTCGGGCGACGGAGATGCGGTACTGGAAGTACAAGGTCACGTCGCTGAAGTCCGCGATCGCGAATGTCGGGAAATACCCGCCGCCTCCGCCGTAGGTGCCGCCCGGGACGGTTCGGGCCGGGGCGGCTAGAGTGCCGCGATCCGCGGGGTGTAGAGCGCCTTGGCATTGCCGATCACCAGCGCGCCGTGGGCCGGCAGCACATGCTCGAAATCGAGATCGAGCAGCGCCTTGATCTCGGCCGGATCGGGTTTGGCGATCTTCAGCCAGCCGGGGCCGACGTTGTAGGGCCGGATGAAGCCCATCGCCCGCATCATCAGCCGGGCGGGCAGGCTGAAGAACCGGTCCGGCCTGGCCCAGTTCTGCAGGCAGTCGCCCGACACCAGGATGCCACCGTCGCGGTCGAGGAAAAGCATGGCTTCGGCGGTTCTGGCGCTGTGGAACGGGATAAGCCGGGCGCCTTGGATCGGCAGCTCGGTCGTCTCGGTCAGGATTTCATCGGCGGTGAAATAGGGCGGCGCGCCGGCGTCGAAACCGGGCACATAGGGCGCATCGACGGACCAAATCGTGGCGCCGTAGCGGTCCTTGTAGAACGGATCGTCGGAGCCGTGGAATCCGGCCATGCGAAGCACGTGTTTGACCTCGCCCAGAGCGTCGAGCGCGCGCAGCCCGGGCTCGTCGAGCCGCACCGAATTGATCAGCACCAGCGCGCCGTCCTGGCGCAAGATCGTCATGTTGCGGCTGAACCGGGTCGGCAGCGGCGCCGTCATCCGGATGCTGCCGGTGACGAAATGGATGCCCGGCAGCAACTCGGCGATGTCGCCGTGCGGCAGCGCCTCTGGCATCGCCCGCCGGGCGGCGGTGGTCCGGGCCTCAGGCATCGTACTGATCGTGCCGGCGCAGCCACGCCATGGGCCAGGGCAGATCGCCCTCGTCGCGGCCTTTCGGCGCCAGGTCGAGCAGTTGATAGGCGCCGTTGAACCAGTCGAGCCCGCGGGCATAGGTCGCGTAGGTCAGGTAGATGCCGTCGCCGTCGGTCTCGAAACAGGTCAGGCCTGGCGCCTCGGTCGACGGAAACCCGCCGGTGCCGAAATTGTAGCGCACCGCACCGCTGTCGAGCTCGTCCTGGGTGAACCGCACCTGCATGTCGCGGTTGAAGGCGCCCGCCCCGCCGAACCAGCGAAATCGCCAGCCCATGCGCCGGCGATAGGCGTCGATGGTGGCGAAGGGCGCCGACGAGACCATGGCGAAGCTCACGTCGCGATGGGCCAGGTGCAGGTCGATCCCGTCAAGATTGTCAGCCCAGAACGAACAGCTTGGGCAGCCCTCGGCCCAGTCTTCGCCGTACATGAAGTGATAGAGCATCAGCTGGCTGCGGCCGTCGAAGAGGTCGCCTAAGGACACCGGCCCCTCGGGACCCTCGAAGCTGTAGCTGGATTCGATCTTCAGCCGCGGCAAGGTACGCCGGGCGGCGGCCAGGGCGTCGCGGTCGCGGGTATGAGCCTTTTCGCGGGCCAGCAGCTCAAGCCGCGCGGCTTCCCATTCGGCGCGGTCGGTGGTGATCGTAGACATCGGGGCCTCCTTGCTTGGACGACCCCTTATATAACGCTTAGGTTAATTAATCTAGTGGTTATCGCACCGGGCCGATCATCATCACCATCTGCCGGCCTTCCATCTTCGGCATGTTCTCGACCTTTCCGGTGCCCTCGACATCGGTCGCCACCCGCTCCAGCAGGTCGCGGCCAAGCTCCTGGTGCGCCATCTCGCGGCCGCGGAACCGCATCGTCACCTTCACCTTGTCGCCGTTTTCCAGAAACCGGAACACATTGCGCATCTTGACGTCGTAGTCGTGGGTGTCGGTGTTGGGGCGGAACTTGACCTCTTTGACCTCGATGGTCTTCTGTTTTTTGCGCGCCTCGGATTCGCGCTTTTGCTGTTCGTATTTGAACTTGCCGAAATCCATGATCTTGCAGACCGGCGGGCTCGCATTCGGCGAGATTTCCACCAGGTCGAGCCCGGCATCCTCGGCCATGGCCATCCCGCGCGAGGGTGAGACGACGCCCACGTTTTCCCCATCGGCGCCGATCAGCCGGATCTCGGGGGCTCTGATGCGGTCGTTGACGCGGGGTCCGGTGTCACGGGTCGGCGGGGCGTTGTGGGGTCTGCGGGCTATGGCGGTTATCCTTGCGTGGTTTCAGTGAAATCTGCGCGGGCAAGATACGGGGGGGCGGCGGGTCTTTCAACCGCGATTTATTGCCGATGCGCGCGGTTACGGGCATTTCGCCGCGTGTTTTCCCCTTGCGGGTGGCGGGGCAAGCTCGCCAAGTGATGCTGCAGAGCAGCGAGACGCGACTCGGTGCCGTGAGACGAGGAATATCGTGATGAACAAGAGTTGGATTATCGGCCTGGTTCTGGTCGCCGCGGGCGTGGGTGGTTATGCCTATTACCAGAACCAGCAGGAGATCGCCGCCGAGATTGCGGCCCAGGAAGAAGCCGCGCGCGCCGCCGAGGAAGCCGCCGCGAAGGCGGAGGAAGAGGCGGCTGCCGCGGCGGCCAAGGCTGAGGAAGAGGCGGCGGCTGCGGCGGCCAAGG
>JASJCA010000164.1 GCA_030066215.1 Rhodobacter sp. | reverse complement strand
GATCCTCGAGGCCATCGCGCTGACCGGCCAGGCGAGGGCTGGCGATGTGGCCAAGCTCAGCGATGCGCTGGCGCTGTTCCGCGCGGTCGGGCTCGAGGATATCGCCCGCCGCACCGCGCTGCAGATGATGATTCTGGGCCCGGGCGCATGAGCTGGCACTGGATCCAGGCCTTTGTGGAAGCCCAGGCCGCCGAACTCGACGCGGCGCAAAACACCCAACTCGCCTATGCCCGCGATTTGAAAGATTACGAGGGCTGGCTGGCGGATCGGGGCGGTAGCCTCGCCGGTGCGGCGCGCGCCGATGTCGAGGCCTATCTGGTCCATTGCGACGCCCAAGGATTGGCCCGCTCGACCCGGGCGCGGCGGCTCTCTGCGATCAAGCAGCTTTATCGGTTTGCGTTCGAAGAGGGCTGGCGCGGCGACAACCCGGCCATCCAGATCAAGGGCCCCGGCCGCGATCAAAAGTTGCCCAAGACCCTGTCGGTCGAGGAGATCGATCGTCTGCTCGGCGCTGCGCAAAGCCACGGCCGCACCCGGGACGACCGGCTGCGCAACACCTGCCTACTGGAGTTGCTCTACGCCACCGGTATGCGGGTCAGCGAGCTTGTCGGCCTGCCCGCGGCGGCGGCGCGCGGCGATCCGCGTATGCTGTTGATCAAGGGCAAGGGCGGCAAAGAGCGCATGGTACCGTTGTCGCCGCCGGCCCGAGACGCGCTCGGCGCCTGGCTGTCGGTGCGCGACGCCCAGGAGGCCGAGGCGAAGGCCGGGGGCGCCGCACCGTCGCGGTTCCTGTTCCCCTCGCGCGGCAAGTCGGGGCACCTGACGCGCCACCGGTTCTATATGCTGATCAAAGAGCTGGCCGTGGCCGGCGGGGTGCCGCCGGCGAAGGTCACGCCGCACACGCTGCGCCACGCTTTCGCCACGCATTTGCTGGCCAACGGCGCTGATCTGCGCTCGATCCAAACACTCTTGGGCCATGCCGACGTGTCGACGACCGAGATCTACACCCATGTGCTGGACGAGCGCCTAAAGGAACTGGTTTTGGACCATCACCCATTGGCGCGAACCGACTGATCCGCCACTGCATGGGACGCCTAATCAGGGCGCTTGAACCATTTCTTCCTAAAGGGAACCTCGGCGACGCAGCGAGTAACCGCGCCGCCGCCGACCCGCGTGGTGCCGAACCGACGTGGGTTCGGATGTGCTTTATGGCTGTCGATTTGTAGGACATCGAGCGGTGCGCTGGTGTCGACCAATCGCCACCCCACGGGGGCCGGTCAGCGATGGCGCGGCGGCCTGCGACCTTGAGTCCGCGCCTCCGCAAGTTGCCAACTGCGGTGCAAGGCCGATCGGGTAGCAGCCCCGTCCCACTCCCCGCCCGTGACACCGCTGCCCGCGCTCGCATCGCCGCAGCTTCCTTGAAAGCCCGCCGTCGCAACCCCATAAGACGATCTGACTCAACCGGATAAGAACACTATGGACGACGCCACACCGCTTCTTGACGCTGCCTTCTGGATCACCGCCGCCGCCATCGCTGGTCTGCTCATCTTGTCGGCCTTCTTCTCCGGCTCAGAAACCGCGCTGACCGCAGCGTCGCGTGGCAAGTTGCGCTCGCAAGCCGACAAGGGCAGCCGAGGCGCCGCGCGTGCCCTGCAAATCACCGAAGACAACGAGCGCCTGATCGGTTCGGTTCTGCTTGGCAACAACCTGGTCAATATCCTGGCCGCGTCGCTGGCCACCGCGATCTTCACCCGGGCGTTCGGCGAATCTGGCGTGGCGCTTGCCACGCTGGTGATGACCCTGCTCGTTCTGATCTTCGCCGAGGTGCTGCCGAAGACCTACGCCATCACGAATGCCGAAACCGCCGCCGCCTGGGTTTCTCCGGTGATCCGCTACGTGATCCTGATCTTCAGCCCCATCGTCAGCGCCGTGCGCGCATTCGTCCGCGGCGTGCTGGGGCTCTTTGGCGTGAAGACCGACCCCGAAACCCACATCCTGGCGGTGCGCGAGGAAATCGCCGGCGCCATCACGCTCGGCCATTCCGAAGGCGTGGTGGAAAAGGAGGACCGCGACCGACTGCTCGGCGCGCTGGACCTCGGCGATCGCACCGTCGAAGAGATTATGCTGCACCGTTCCGGCATCGAGATGATTGACGCGGATCTGCCGGCCCAGGAGATTCTGGAACAGTGCCTCAGTTCCGCCCATACCCGCCTGCCGGTCTATCGTGGCGAACAGGAGAATATCATCGGCGTGATCCATGCCAAGGATCTATCGCGCGCCATGTATGCCCATAGCCGCGAGCGCGAACACCAGGCCGACCCGTTCACCGATTTCAACGTGCTCGACGTGGCCAAGAAGCCGTACTTCGTGCCCGAAACCACGACGCTCGACGATCAGATGCGGCAGTTCCTGCGCAGCCACACTCATTTCGCGCTGGTCGTCGATGAATACGGTTCGCTCGAA
Organism: Rhodobacter sp.; assembly: GCA_030066215.1. Lineage (GTDB taxonomy): Bacteria > Pseudomonadota > Alphaproteobacteria > Rhodobacterales > Rhodobacteraceae > JASJCA01. The sequence goes on along the minus strand of JASJCA010000164.1, from coordinate 5,495 downwards.
GGGCTGATCACACTCGAAGACATCCTCGAGGAAATCGTCGGCGAAATTACGGACGAATTCGATATCGACGCCGAGCACCCGATGCGGAAATCCGAGGACGGGCATTTCCTGGTCGATGGCGCGATGACGATCCGCGATCTGAACCGCGCCGCGGATTGGAACCTGCCGGATGACGAGGCCAATACCATCGCAGGACTGGTGATCCACGAGGCGCAGATGATCCCGGCACAAGGCCAGGTGTTTTCGTTCCATGGCTTCCGGTTTGAGGTCGCCGCGCGCAAGGACAATCGGATCACGAGGTTGAAAATCCGGGCGTTGTGAACCGCTCTGCGGGCTGCGCCGTTGGCGAGCGGATTTGGCACGAGAAGAAACCGCGGGGTCTGTTTCTCGAACAAACCACCCATGACCCTGCCCCGTCAAAGCGGCGCCGCCTCTGGCTATGGTGTCACCTCGTACCGGCCTTGAGAATTCCGCCACACCGCGGCACGGCAATTGGAGCGCCCTACCTGCCCCTGAAGAACCCGCCGAGGATGCCGCGAACCAGGCGGCGGCCGGTGGTCCCTTTGAGTTCCTTGATCACCGCCTGGCCGATGGCGCTGCCGAACGTGTCGGGTTCGCGGCGTCGGCGCGCGCCGATGCGTTTCGAAGACGACCGCGGCAATCCGCCGCCGGAATAGCGCCGCGCGGCGCGAAACTCGCGTTCTTCGGCCTCGGCGCGTTCCTCCTCTTCCTCGGCCCGCTCGGCCGCCTCCGCCGAGGCCTTGGCGCGCGCTCTCAAGGTCTCGAATGCGCTTTCGCGATCTTCTAGCTGCTCATATTTGCCGAAGACCGGCGAGCCGTCGATGGCGGCCTGGCGCTCACCGGGCGAGATCGGGCCAAGCTGGGACGACGGCGGCCGAATTAGCGTGCGTTCGACGACACCGGGCACGCCCTTCTTTTCCAGCATCGAGGTCACCGCCTCGCCTACGCCGACCTCACGGATCGCTACCTCGGTGTCGAAGCGCGGATTGTCACGGTAGGTTTGGGCCGCCCGACTGAGCGCCTGTTTGTCCCGCGCAGTGAAGGCGCGCAGCGCGTGCTGGACCCGGTTGCCGAGCTGACCCAGCACGTCCTCGGGCACGTCCGCCGGATTCTGGGTGCAGAAATAGACGCCGACGCCCTTCGACCGGATCAGCCGCGCCACCTGCTCGACCTTGTCGATCAGCGCCTTCGGCGCGTCGTCGAACAGAAGATGCGCCTCGTCGAAGAAGAACACCAGCCGCGGCTTGTCCGGATCGCCGACTTCGGGCAACTCTTCGAACAGTTCCGACAAAAGCCACAGCAGAAAGGTCGCATAAAGCGTCGGCGACGCCATCAGCTTGTCCGCAGCCAGGATCGAAATGCGCCCGCGCCCGTCCGGATCGACGCGCATCAGGTCGGCCAGCTCCAGCGCCGGCTCACCGAAGATCTCCGCCCCGCCCTGGTTCTCCAATACCAGCAACTGGCGCTGGATCGCCCCGATCGATGCGTTCGAGATGTGACCGTATTCCAGCGACAGGTCCGGTGCATTCTCGCCAACCCACACCAGCAGCGCGCGCAGGTCCTTCAGGTCGAGAAGCGGCAGGCCCTCTTCATCGCTGAGCCGGAATGCGATGTTGAGCACGCCCTCCTGCGCTTCGCTGAGCCCCAAAAGGCGGGCGAGCAACAGCGGCCCCATCTCGGCCACCGTTGTCCGGATCGGGTGCCCTTGATCGCCAAAGAGATCCCAGAACGTGACCGGGAACGCCTCGTACGAATAGTCGTCGAAGCCGATCGTGCCTGCACGCTTCATGAACGCCTCGTGCAGCTTGAATTCGGGTGTCCCAGCCACTGCCAACCCGCTCAGATCGCCTTTGATGTCCGAGAGAAATACCGGCACGCCGGCCTTGGAAAATCCCTCGGCCAGGATCTGCAGCGTTACAGTTTTTCCGGTCCCTGTGGCTCCCGCAATCAACCCATGGCGGTTGGCGTAGTTCAGCAAGAGCCCTTGCTTTTCGGCGTAGCCCTCGCCGCCGCCGCCCAAAAAGATCCGCCCGTCCATGACCGCTCCCCCCAAACCCGCGAAAAACCTGCAATGGTTAACACGTATTCTTAACCATTTTATGCGAATCTCCAACCTGCCTGGGGCCATATCTTGTGCCTTGGGTTGACTTCCTCCCTGTCAGACTGGCCGCGCCTTCGGGCGCGGCTTTTTTCATGCAAAAAACCGAATGCGAGATTGTGAGAACTTCCCTGTTGACGCCTAGGATTTTCCACCGTAGCTTCCGCCCCACAAAATAAGTCGGCCAGTCCGGCAGGGAGAGAAATACGAGGAAAGAGGGCCCTTTGCGGCCCTTTTTTCATGTTGTGGGACGGCTTGCACAGCGTGCGTTCGACGCCCGCCCAATTCGGGGCCTGACAGCGGGCCCGACCCGTGGTAATTGCCTCGCTATAACGACACTTGCAGGCAAAGACGGACCCGATGAAAGAGCTGAGAAAGACCCTGCCCCTGATCGCCCTTCTGGCCCTCGGCGGGCCTGTCTGGGCGCAGGCCACCGACGGTGAGCCCGCCGACGAAGAGACCCCGGCGGAAGCCACCGGTGAAGGCACGCCCGACCCGCTGGCGCTGAGCGAAGGAACAGACGCGGGCGCCGAGGGCCCGCAATTAGGTGATATCTATATCGATGCCGAGTTCGACGATTGGGAGCTACGCTGCATTCGGGCCGAGGCCGAGGTTGATCCCTGCCAGCTTTATCAGCTCTTGGACGACGGCAACGACAACCCGGTTGCCGAGATCAATATCTTCCCGCTGGCCGGCGACGGTCCGGCGGCAGGCGCCACGGTGATCACGCCGCTGGAGACGTTGTTGACCGAGCAATTGGCCGTTTCGGTCGATGGCGGCCAGGCGAAGAAGTACCCCTTCAGCTGGTGCAGCCAGGTTGGCTGTTTTGCCCGGCTCGGGTTCACTGGCGACGACGTCAGCGCATTCAAACGCGGCATCAGCGCCAATCTAACCATCGTGCCGGTCGCGGCGCCGGACCAAAAGGTCAACCTGGCCGTGTCGCTGAAGGGCTTCACGGCCGCGTTCAACGCAGCAACCGAACGCTTGGCCAGCGAGTAACCCACGGCCCAGACCGGGTTCAGCGCCGACGCAATGCCGGCGGCGTTTCGGTACTCCCTGCCCGGGATATTGCTCGCCGGGGCTGTAACGCTGGACGGCGACGGTTTTCGTCGAAGGTAGGGCGTGGACCTACGGCGTACACGGCCAGCGAAGGGCCGTGGCGGAAGACGTTCCAATGCGGATTACCGCTCCCGATGTCTGAAATCGTCCAATAATCAGCCGAGAAGTCAGGCCGTCTTCAACGCCAGCACCGCGTTCAACCCGCCGAAGGCGAAGGCATTCGACAGGACCGCCTGGACCTTGGCCTCGCGCGCCTCGTTCGGCACCACGTCGAGCGCGCATTCGGGGTCGTGCTCTTCGTAACCGATGGTGGGCGCGATCACGCCGTCGCGTAGCGCCATGATGCAGGCCAGAAGTTCGACCGCCCCGGTGCCGCCGATCAGGTGCCCGTGCATCGACTTGGTCGACGAAATCATCAGGCTGTCGGCATGCGCGCCGAAGGCGTCGGCGACGGCCGCGCATTCGGTCTTGTCGTTGGCCGCGGTGCCGGTGCCGTGGGCGTTGATGTAGCCCACCTTCTCCTTGGCCAGCTTAGCGTCCTGCATCGCGCCGCGGATCGCCCGCGCCGCGCCTTGTTTCGAAGGCATCACGATGTCGGCGGCGTCCGAAGTCATCGCGAAGCCCACCACTTCGGCCAGCACCTCGGCGCCGCGTTTTTTGGCGTGGCCCATCTCTTCCAGGACGAAGGCGCCGGCGCCCTCGCCCTGGACCATGCCGGACCGGGTCGCCGAGAACGGCCGGCAGGCGTCCTTCGACATCACCCGCAGACCCTCCCACGCCTTGACGCCGCCGAAGCACAGCATCGCCTCGGACCCGCCGGTGACCATGACGTCGGCCAGCCCGTAGCGGATCATCTGAAACGCCTGGCCCATGGCGTGGTTTGACGAGGCGCAGGCGGTGGCCACGGTGAAGGACGGGCCCTTGAGGTTCCACTGCATCGACACGTGGCTGGCCGCGGCGTTGTTCATCAGCTTCGGCACCACGAAGGGATGGACCCGGTTCTTGCCCTCCTCGTAGACCACACGGTAATTCTCGTCCTGGGTCGACAGCCCGCCGCCCGAAGTGCCCAGCACCACGCCCGAGCGTGCCGCCAGGGCGCCGGAAAACTCCAGCCCCGCCTGACCGATGGCCTCGGCTGCCGAGAGCAGCGCGAATTGGGTGAACCGGTCGTAGAGCGCGATCTGCTGGCGGTTGAAATGCGCGCGCTCGTCATAGCCGCGCACCTGCCCGCCGATCTTCACCGACAGCCGGTCGAGGTCGCGGATGTCGAGCTCGCCGATGCCCGAGCGGCCTTCGCGCATCGCCGCCAGCGTGTCCGGAACATTGTGCCCCAACGCGTTGATCGTGCCCGCGCCGGTAATGGCGACGCGCCTCATGCTCGCTGGGCTTTCACCAGCCCTTCGACGGCGGCGATGATGGCCGCGACCGACGAGATGTCGAACTCGCTCTTTTCGGGCTCGTTGGCGTTGAACGGCACCTGGATGTCGAATTCCTCTTCGATGGCGAAGATCGATTCGACGAGGCCCAGCGAGTCGATGCCCAGATCCTCCAGCGACTGGTTGAGCGAGACGTCGCCGATTTCGAGCACGGCCTGCTCGGCGATGATCTCGACGACTTTCTCCTGAACGGACATGCAGCCCCCCGCGCGCTGGTTGGGGCTGATTTAGTCCTTGGCGCCCGGTTTTGGAACCGCTTTCTGCAACGCGGCCACCGTGGCGGCAAGCCGCGGCAAGCGCCTGAGCGCCTTGTAGGTTTCCACATGGGTGTCCATCTTCATCGCCGGATAGCCCAACAGCACCCGGCCCGCCGGCGCGTTCGACAGAATGACCGTGCCGCCGCCCGCGACCACGCCGTCGCCGATGAAGATGTTGTCGACGACGCCGACCTGGCCGCCGAGGATCACGTTGTCGCCGATCTTCACCGACCCGGCGATGCCGACCTGGCCGGCGAACAGGCAGTCGCGGCCGATCTCGCAGTTGTGGGCGATGTGGACGTGGTTGTCGATCTTGGTGCCGTCGCCCACCCGGGTGGGCTTGATGGTGCCGGCGTCGATGCAGGAATTGGCGCCGATCTCGATGTCGTCGCCGAGGATCACCGCGCCCAGCGAGTGGATCCGGGTCCAGCTTTGCGCCGCGGCCGCGCTGGCGTCGCCCAGGGTCTCGCGCGCGGCCTCGGCGCGGGATTTCTCGGGCGTGACGAAGCTGAAGCCGTCGGCGCCGATCACCGCGCCGGGCTGGGCGATGAAGCCATCGCCGATCTGCACGTTACGCCCGAGAAATCCCGCGCCGAGGCCGCGCGCGAGACCCTGGGCGACGCC
>JASJCA010000069.1 GCA_030066215.1 Rhodobacter sp. | reverse complement strand
CACCCGGTTCACGTTGATCCGCACCAGATCGGTCAGATCGACCTCCGCCTCGCCGCCGTAACGCGACGCGCGCTGCACCAGATCGAACGGAACCCCCAGAATCCAGTGACTTGACGTCGACCACAGAACGGCCAGCGCGATCCAGTACCACAGGTTCGAAAACGACCGCATGTCGATCAGTTCGAAAACGGTGTCGTACCAGTTCACTGCTGCCCGCCGGTTTGTCGGTTTTGGCGGACCCTACTTGCCCCGCGCGGGAATTGATAGGGTTGAGATGCCGCCCAAAGCCTGCAATCCAGGGGCCAAAGACAGGAAAGCCCGCCCGCATGGTCCAACGCCCCGCCCCCTTCCCCACGGCCCGCTTCCGCCGCATGCGGTCGAGCGCCGCGTTACGCGGCCTGATGCGCGAGACCACGCTGACCGTGAACGACCTGATCTGGCCGGTCTTCGTGACGGAGGGCGACGATGCTGAAACCCCGATCGCCTCGATGCCCGGCGTGGCGCGGCTGACCGTAGACCGTGTGGTCAAGGCCGCCGAAGAGGCCGAGAGCCTTGGCATCCCGGCGATCTGCCTCTTTCCCTATGTCGAGCCGGCGCTGAAGACCCCGGGCTGCGAATTGGCTTGGGACGAAGGCAACCTGTCGAACCGCGCCACCCGGGCGATCAAGGCGGCGGTCCCGGAGATCGCGGTGATGACCGATGTCGCGCTCGATCCCTACAACGCCAACGGCCACGACGGCATCGTCCGGGACGGCGTGATCGTCAATGACGAGACCGTCGAAGCATTGGTCAGGATGGCGCTCGCACAGGCCGAGGCCGGCGCCGATATCATGGGGCCGTCCGACATGATGGACGGGCGCATCGGCGCCATGCGCGCCGCGCTCGAGGCCGCGGGCCATGTGAATGTGACGATTCTGAGCTACGCCGCGAAATACGCCAGCGCGTTCTACGGGCCGTTCCGCGACGCGGTTGGCGCCTCGGGCGCGCTGAAGGGCGACAAGAAGACCTACCAGATGGATCCCGGCAATTCCGACGAGGCACTTCGGCTCGTCGCCCGCGACCTGGACGAGGGCGCGGACATGGTCATGGTCAAGCCCGGTATGCCCTATCTCGACATCGTCCGGCGCGTCAAAGACTGCTTCGGAGTGCCGACCTACGCCTACCAGGTGTCCGGCGAATACGCGATGCTGAAACAGGCCGGACTGAACGGCTGGGTCGACGGAGACAAGGTCATGCTGGAATCGCTGATGGCCTTCAAACGTGCCGGCTGCGACGGCATCCTGACATACTTCGCACCAGACGCCGCGCGGGCCCTGAAATCCGGCGGCTGACATCGGTCGTTCGGAGATCCCCCGGATTACAGAGCTTGGCTTGAGACGGGAGCCGGCCTACCTCGCAAATAGACGTACCCCGGAGCGTCATGCCAAAACCCGAGTCCGGGCTAATCCCGAGGCAAAGGCTCTTCGCCCCGCAACAACACCGCTAAGCGCTCGGCGGCAGCCCGCCACCCATGCCGCAATCGATAATGACAGCGAAACGGCGATCGCCTATACTCGCGCGCGAACGCCCGGAACAAGGGCGTCAGAGGCAACCGGCAAGAATAAGGGCACACAGCCATGACAACTCTCCCCCGTCGTACCTTCCTGGGTTGCGCCGGCAGCGCGGCGCTGCTGACGGCAGCCTGCGGCAATGGCGTTGGCTCGCGCGGCGCGAACACCATTGACGCCCGCGTCGACGCGACGCTGAACTACCTCTACGACCGCTATCCAAACACCGTCGATCTGGGCAACAAGGCCTCTGGCATCCTGGTGATGCCTCTGGTGACCAAGGCCGGCTTCGGCGTCGGCGGTTCGTTCGGCCGCGGCGCGCTGCGGGTCAACAACGCCACCGTCGACTACTACTCGGCCGCTTCCGGCAGCGTCGGGCTGCAGATCGGCGCCCAGCAATACGCCCACACGCTGTTCTTCATGACCAACGAAGCGCTGGAAGAATTCCGCCGCTCGCCCGGATGGTCCGCCGGCGCCGATGTGGAATACACGCTGAATGAGAACGGCGAGAACATCTCGGCCGACACCACAACGGCACTGTCGCCGGTGATCGCGCTGATCTTCGGCCAGGCCGGCCTGATCGCCGGGGCCACGCTGAAGGGCACGAAATACACCCGGATCATTCCCTGATCTGGGGTGCGCTGCGCTAAGGCGCGTCGCGGTGGCGGTCGCCGCACGGGAGCATCGAGCCCCTTCGCGGCGTGCCTGCGGCGCGCATGTTGCCGACGGGAAAAAAACCCTATCGCGAGCGCGCCGATTTCCGCGTGCTGAGCATCAGATGGGTTTCGCTTGAAGTCACGCCGTCAAGCCGCCGGATTTCAAAGAGAATCCGGTCGAGCGCCTCTAACGTGTCGGTTCCAATCTCGGCGATCAGATCCCAGGCGCCGTTGGTGGAATGCACCTGCTGCACCTCGGGAAACCCGGTAAGACGATGCAAGATGCGTTCGGTCCCCGCGCCCTCGATCTTCAGCATCATCAACCCGCGGACCGGACTTTGCGCCGTGTCGGCTCGGGTCACCACGGTAAAGCCCAGAATGTCGCCCCGCGCGATCAACCGTTCGATTCGAGACCGCACCGTCGCGCGGGAAATGCCGAGCAGCCCGGCCAGATCGCTGAGCGACAAACGCGCGTCGCGACGTAGCGCCGCGACGAGTTTCTGATCTGTATCGTCCATTTCGGCAGGCTAGTCGATCAAATCGGTAAAGTCATGCGCGATTTGATCATTTGAATGGGTGGTGATTGCCGCATTTCGAAACGACCTTTCCCAAAATGACTCGCCAATCGGGGATGACCTATGGCCTCAACGACCTGCGTTTTGATCGGTGCCCCGGTCGACAGCGGCAAGCGCCGACGCGGTTGCCTGATGGGCCCTGCAGCGTACCGTACTGCCGGCCTCGCCGAGGCGCTGCGCAGCCTCGGGCACGCCGTCCGCGACCTCGGCGACGTCACGCCCGCCGCGCTGCGCACGCTCGAGGCCCCGGACCACGTCCACGCCTTGTCCGAGACGGTCGCCTGGACGGAGGCTCTGCTTCCCGTCGCCCGCGACGCCTGCGCCGAGGGCCTGCCGATCTTCCTCGGCGGCGATCATTCGCTATCGCTGGGCACAGTTGCCGGTGTCGCCACGTATGCAGCCGCCGTAGAGCGCCCGATCTTCCTGCTCTGGCTCGACGCCCACAGCGACATCCACACGCCCGTGAGCTCGAAATCCGGCAACCTGCACGGCACGCCCGTCGGCTACGTCACCGGCCGTCGGGGTTTCGATGCCTTCCCGTCCCTACCCGCACCGGTGCCGCCGGAAAACGTCTGCCTCTTCGGCATTCGCTCGGTCGACGCGCCCGAGCGCGAGGCGCTCGCCACGCGCCGCTTCACCATCCACGACATGCGCGCCATCGACGAGGCCGGAATCGCCAGACCATTGCAAAGCTTCCTCGACCGCGTCACCGCCGCGAATGGCCTGCTGCACGTGTCGCTTGATGTCGATTTTCTGGACCCGTCGATCGCGCCCGCCGTTGGCACCACCGTCCCCGGCGGCTTGACCTTCCGTGAGGCGCATCTGGTCATGGAGATGCTGCACGACAGTGGATGCCTGACCTCGCTCGACCTTGTCGAGCTCAACCCGTTCCTCGACGAACGCGGCCGCACGGCATCGCTAATGGTCGACCTCGTCGCCTCGGCCCTCGGCCGCCGCGTCTTCGACCGTCCCACGCAATCCTTCGCCTAAGGAGGCCACGATGCAGCCCAGCCCCCGCGCCTACGTTCCCTTCGTCAGCGTCGACACGATGATGCGGCTTGTCCACCGCATCGGGCTGAGCCAAATGATGCGCGACCTCGCCGACTACATCGAAGAGGATTTCCGCCGTTGGGAGCTCTTCGACAAGACGCCCCGCGTCGCCGCGCATAGCGATGTTGGCGTCATCGAATTGATGCCCACTGCCGACGACGCGCTCTACGCCTTCAAATATGTCAACGGACATCCGAAAAACATGAAGGACGGTTTGCAAACCGTTGCTGCGTTTGGTCTTCTCGCCGATATGACCACCGGATATCCGGTGCTCTTGAGCGAGATGACCCTGCTGACTGCGATCCGCACCGCCGCGATGTCGGCGCTGGCGGCCAAGCACCTCGCCCGGCCCGACGCGCGCACCATGGCGGTGATCGGCAACGGCGCGCAGTGTGAATTCCAGGCGCTTGCCTTCCAGGCGATCTGCGGTGTCGACACCGTGCAGCTTTACGATGTCGATCCTGCGGCCACCGCCAAGGCGATGCGCAATTTGCGCACCTCCGGTCTAACCCTCGTCGCCTGCCACACTGCCGAAGACGCTGTCGAAGGCGCCGACATCCTCACAACCTGCACCGCCGACAAGCAGCGGGCGACGATTCTGACCGACAATCTCGTGGGCGCTGGCCAGCATATCAATGCCGTCGGCGGCGACTGCCCCGGCAAGACCGAGTTGCATCCCGGTATCCTTCACCGGTCCGACATCTTCGTCGAATACGCGCCGCAAACCCGGATCGAAGGCGAAATCCAGCAACTCGATCCAGACCATAAGGTCACCGAGCTTTGGCAGGTCGTTGCCGGCGCTGCCCCCGGCCGCAGCACCGCCCGCCAGATCACCCTGTTCGACAGTGTCGGCTTTGCGGTCGAGGATTTTTCCGCCCTGCGCTACATCAAAGATCAGGTACAAGCCACTGGAATTGCGAAAAACCTTGATCTGCTTGCCGATCCGGACGACCCTCGCGACCTGTACGGTATGCTGCAGCGCGCTGCCCCAGACCTCGCCGCATAGTACCGTCAGCCCGTTCGGACGACGTCGCGCCCCGTCCGGAAGAAGGCCGAAAGATTTGACGAGCGCACGGTGATAGGGTCAGTGCAAAGTGAATTCGCCAGTCACGTGCCGCCACTGGCCGGGCGAGATCATCTTGCGGTGGGTGAAACGCACCGAATGCAGTGGTCCTTCGATCTCGTCACGCCAGAATTCGATAAAGCGAAATAGCCGGGGATGATCTGGCGCCAGGTCGTAGTCCTGCCAAATGAAGGTGTTCAAAACGCTTTGGTAGTCGGGCATGCGATAGAAGAATTCCGCCGTGGTCAGCCCGTATCCCTTTAACATCAACTCGGTCTCTGTTCCCGCCACTCTGGCACCTCTTTGCGTTGTCGTTTTGACCCATGATGCCACAGCGTGGTTACTTTTCAATAAAAACAGCGTGTTAGCACTCTGATTTGCCGGCTGCTGAGGAAATCTAATGCAGCCATTGCACCCAAGATAGGCGCCGGGATATACTCAACGACAACAACATATAGCGCCCATCACAGAAGGCGGAGAGGCACGTGAGCGACACGCCGGAACCCCCTGAGAACACAGACGATTTTTCGCCAGAACGGCCCAGCCACGCTGGCCCCTCGATCGCGATCGAAAGCGAGATGAAATCGTCCTATCTCGACTACGCGATGAGCGTGATCGTCAGCCGGGCTATCCCCGATCTGCGCGACGGCCTAAAACCTGTGCATCGGCGAATCCTCTACGCCATGTTCGAGACCGGAAATACCCACGACAAAGCCTATCGCAAATCGGCCCGTCCCGTGGGCGACGTAATGGGCAAGTACCACCCGCACGGCGATTCGGCGATTTACGACGCGCTGGTGCGGATGGCGCAGGACTTCTCGATGTCGCTGCCGCTTCTCGATGGGCAGGGTAACTTCGGCTCGATGGACGGCGACAACCCCGCGGCCATGCGGTATACCGAAGTCAGAATGGATAAGCCGGCCAACGCGTTACTGGCCGACATTGAGAAAGAGACGGTCGATTTTCAGGACAATTACGACGGCAAGGATCTCGAGCCCACCGTGCTGCCCGCGCGGTTTCCCAACATGCTGGTCAACGGTGCCGGCGGCATCGCTGTGGGCATGGCCACCAACATCCCGCCGCACAACCTGGGCGAGGTCGTCGACGCCACGCTGGCGCTGATCGACGATCCGGACCTCGATTCGGTGCAGCTGATGGAGCACGTGCCCGGCCCCGATTTCCCCACCGGCGGCGTCATTCTGGGCCGCTCCGGCGCGCGCAAGGCCTATACCGAGGGTCGCGGCAGCGTGATTATCCGCGCCAAATCCCGAATCGAAGAGATCCGCAAGGACCGCTTCGCCATCGTGCTCGACGAAATCCCTTACCAGGTGAACAAGGCCAACCTGGTCGAACGCATCGCCGAACTGGCGAAGGAGAAAAAGCTCGAGGGCATCGCCCATGTGCAGGACGAATCCGACCGTGTCGGCGTGCGCGTGGTGATCGAGCTGAAACGCGACGCCACACCCGACGTTGTGCTGAACCAGCTCTATCGTTTCACGCCGATGCAGACCTCGTTCGGCTGCAACATGCTGGCCCTGAACGGCGGCCGGCCCGAGCAGCTGACGCTTCGCGATTTCCTGAGCCATTTCATAAACTTCCGCGAGGAAGTTGTGGCGCGCCGCACGGCGTTCGAGCTGCGCAAGGCGCGCGAGCGCAGCCATGTGCTCTGCGGTCTCGCGGTGGCGGTGTCGAACGTCGACGAAGTCGTGGCCACGATCCGCGCCAGCGCCGATGCGGCCGAGGCGCGCGAGAGACTGATGGCCCGGCGCTGGCCCGCCGGCGACATCGCCGGCTACATCTCGCTGATCGACGATCCCAGCCACCGGGTCAACGACGACGGCACCTACAATCTCTCCGAAACCCAGGCCCGCGCGATCCTCGATCTGCGCCTGCAGCGCCTCACCCAGCTCGGCGTCAAGGAGGTCACCGACGAGCTTGAACAGCTCGCCGCCAAGATCACCGATTACCTCGACATCCTGCGCTCGCGTACCCGGATCATGTCGATCATCTCTGACGAGCTCCGCGAGGTTAAAGACCAATTCGCCGTCCCCCGCCGCACCGAGATCGTCGAGTGGTCCGGCGACATGGAAGACGAGGACTTGATCGAGCGCGAGGACATGGTCGTCACCGTCACCTCGGGCGGCTACATCAAGCGCACGCCGCTGATCGACTACCGGTCGCAGAAACGCGGCGGCAAGGGCCTCAGCGGCATGGCGACCAAAGAAGAGGACGTGGTCACCACGCTTTTTGTCGCCAACACCCACACCCAACTTCTGTTCTTCACCACCGACGGCATGGCCTACAAGCTCAAGACCTGGCGCCTGCCGCAGGGCGGACGCACCGCCAAGGGCCGGCCGATCGTGCAGATCCTGCCGATTCCGCAAGGCGTCTCGATCGCCGCAATCATGCCCGTCGACAAGCCCGAAGAGGAATGGGACGACCTGCAGATCGTCTTCGCCACCTCCAAGGGCACCGTGCGCCGCAACCGGCTGTCGGACTTCACCAACGTCAAGGCCAACGGCAAGATCGCGATGAAGTTCGAGGACGAGTTCGCCGACGCCACCCTGGTGAACGCCCGGATCTGTTCCGAGGACGACGACGTGATGCTGATCACCGAGACCGGCCGCGCGATCCGGTTCCCCACGACCGAGGTCCGGGTGTTCCAAAGCCGGGCCTCGGTCGGGGTGCGCGGGATCCGGCTGGCGAAAGGCGACGCGGTGGTGTCGATGGCGGTGATCCGCCATTTCCGCGCGACCCCTGAGGAACGCGCCGCCTATCTGAAGATGCGCCGCGCGGTGGCCGGTATGGCCGAAGATGCCGAAGGTGCCGAGGCCGACGATGAAGAGGCCGTCGCCGACGTCGCCCTGCCCCAGGACCGCTATGCCGAGATGTCGGCTGCCGAGGACCTGATCCTGACGATCACCGCTCAGGGCGCGGGCAAGCTGTCTTCATCGCACGACTACCCCGTCCGCGGCCGCGGCGGCCAGGGCGTGGCGGCGATGGACAAGGCGATGCGCGGCGGCCGTCTGGTGGCGAGCTTCCCGGTCGACATGGACGACCAGATCATGCTGGTGACCTCCACCGGCCAGTCGATCCGCTGCCCCGTCGATGGCATCTCGTTCCGCTCCCGTGCGGCCGGCGGGGTCAAGGTCTTCGACACCGCCGAGGGCGAAGAGGTCGTCTCGGTCGCGTGGATCGCCGACCAGGGCGAGGACGCCGAAGAGGACGGCGCGGCGGAGACCTAGAGCGGCGAAGCCAAGCGGCTCAGGCGGTGCCGGGCTTGCGGATGCGTCGCGATCCCGGCCCCGGCGTGGAATCAAGGGCGAAGGTCGCCGCGCCATCGCCGTTCATGGCCTAATGGAGGTCAAGTTGACCTCTTTCAGGCGGCCAAATGCTCCCACATGCATCGCCACTTTCGCGACTCACCGATCCCCCGTTCCCCGCGGCCTCAGCCGCGGATCGCGCCCGGCCCCGCCCCCAGGGCGGGCGCGATGCGGCGCGACGCCGGCACCTCCTGTGACGATTGCGCTTGGAAGCGAGCGACCCGCAAATTGAGAGGCGCCCACCCTCGGGTCCGGGCGCGATCCTTCCGAGCCGCGGCGATGGTTTATTCAGAGAAAGCGAACGCGCTTCGTCGCGACCTAGTCCCCGATAAAGGCTCCCGACCTCCGCACTGGCCCCGGTTCGGCGACAATTGCGCCGATGCCGAGGCATTGCGCACCAATCGCGGCGCGATTGCGGCAGATTCCTAGAAACCGCCCAAATTGCGCCCTTCGTCGGCCCGCATCCGGCGCGCAAATGCTCTCAAGCCGTGGGGGCCGCCATACTGGGGAAGAAAAACATGATGAACGCTCGCGCCGCCCGTCCCGCCGAAGTCGGTGTCATGGTCTCGCGGACCGTCGTCGCCATCGTCCGGATCCTGATCGCCAGCTATTTCCTCGCCATGGCCACCGGGCTCGTCTTCGACCCCGCCAGCCGCACCTTCCTCGACCCGATCCTGCCGCACGACCAGGCGCAGTTCGTCACCACCGTGTACCTCTATCTCACCGCGTTCGCGATCATGGTCGGCGTGCTCGTCCGCCCCGCCGCGCTGTTGCTGGCGGTCTACATGTTCTGGTCGGGCTTTCTGTTCTACGACCTCAACAGTGCCGCCGCGCTCAACGATTTCTGGCGCGACATGGCGCTTCTGGGCGCGATTCTGATGATCGCCGTGACCGAACAAGGCGCCGGCGCTCAGGTCCGCGTCTGGCGCCGCAAGATCGCCCCGCGCCGCGTCGGCGTGCCGGCCCAGGACCAGCCGCACACCCCGCGCCCGCAACCCAAAAAAGCTCCTGAAGGCGGCGCGCTCCTGACCGGTGTGGCCCATGCCTCGGGCGAGATCGACATCTACGAATGCCCGCCCGAGCAGGACGGCGGCGATGTCGACAACCTCTTCGCCGATATCTGGGAAGAGGCCGAGACGATCCCGGTCTTCACCCACTCCTGAGCCTTTCCTTCCCGCGCCCGGAGCTTTACATCCGGGCGCATGAACGTTCTCAACATCGTCGGCGGCGGCATGGCCGGGTCCGAAGCCGCCTGGCAGGCCGCCGAAATGGGCGTCGACGTGGTGCTGCACGAAATGCGCCCCAAGGTCGGCACCTTCGCCCACCGCACCGGGCATTTGGCCGAGATGGTCTGTTCGAACTCGTTCCGCTCCGACGACGACGAGCAAAACGCCGTCGGGCTCCTGCATTGGGAGATGCGTGCCGCGGACGGCCTGATCATGGCGATGGCCGACGCCCATGCGCTGCCTGCCGGCGGCGCGCTCGCCGTCGACCGCGATCCTTTCGCCGAGGCCGTCACCGCCCGCCTGACTGCCCATCCCCGTATCACCCTCCGCGGCACCGAAATCACCGCCCTGCCGACTGACGGCGCCTGGATCGTCGCCACCGGCCCCTTGACCTCGGGCGCCCTGGCCGAGGCCATCGCCCGGCAAACCGGCGCCCAGGCGCTCGCCTTCTTCGACGCCATCGCGCCGATCGTCTACACCGACTCCATCGACCTCGGCACCGCCTGGTTCCAATCCCGCTACGACAAAGGCGCGACAGAGGAAGACCGCCGCGCCTACCTCAACTGCCCGATGGACCGCGCCCAATACGAGGCCTTCATCGACGCGCTGCTCGCCGCGGACAAGACCGCGTTCAAGCCGGGCGAAACCGCGACCTATTTCGACGGCTGCCTGCCGATCGAGGTCATGGCCGAACGCGGCCGCGAGACCCTGCGCCACGGGCCGATGAAGCCCGTCGGCCTGACCAACCCGCACCGGCCGGACGAAAAGCCCCACGCCGTGGTGCAGCTCAGGCGCGACAACAAGCTCGGCACGCTGCTCAACATCGTTGGTTTCCAGACCAAGATGAAATACGGAGCGCAGACGGAGGTCTTGCGCATTATCCCGGGGCTAGAGCACGCCCGCTTCGCTCGCCTCGGCGGCATCCATCGCAACACCTTCCTCAACTCGCCGACTTTGCTTGATGCCTCCATGCGCTTGAAATCGCAGCCGAATATCCGCTTCGCCGGACAGATCACCGGGGTCGAGGGCTATGTCGAGTCGGCCGCCATGGGCCTGCTTGCGGGCCGCATGGCCGCTGCCGAAATCCTCGGCCGCCCGCTCGCCCCGCCGCCGCCCGAGACCGCCATCGGCGCGCTCGTCACCCACATCACCGGCGGCGCCGAGGCCAAGACGTTCCAGCCGATGAACGTCAATTTCGGCCTGTTCCCGCCGGTGGACATGAAGGGTGGGCGACGGAATCGCCCGGCCCGCTACAAGGCCTACACCGACCGCGCCAAGGTCGCCTGGACGGACTGGCTTCAAGAAACCGCCCTTGCCGCCTGAGCGGGCAAGATCCTTCGAAGGTTTTGACCAAGAATTTTCCAAAATTCTTGGTTCCGCCTAGCAAGACCGCCCCCTACACTATCGCCATGGCAGAGAAATTCTTCGACAAGGTCTACGGGCTCGGCGACGCCGAGGAAACCCGCGCCTTCTACGACCGCTGGTCGGACCAATACGACGCCGACGTCGCCGGCGCGGGCTATGCTACGCCCGGCCGCACCGCGCGCCTGCTCGCCGCCCACATGCCCGACCTCACCGCCCCGATCCTCGACTTCGGTTGTGGCACCGGCGTCTCGGGTGAGGCCCTCAAGGCAGCCGGCTTCACCACCATCGACGGGCTCGACCCCTCGGCCGAGATGCTCGCCGGCGCCCGCGGCAAGGGGCTCTATCGAAACCTCGCCCAGATCGCCCCCGGCGACCCGGTCCCGCCCGGTTACGCCGCCATCACCGCCATCGGCGTCATCGGCTGCGGCGCCGCGCCGGTCTCGGTCTTCGACCAGATCATGGCCGCGCTGGCCCCCGGCGCCCGGTTTGCGCTCAGCTACAACGACCACGCCCTCGAAGAGCCCGAGTACGAGGCCAAGCTCAAAAGCTACACCGACACCGGCAAGGCCCGGCTTCTGGCCGAAGACTACGGCCCCCACCTGCCCGAGCTTGGCACGAACTCCAAAGTCTATGTCCTTAAAAAGACGTGAGTTACGTCACCCGCTTTGCGCCCAGCCCGACCGGACCGCTGCATCTCGGCCACGCGTTTTCCGCCCTCACCGCCTTTAACCGGGCGCGTGCGCAAGGCGGGACGATGCTGCTCCGGATCGAGGATATCGACCGCGACCGCTGCAAACCGCACTGGGAGACACTGATCTTCGAGGACCTACGCTGGCTCGGCCTCGCCTGGCCCGAAAAAGTGATGCGCCAGTCCGACCGCCTGCCCGCCTACCGCGCCGCCCTCGACCGCCTCATTGCAATGGAGCTCTGCTATCCCTGCCGCTGCACCCGCGGCGACATCCGCGCCGCACTCTCCGCCCCTCAAGAGGGCGCGCCGGTCCAAGGCCCCGACGGACTGGTCTACCCCGGCACCTGCCGGTCGCGGCGCATGTCCGAGGCCGACGCCACCGACGCGATCCGCCTCGACATCGCCGCCGCGATGGATCGCCTGCCGCGAGATCCGCACTTCACCGAAACCGGCCCGCAGAACCCCGGTACCCACGAGTTGACTCGCGACAACGCCATCAACGGCATCGGCGACATCGTACTCGCCCGCCGTGACATCGGCACCTCCTACCATCTCTCGGTGGTGGCCGACGACTCCGCCCAGGGCATTACCGAAGTGGTCCGCGGCGCCGATCTGTTCGAGGCCACCTACATCCACATCCTGCTGCAGGACCTGCTCGCCCTGCCCCGCCCGGCCTATCACCACCACGACCTGGTGCGCGACGAGACCGGCAAGCGGCTGGCCAAACGTGACGACGCCCGCGCGATCCGCCACTACCGCGCCACCGGCCACACGCCACAAGACGTCCGCCGACTCGCCGGCCTCTGACCGCATGGCCCCGCGATCTCCAACGCGCGGCCACAGACAACGGTCGCCTTAATGCCGCGATCTAGAGGACCCCATCGGGATCGCCAAACGGCGCCTTAGCTCGTCTCCGGCGCCATCAGCTCCACCTCGTCGCCGTCCCGAACGGCGGTGTAAAAACAGCTCTTGCGGTTGGTGTGGCAGGCCGGCCCAACCTGGCGCACCACCGCCAGCACCGCGTCGCGGTCGCAATCGACCCGCAGCTCGACCAGCTCCTGGGTGTGCCCCGAGGTCTCGCCCTTGACCCAGAACGCAGCCCGCGAGCGCGACCAATAGGTCACCCGGCCCGTCGCCAGCGTGCGCGCCACCGCCTCGGCGTTCATCCACGCCAGCATCAGCACCGCGCCGGTCGCCTCGTCCTGCGCGATCACCGGCACCAGCCCGCGCGCGTCATAGACCAAAGTCCCGGGGTCGAAGCCCATAAGATTTCCTTTTCTCACCCTAAACCACGCCCTATGTATGGGGTCCTGCAAGGTGAGAAAAGCCATGAGCGACGCCGATCTGATCAAGCTTTATTCCGGCCGGATCTTGGAACTGGCCGCCGAGATCCCGCTGACCGATCGGCTCGACCACCCGCAGGCGACGGTCAAGAAGCGCTCGCCGCTCTGCGGCTCCACCGTCACCGTCGATCTGGTCACCGAGAACGGCCGCGTCGCCGCCTACGGCCAGGACGTCAAGGCCTGCGCGCTCGGCCAGGCCGCCGCCTCGGTGGTCGGCGCCAACATCCTCGGCCGCACCCGCGCCGAGGTCGAAACCGCCCGCGATCAGCTGAAGGCGATGCTGAAATCCGGCGGCCCGGCCCCCGACGCCCCGTTCGACGGCCTCGAGGTGCTGATGCCCGCCAAGGACTTCAAGAACCGCCACGCCTCGATCCTGCTCACCCTCGACGCCGCCGCCGAAGCCATGGTCCAAGCCGAATCCGCCGCCTGCGCCTGAGGCCGCGGCACCACGTCCCGTCTCGAGATAATCGAAACCGCGGTTCGCTCTGCCCAAACGCCGAACCGCCGCAGTCCCCCGCTTCTTCTCGTCCGAAATACTCCCGCCGGAGGCACGCCGCAAAGGGGCTCGATGCCCCTCTGCGGCGTCCGCCACTGCGACGCGCGTCCGCGCAGCGCGCCCCCCAAAACACGTCCAAACAAAAAAACCGCCGCACTCCGGGGGACGCCGGAGGCGGCGGTCAGTGGCGTCTCTATCGGTTTGCCGGCCAGCCCGGGGAGCGGTGAGGATCGCTCCGGCGCCGGGGGACAGGCAGTCGGCGCTCGCGTCGGCTAAGGGGACAGGGACGCGGGGGAGCCGGCCGGAAACAGGACGCAGGCAGATCAGATCATCGTCGGCACATGCAGCCCCACCAGCAGCATCAACACCAGGGCCGAGGCCCCGGCCAGATCCTGCCCCAGGGTCGGGGCGGCACGCGACAGGATGGATTTCAATTCGGTCAACATGGGCGGTCGCTTTCGATCTTTGTTGCCTATTTGTTCTCAAATTCACCACGTTTTGTAAAGAACTTTTTGCGAACAAACGTGGACAAAAGAGAAATCCGCGCTCAACCCACTGAAATCAAACGAATCGCCTTGTCCTGCTCCATCAGCCACAGCAGCACCCGCGCCGCACGGCCGCGATCGCCCTCCAGCCCCGGATCCTCGGCCAGAAGCTTGCGCGCATCCGACTGCGCCAGCGCCATCAGCGCCGATTGCCGCTCTAGATCCGCGACCCGGAACCGCGGCAACCCGGACTGCGCCGTGCCGATCACGTCGCCGGCGCCGCGCATCGCCAGATCCTCCTCGGCGATCCGGAACCCGTCCTCGGTCTCGCGCAGGATCTCCAGCCGCCGCCGCCCGCCCTCCGACAACGGCGGCTGGTAGAGCATCAGACAGGTCGAAGCCTCGCCCCCCCGGCCCACGCGCCCGCGCAACTGGTGCAACTGCGCCAGCCCAAACGATTCGGCGCGCTCGATCACCATGATCGAGGCGTTGGGCACATCCACGCCGACCTCGATCACCGTGGTCGAGACCAGCACCCGCGTCGCGCCGCCCACGAACCGCGCCATCGCCGCGTCCTTCTCGGCAGGCGGCATCTGGCCGTGGACCAGCCCCACCACGCTCTCGCCCAGGGCCGCGCGCAGGTGCTTGAACCGCTCCTCGGCCGCGGTCATGTCGACGACCTCGCTTTCTTCCACCAGCGGACAGACCCAATAGGCCTGCCGCCCCTCGGCCACCGCGCTGCGCAGATGCGCGACCACCTCCTCCATGCGTCCGCCCGAGACCAGCGCCGTGGTCACCGGCAGCCGCCCGGGCGGCTTTTCGTCCAGCACCGACACGTCCATGTCGCCGTATTGCGCCAAGGCCAGCGAGCGCGGGATCGGCGTCGCGGTCATCACCAGCATGTCCGCGGCGCGGCCCTTGGCGCCCAATTCCATCCGCTGCGACACCCCGAACCGGTGCTGTTCGTCCACCACCGCCAGGCGCAGATCGCGGAAGGCGACATCCGACTGGAACACCGCATGGGTGCCGACCAAGATCTGAATATCGCCGGATTTCAACGCCTTGAGCTTGGCCTTGCGCTCGGTCCCCTTGTCGCGACCGGTCAGGATCTCCAGGACCACGCCGGCCGCCTCGGCGAGCGGCCGCAAGCCGTCCAGATGCTGCCGCGCCAGGATCTCGGTCGGCGCCATCATCACGCCCTGACCGCCGGCTTCGACCGCCACGAGTAGCGCCATCAGCGCCACCAGCGTCTTGCCGGCGCCCACATCGCCCTGCAGCAGCCGGTTCATCCGCACCGGCTGTGCCATATCCTCGGCGATCTCAGCGATCGCCCGCTCCTGCGCCCGCGTCGGCTGATACGGCAGTGATGCCAAGACCTTGGACTGCAATCTTCCAGTGCCTTCCGAGGTCACGCCCTTGGCCTTGCGCACCACCGCCCGGGCCAGGGCGAGCGTCAATTGATGCGCCATCAACTCGTCATAGGCCAGCCGCTGGCGCGCCGGCGCGGTCAGCGCCAATTCGTCCGCCGACAGCGGCCGGTGCGCCGTCTCGACCGCCACCTTCCAGGCCGGCCAGCCCTCGCGCGCGCGCAGCGCCGGGTCGATCCACTCCGCCAAATCGGGCGCGCGGGCCAGCGTCGCGGCCACCGCCTTGGCCACCGCCGGCTGGGTCAGCCCCGCGGTCAGCGGATAGACCGGCTCGTAAAGCGGGATCTCCCCGGCCTCCTCGACGCGCAGCATGTGATCGGGATGCACCATCTGGCCGACGCCGTCGAACAACTCGACCTTGCCCGACACCACACGGCGTTGGCCGGTGGGCAGCTGCCGGCGCAGGTAATCCTCGCGGGCATGGAAGAACACCAGCAGGAACGTGGTCTGGGCGTCGCGCACCTCGACCCGGTAGGGCCGGCCCTTGCGCGCGGGCGGCAGGTGCGGACCGATCTCGACCTCAACGGTCAGCACGGCGGGCAGATCGGCGCCCAGGATCGAGCCGCGCCGGCGCCGGTCGACGCCGGAATAGGGCAGCGTGAACAACAGATCGCGCGGTTTTTCGACCTCGAGCTGGGCGAAGGTCTTGGCGATGCGCGGGCCCACGCCGGCCAGCGTCTCGAGCTCCGCAAACAGCGGATACAGGATCTCGGGCCGCCCGCTCATGCCGTGCCGATGAGGTCCAGCCAGGCGTCTTCGTCGATGGTCTCGACGCCCAGTTCGGCCGCCTTCTTCGCCTTCGACCCCGCGCCTGGCCCCGCCACCACCAGATCGGTCTTCGTGCTGACGCTGCCTGAGACCTTGGCGCCAAGCGCCTCGGCCCGCGCTTTCGCTTCGGCCCGGGTCATCCGCTCCAGCGTGCCGGTGAACACCACCGTCTTGCCGGCGACCGGGCTCGAGACGTCGCCGCGCGGCGCCACCGGTTGCACGTCCAGCTCGGCCACCAGCCGGTCGATCGAGGCCCGCTCGGCCGCCTGCCGGAACGCTGTGACCAGTGAGGCCGCCATCACCGCGCCGACCCCGTCGATGGCGATCAGGTCGTCCCATTCCGGCCCGTTGCCGACCTCGGCCGCGGTGATCGCGCGCTCGAAGCTGTCCCAAGCGCCGTAATGCGCCGCCAGCAACGCCGCCGCGCTTTCGCCCACATGCCGGATCCCAAGCGCGAAGATCAGCCGGTTGAGCGGGATTTTCCGTTTTTCGTCAATAGCCTGGAACAGGTTGCTCACGCTCTTCTCGCCGAACCCGTCGCGGTTCTGCAGCTTCGAGACGTTGCCGGCATCGCGCGCGGCCAGGGTGAAGATATCCGCCGGCTCGCGGATCGGCAGCGTGTCGTCGCGATAGAACATCTCGACCTGCTTGGCGCCCAGCCCTTCGATGTCGAAGGCGGCGCGGCCGACGAAATGCTTCAGTTTCTCCACCGCCTGTGCCGGGCAGATCAGCCCGCCGGTACAGCGCCGCACCGCGTCGCCCTCCTCGCGCACCGCCTGCGACCCGCAATCCGGGCAGAGCGTCGGGAAGTCGAACGGCGCCGCCTCCGCCGGCCGCTGGCTCAGATCCACATCCGCCACCTTCGGGATCACGTCGCCGGCGCGGTAGACCTGCACCCAGTCGCCGACCCGGATGTCCTTGCCGTCGCGAATCGGCTGCCCCTCGGCGTCGCGCCCGGCGATGTAATCCTCGTTGTGCAACGTGGCGTTCGACACCACCACGCCGCCCACCGTCACCGGGCTCAGCCGCGCCACCGGCGACAGCGCGCCGGTGCGCCCGACCTGAATGTCGATCGCCTCGAGCCGGGTCCAGGCCAGCTCGGCCGGAAACTTGTGCGCCACCGCCCATCGCGGCGTGGTCGAGCGTACCCCCAGCCGCCGCTGCAGCTCCAGATCGTCGACCTTGTAGACTACGCCGTCGATGTCGTAGCCCAGCGTCGCCCGCTGCGCCTCGATCCTGTCATACTGCGCCAGCATCGCCTCGGGCCCGTCGCAGGCCTTGGTCAACGGATTGACCACAAACCCCATCTTTTTCAACCGCTTGAGCGCCTTACTTTGTGTATCCGCCAGGGGCTCGGACACATCCCCCCAGGCATAGGCGAAAAACCGCAGCGGCCGCGCGCGCGTGATCTCGGCATCGAGCTGCCGCAGCGACCCAGCCGCGGCGTTGCGCGGATTGGCGAAGGTCTTGGCCCCGGCCTCGGCCTGCCGCGCGTTCAAGCCTTCGAAATCGGCGTGGCTCATATAGACTTCACCGCGCACCTCCAGCACCTCCGGCGCGCCGTCGATCCGCTCGGGAATGTCGCCGATGGTGCGCGCATTCGCGGTCACGTTCTCGCCGGTCTCGCCGTCGCCCCGCGTTGCGGCCTGCACCAGCCGCCCGGCCTCATAGCGCAGCGACAGCGACAGCCCGTCGATCTTCGGCTCGGCGGTGTAGCGCAGCACCGGATCGTTGTCGCGCAGGCCCAGATAGCGGCGCACGGTGTCGTCGAAATCGCGCACGTCGGCGGCGTCGAAGGCATTGGCGAGCGACAGCATCCGCACCGCGTGGGTGACCTTGGCGAAGGTCTCCGAGACCGGCGCGCCGACCTGGTCCGAGGGGCTGTCGGCGCGTTTGAGCCCGGGAAACGCCGCCTCGATTGCCGCATTGCGCCGCTTCATCGCGTCGTAGGCGGCGTCCGAGATCTCGGGCGCGTCCTCGGTGTGATAGGCCCGGTTGGCGCGCGCGATCGCCTCGGCCAGCCGCGCCAACTCGGCCCGGGCCTGGTCCTCGGTCAGCGTCGCGATGTCTGCGGTCTCGGACATGTCGCCCCCCCCGAAGCTGCCCTCCAGTGATAGGAGCGCACCCTGGGGAGGTCCAGACCATGCCTGTCGTCCGGATTCCCGACTGCCCGTGCCGCCAGCGAAGCGCGACCATAGCTGTCTCAGGCCCGGCGGCGCGGCACGCAGGCTCGGCCCTTGGGTCGAATTCGCTCTCGTGGTCTGGAGCGGGCGCCCTCCACGGTCGCAACCATGGGCATTTCACCGATCAACCGATCCCCGCGGCGTCAACCGCGGATCGCGCCCGTCCCCGCCCATAGGGTGGGCTTGATGCGTCAAATGCCCTGCAAACCTAGAGGCATTGGAGCTTCGAACGGATGGCAACGTGACCTTCGAGGCGCCCACCCACGGAGCCGGGCGCGATCCTTGTGCGCAGCGGAGGCGTTGCTTTCCTGGGTGCTTCGACCGCCCACTCCAGGCCAATCCCTGCCATCACCGCTTCCGGACAATAGCTGTCCCGTTCCAATAGCCCAGAACCAAAGCAACCGCCGCGAACGACCGCCCCTGCCAATCCGAGTCGGCGGCGCTTCATTTCCCACACGCGTCCAAATGGCCCAACCCGATCCCGTCACGATGCCGCGCCGCACCACGCGGACGCAATCTCCCGGCGCATTGAACGGCGAGAGATGTCGTTGGGCGCGTTCTGGGCGCGGGACCACCTTCGGCGCGGTACCACGCCACGCCAAACGGAGCCATATGGCCGCTACTCTTGCCAGCAAGCGGTCGGATGCGCAGCAGGCACAGGACCGTCACCGGCGCGGTCGGTCAAAGCGTCGAACGGACCCGCTCTCCCGCTGGCTTTATCGGCGAGAGATGTAGTCTGGTGCGCCCCGGGATTGAGACGGTTTCCGGCGCGAGGCCGCTCAGCGCTAAACGGACGCGCTCATGCGACGCGTTTTTCGAGGAACGCTCGCTTTGGATGTGCCCCGGGTTTTTTGCGAGTTCCGATGCTACTCCGCGTTGCGCAAGGTCGGCGTACTCAGCCGGCGTCTTGGCCTCAGTGAGCGACTTCTCTGCGGAGGCTATTGGTCGGAGTCCGGCTATAACGAGATCCAGACAACCGTCAGGGTGTTTCGCTTCGCCGGCTCGCAAGAGAAGATTGATCGCCCACCTGTACGCATACGGGCTCGTTGGGCGGTGAAGTGTTCCTGGCGCGTTGGGGGGACTTTTTTGGACCAGCGGTCTACCGTGCGAGACTTCTCAGAAGTTGCTCTAAGCGCCTATCGAAAGAGTGGTCGTTTCTCGATTCCGAGCGCTTGGTGATCCTCCATCCGGACTCGTCCAATAGCGGCCAGGATCAACCTTGAATGCCGCTCTTCAGGCGCCGACCGCGAGCTGTTCGGTCATCACGGCAGGCTCGGGGTCGCGCAGAACGTAGCCGCGGCCCCAAACGGTCTCGATGTAGTTGTCGCCGCCGGTGGCCTTCGACAGTTTCTTGCGCAGTTTGCAGATGAACACATCGATGATCTTCAACTCCGGCTCGTCCATGCCGCCATAGAGATGGTTGAGGAACATTTCCTTTGTCAGCGTGGTGCCCTTGCGCAGCGACAAAAGCTCGAGCATCTGGTATTCCTTGCCGGTCAGATGCACCGGCTTGCCTTCGACCTCGACCGTTTTTGCATCGAGATTCACTTCAACCGGGCCGGTGCGGATGATCGATTGCGAGTGTCCCTTCGAGCGGCGGATGATGGCGTGGATGCGGGCGACGAGCTCTTCGCGGTGGAATGGTTTGGTCAGGTAGTCGTCGGCGCCGAATCCGAAACCCTTGAGCTTGTTCTCGGTATCGTCGGCCCCGGTGAGGATCAGAATGGGCGTCTCGACGCGGGCGAGCCGAAGCTGGCGCAGAACGTCGTGGCCGTTCATGTCCGGCAGGTTGAGGTCCAGCAGAATCAGGTCGTAGTCATAGAGCTTGGCGAGATCGATCCCCTCCTCTCCCAGATCCGTCGCGTAGACGTTTAGATTGGCATGGGTCAGCATCAATTCGATGCTGCGCGAGGTGGTGGGATCGTCTTCGACCAACAAGACCCGCATTTGGCAACTCCACTCTGACCGCTTCGTTAACGCTACTTTGGCCAACAAAGGTTAACCACACGTTACCAGAAACAGGCGAAGTTGCCATTCAACTTGGGATTACCGGTACTTTTGAACCGCCGTGGCTTTCAACGCCGCCTCTCCATGGGTCTCGACGGCGGCGCGCCAGGACGCAAACTCGTCCTCGGAAAGGCCATAGATATCAAGTGCTTCCTTCAACGGCATCAGCCCGGCCAGGACCCCGCGCACCACCGCCGCCTTGCGGCTGGCGACCCAGCGGTGGGTGTCGGCCGGCGGCATATCGGCGCGTGACATGCTCGAGCCATTGGGCAACGTCACGGTCCGCGGTCCGTCGACTTTGCGTAGGTACATAAGTTTCATCCCCTCGATCGTGATGCCCGCACCATGGCCCGTGGGACTTAAAGACCGGTGAAGCCACACCTTGAGAGTCCGAAGCATTTTCTTATATTCCGGCGGACCTTTAGGAACCGCTTCAAGAATGCCGCTCGTTGCCGAATTGAACTCACTGGGCTTTGCCAAGCCGCCGGCCGACACCCGCGTCGTCGTTGCGATGTCGGGCGGGGTGGATTCATCCGTGGTGGCGGCTGAACTGGCGCGCGAGGGCTATGACGTCGTCGGCGTCACGCTGCAGCTCTACGACCATGGCGCGGCGCTGGCCAAAAAGGGAGCGTGCTGCGCGGGGATAGACATCCACGATGCGCGGCGTGTGGCCGAAGAGATGGGCTTTCCGCATTACGTGCTCGACTACGAAAACATCTTCCGCGACGCGGTGATCGACGAGTTTGCCGACAGCTACTTGGCCGGCGCAACTCCGGTGCCCTGCATCCGCTGCAACGAACGGGTGAAGTTCAAGGATCTGCTGCAGACCGCCCGCGATCTCGACGCCGATTGCATGGCAACGGGGCATTATATCCAACGCAAAGTCGGTGCGCGGGGACCAGAGCTGCATACGGCCGCCGATCCCACCCGCGACCAGTCCTATTTCCTGTTTGCGACGACACCGGAGCAGTTGGCCTTTCTTCGCTTTCCATTGGGTCATCTGACATCGAAGGCAGAGACGCGAGCCATGGCGGCGCGGCATGGACTGCCGGTGGCGGACAAGCCCGACAGCCAGGACATCTGCTTCGTGCCCGGCGGAAACTACGCCGCGGTGATCGAGAAACTGCGGCCCGGCGCGGCCGAGCCCGGCGAAATCGTGCATGCCGACGGACGGGTGCTGGGCACGCATCGCGGCGTGATCCACTACACGGTCGGGCAGCGGCGAGGTCTGGGCATCGGCGGGCTCGATGAGCCGCTCTATGTG
Organism: Rhodobacter sp.; assembly: GCA_030066215.1. Taxonomy (GTDB): domain Bacteria; phylum Pseudomonadota; class Alphaproteobacteria; order Rhodobacterales; family Rhodobacteraceae; genus JASJCA01. The sequence goes on along the minus strand of JASJCA010000069.1, from coordinate 1,986 downwards.
GTCAAGCTCGATGTCGAGGCCCGGCGCGTCGTCGTCGGGCCGAAGGAGATGCTGTCGACGCGGATTGTACCCGTCCGTGAGGTGAATTGGCTCGGCGATGCCCCGTTCAACTCGCGCGCAGAGTGGCGGTTGGCGGTCAAGGTGCGCTCCACCCGGCCACCGCGCGAGGCAGTGGTACGGCCCTTGAGCGACACCGAGGCAGAGGTGGAATTGGTGGCGCCCGAAGAAGGCGTCTCGCCGGGCCAGGCTTGCGTATTCTACGCGCCGGAAGGGACAAGGGTCTTCGGCGGCGGCTGGATCTGGCGCGGGGCGTGATGGGGCGTGATATAGAACGCGCAACCGAGTATCCGAGCTCGAACACCCTGTTAACCCACTGACATCGCGAATGATAACGCTAACGAACTCTTATCCGGCGTCCTGCAATGCGGGCGTCTGGCCACGCCGGTTTGGCAAATGGACCTGACTAAACCGCAACTCCGTGATACCGTCACACGTCAGCAATGGTCTTTGGCCAAGTCATTCAACCCACCCTTTTAGCGCATGTCCGACCAATCGACCCCTAAAACATCAAATAACATCCCCCCGCCGCCTTTGGTCGAGGGTACCCGGAAGGAAGCCGCGGATATCGCTGATTGGTGCGAAGATCAGCGCCACCGGTCCGAAACGGCAGCAAGCGCGCAGATCCGAGTCGTCTGGATGTTGTTGATCGGCGGGTTGGTTCTTCTGTTGATCTTGCCGCGGATCCTGCAGGAAATCGACTACGCCTGGCAGAAAGACAGTCTGCCGCCCGAGATCATTTCGAGCTTTGAGGACACAGAAACGACTATCGAAGAGAACCGCCGGGAAATGCAGGCCGAATTCGACATCGCACAGGCGAACCTGGCTGCCACCGAAAGGGAATTGTCAAAGACGGTTGAAGAGATCGCTGCTCTGTCTTCGAAGTTGCGAAACCGCCTTGACCGGCCGCAGGCTCTTTGGCTTTCAGTGGCTCCGAATGAGGTGGAAATCGGTGACATCGTCGTGTCGGACATCACCGTACACCCGGACGGTCGGGTACTGGTGGGGGGATTTGAACGCCTGCGCACCAAGGACGGTGAGCCGGACGGCGAAGAGCGCGGGCTTCTTTTGGCTTTCGATGGCGGGCAAGTGTGGACACGCTACACACCGAGTTGGAAACAAACGGAACTTACTAGAGTTGCGGCCATAGCGGCATTGCCTTCGGGGGAAGTGCTCGTCGCCGGGCAGCAGGATTTTGATTCCATGCTCGTCGTGTCGACCGACCTTCAGGACTGGACGCCGCTTTGGTCTTCAATTGGCGATCCGCCGACCACACTCTCGGATTTGGCCATTGATGGCGAAAACGGTGCAATTGCAGTTGGAACACGGCTGAGTCTGCAAACCCGGACGTCGGAGGGGCCGAAGTCGTTCCCCGTGATACTACATTCTAATAACTATCGAGATTGGGCTGAAGTTACCGCCGCTCCGGACGCGCCGCAGTTGGGCGGCTCATTAAGGCGGGCTGCGAGGCATCCGCATAGATTCCTCGCAGCCGGTGCCGTTTCGGACGGCGCGAATAGCGACTACGCGCTTTTTCATTCGGTAGATGGCACGGACTGGGAGCGAACTGTGGTCGAAACACTGGAATTTGGCCCTTCACTTGGCAGTATCGCTTGGCGAGACGGAGAGCGGGTTCGGGTGACCAGTTCGGGACCGACATCGTATTCGTTTGATGTATCCCGTGACGGAGTCACGGTGAGAGGTTTTGCATGGAACGGCACTTTGTTCTTCAACCTCCGCGACGGTGGCGCGATGGCATTTCGTGATATTTTCGAAGTTCGCGGCAGATGGATCGATGTCAAGCATTTCGGTTCGGACCCATTTTCGGAGATTGGCTTGGAACGGGGCGGGGAGCAATTTGCGACCCGGGTGACGGCCGCCGCTCAACTGCCCAATGGCGAAATAATTGCAGGCGGCAACGGGTTTTTG
>JASJCA010000166.1 GCA_030066215.1 Rhodobacter sp. | reverse complement strand
AGTCGCGCCCGGCCTTCCGCGGCATCCTAGCCGACCAGGTGCCCGGATTTCCGCCTCCGGCGCATTATGCCGATCTGGATTTCTGACGCCGGGCGGCGGTGGGGGGCTCTGCCCCCCGTCCTGCGGACTCCCCCCGAGATATTTTTGGCCAGATGAAGGAGCGGTCATTGAAAAAGCGGCTGGTGGCGCGCGCCTTGGAAGAGGGGTTTTCCAAGTGCCGGGTTACGCGGCCAGACGCAATTCCGCAGGCGCCGGGGCGACTCGCGGCCTTCGTGGCGGCCGGCTGGCACGGACAGATGCGCTGGATGGCCGAGCGCATGGGCTGGCGCGGCGATCCCGTGGCGCTTTGGCCCGAGGCGCGGTCGGTGGTGCTGCTGGCGGAGGTCTATACGCCCGGGCACGACCCGCTGGCGGTGCTGGAGCGGCGGGATCGGGGGGCGGTGTCGGTCTATGCCCAGAACCGCGACTACCACGATCTGGTCAAGAAGCGGCTGAAGCGGCTGGCGCGGTGGCTGATCGCCGAGGCGGGCGGTGAGCTTAAGGTCTTCGTCGACACGGCGCCGGTGATGGAAAAGCCTCTGGCGCAGGCGGCGGGGCTGGGCTGGCAAGGCAAGCACACCAATCTTCTGGCGCGCGATCTGGGGAATTGGTTCTTCATCGGCTCAATTTTCACCACGCTCGACATTGCGCCCGACACCCCCGAGGTCGAGGCTTGCGGGACCTGCCGGGCCTGCCTCGACATCTGCCCGACTGACGCTTTTCCCGCGCCGTTCCAGCTCGATGCGCGGCGCTGCATTTCCTATCTGACGATCGAGCACGACGGACCGGTGGACGAGGGGCTGCGGCCGCTGATGGGCAACCGGATCTATGGCTGCGACGACTGCCTGGCGGTCTGCCCGTGGAACAAGTTCGCGGCCGCGGCCACCGAGACCCGGTATGCCGCGAAGGGTGATCTGGCGGCGCCGCGGCTGGAAGCGTTGGCGGCGCTCGACGACGCGGGGTTCCGGGCGAAGTTCTTGGGCAGCCCGATCAAGCGCATCGGGCGCAACCGGTTCGTGCGCAACGTGGCCTATGCGATCGGCAATTCGGGCGCGGCGCGACTGCGCCCGGCGGTACAGGTTCTGGCGGACGATCCCGATCCGGCGGTGGCGGATGCGGCGCGGTGGGCGGCGGCGCGGCTGGCGCCGTATTGATCTGGCTCAAACGGGGCCGGGCGTCCTGTGTTATGGTGGCATCGCAAGACCGGGGGGAGCGACGCCGAAGGAGGATGCCGATGCCGAAGAACCCAATCGACCACGGACATGTCACCGGAAACGGCCGCGCCACGGCCTATACCCGGCTCGATCGGATCCGGGCGGGCGAAGGGGGGCACCCGAAGATCAAGCTGCTGGACCGCCGCCGCCGCAAAGGGCTGACCGATGCCAGCCGGGTCAAGCAGTATTTGAGGATCGAGCGGGGCTATCTGGCCTGACCCCCTGGCCCCGTCGGGCGGGCTTTGCTAGCCACGGCAGGTGAGCCCGACCCCTTCGCCCCTGCGCGGCATCCTGCTGATGATCACGGCGGTGTCGCTGTTCGTCGTCATGGGCAGCCTGGTGAAGGCCGCCATCCGCATCCCGCCGGGCGAGGCGGTGTTCTTCCGCGCCTTCTGTGCATTGCCGGTGATTGTGGTCTGGCTCGCGCTGCGCGGCGAGCTGGGCGTGGGCCTACGCGTCGGCAACTGGCGCGGCCACGCGGTACGCGCGCTGGCGGGCAGCACGGCGATGGGGCTGGGCTTTCTGGGGCTGAAGCTGATCCCGCTGCCCGAGGCGACGGCGATCCGGTTCGCCACGCCGATCCTGGTTCTGGTTTTCGCCGCGCTGATCCTGGGCGAGCGCATCCGGCTGATCCGGATTTCGGCGGTCGTCGTGGGTCTGATCGGGGTCAGCATCGTGATGTGGCCGCGGCTGTCCTTCGACGCGGGCGATCTGGCGCTTGTGGGGGCGCTGGTGACCCTGGGCTCGGCGGCGCTGGCGGCGCTGGCGCAGGTGTTCCTGCGCGCAATGGCGGGGACCGAGCGCACCACGGCGATCGTGTTCTGGTTCTCGGCGACGGCGTCGGTTCTGTCGCTCTTGACGTCGCCGTTCGGCTGGGTCTGGCCGCAGGGGTACGAATGGGCGCTGATGATTGGCGCCGGGCTGATCGGCGGTCTCGGGCAGATCCTGCTGACCTCGAGCTACCGCTTCGCCGAGGCCTCGACGCTGGCCCCCTTCACCTATGTCAGCATGATCTGGGCGCTGATCATCGGCTATCTGGTCTTCGGCGAGGTCCCCACGGCCCCGATGCTCGCCGGCGCGGCCTTGGTGATCGCCGCGGGCGTGGCGATCGTGCTGCGCGAGCGGGCGTTGGGCCGGCAACTCACCGCCGAGGGCAAGGTCCGAAGCCTGATGAAGGGCGGTTGATCAGAGCTTTTTGCCGATCTGCGCGCTCTTCAGGATTGCGTTCGCCGTGTGGCGGCTCTTTAGCTTTCGCGGCACGATCAACAGGCGCTCCAATGCGTCGCTGCGCCATTTCTCGTGCGATCCCTTGCCGCCTGCGATCCTGATGAAGCCGGCGGAGGCCAGCAGACGGGTCACGTCGCGGTAGTAGTCCGGCACGCCCTATTCGGCTGCGGTCGCGTCCGGCGCGCCGTGAATGACGACCGCCGGGATCAGGTCTCGCAGGGGGGTGCCGGCTATGTCCTCCGGCGAGAGGTGATTGGCGACAATAAGTTCGGCCGCGAGGTCGCGCACGAGATCGAGGAATTCCGGAAGCGTCTCGGCTTCGACATGCAACCCGATGATATCGCTTTGCGAATACCAGACCTTGGCCTCGGCATCCCAAACCGCCGTCACGTCGAAGCTGCGCTTGGCCATGTTCCGCACCGGTTCCTGAAAGGCGCACGTGTACGCCGCACGCCAAGCGTCGCACAGCGCTGAGGGTTTGTCGACCGAGGGGCTACGCCCGCACCACCAGTTCGTAGGCCTCCGCGATGTCCCGGGTCAGCGCGCCGACTTCGAAATTGTAGTCGCCGATCTGGCCCACGGGCGTGACCTCTGCGGCGGTGCCGGTGAGCCAGCATTGCTGCATGTCTTCCATCTCTCCGGGGTCCATGTGGCGTTCGTGGACCTTGATCTGGCGGTCCTTGAGCATGCCGATGACAGTCTGGCGGGTGAGGCCGTTGAGGAAGCAATCGGCCAGGGGCGTATGCACCTCGCCGTCCTTCACGAAGAAGATGTTGGCACCCGTCGCCTCGGCGATGTAGCCGCGGTAATCCATGAACAGCGCGTCCGAACAGCCCTTGGCCTCGGCGGCGTGTTTCGAGGTGGTGCAGATCATGTAGAGCCCGGCGGCCTTGGCGTGGACCGGGATGGTCTCGGGGGATGGGCGCTTCCATTTCGAGATGTCGAGCTTGGCGCCCTTGAACTTCGAATCGCCGTAATAGGCTCCCCACTCCCAGGTGGCGATGGCCATACGGACCGGGTTGCGGGCGGAACTGACGCCCATGTCTTCCCCGGCCCCGCGCCAGGCGACGGCGCGAACATAGGCATCACTCAGGCCGTTGGCCTTCAGGGTTTCGTACTTGGCCGCCTCGATCTCGTCGACCGTGTAGGGGATCGGCATGTCGATCTCGCCCCCCGAGAAGATCAGCCGTTCGGAATGCTTGCGCGAAAGGAAGATCTTGCCGCCATAGGCGCGCTCGCCTTCGAACACCGAGCTGGCGTAGTGCATGGCGTGGCTGAGGATATGCACATTGGCCTCGCGCCACGGCACCAACTGGCCGTCCAGCCAGATCCATCCATCGCGGTCGTCATACGCACCAGCCATCGGCCTGATCCTTCCTTTGCGCACCCGGCGCGCCAAGTTTTCGAATATTGCGCGACTTAGGGCCGTATCGGACATAATATTGCGCAAAATCCGCGAATCGCTACCAGTTGAGACTTGGAATGTCAACAAGGCTGACATAAAGTGTGGGCGAACGGGACGACCGGACGGGAATGATGGCCGAGGGACATCCAGGGGGCGAAAGCCTGCTTTTTCTGACCGACGAGCAACTTCGTAAGGGCATCGAGGCGATGTTCTTCGCCTATCGTGGCTTCACCGCCGATCCCGACCGCATCTTGCACGACCAGGGTTACGGGCGGGCGCATCATCGGGCGATCCATTTCATCAATCGGAGCCCCGGGACGACGGTGAACAACCTTTTGACGATCCTCGGCGTGACCAAGCAGTCGCTGAACCGGGTGCTACGAGCGCTGATCGAGGATGGGCTGGTAGAAAGCCGGGTCGGCACGCGGGACAAACGCGAACGGCACCTTCACCTGACAGAAGCCGGCGCGGCGCTGGAACGCGAATTGTCGACGGCGCAGCGGGCGCGGATGCGGGCGGCCTATCGGGTGGCGGGCCCCGAGGCGGTGGCGGGATTTCGGATGGTGTTGGAGGCGATGATGGATCCGGACATGCGCCGGCATTTCGCGGCGTTGAAGGAGGGGGCGTGATGGCGGAGTTGCCCGACGCGCATCTTCTGATCGTCGACGACGACGAACGCATTAGGGGGCTGTTGCAGAAGTTCCTGATGCGAAACGGGTTTTGGGTGACGGCGGCGCGGGACGCGAAACATGCGCGGTCGGTTTTGTCGGGGCTGGAATTCGATCTGATCGTATTGGACGTGATGATGCCGGGCGAGGACGGCGTGAGCCTGACGCGGTCGCTGCGCGAGGACGGGGTGGCGACGCCGGTGCTGCTGCTCACCGCGAAGGGCGAGACCGAGGACCGGATCGTCGGGCTGGAGGCCGGAGCCGACGATTACCTGCCAAAACCGTTCGAGCCCAAGGAACTCCTGCTCAGGATCAATGCGATCCTGCGGCGGGTGCCGGCACAGGCGGCCGAGGCGGAGGCGCCCAAGTTTCTGATGTTGGGGCCGATCCGTTATGACGTGGAACGCGGCGAGATGTGGCGTGGCGACGATCTGGTGCGGCTGACGGCAACCGAGGCGCAGCTGATGAAGATCTTCTCGGCTTGCCCAAATGAGCCGGTGAGCCGGACGAAGCTGGTCGAGGAGCTGGGCCGCGACAGGGGCCAGGCTCAGGAACGCGCGGTGGACGTGCAGATCACTCGGCTGAGACGGAAGCTGGAGGCGGAGCCCAAGCAGCCCCGTTATCTACAAACGGTGCGCGGGGCGGGCTATATGCTGGCGCCCGACTGAAGGGTCGCGCAGCGCGGCGGGAGAAGGCACTTCAAGTTATTTGGGGCCAGACGAAGGGGCCTTTGGCGTGGGTCCTCGATAAGGCGAGCGGAGCGGCGGGGGCTGGAGTGCATTTCCGTGACGTGGAGACAAGCCGCGCCATCGCCGACCCGCGGGGTGGCGAGCCGATACTTGTTCGGGTGTGCTTTATGGCTGTCCAGTCCGTAGGTCGCCGAGCGGTGCGCGAGCTTCGACAAATCGCCACCCCTCCGGGGCGGGTTGGCGATGGCGCGGCGGCGCTGCGCGCCTTGATTCCGCGCCGGGCGCGTCTCTTCGAGAGCCCATTCCAACCAGTCCGACCCCGACCCTCGGCCGCTGGCCAACCCACGCTAGTTCGGCAGGCCGCAGTCCTTCGGAAGCGGCGTATCGTCCTTCCATTGCGTGGCCGGGCGCGGCTTAGCGGTCGTGCGGAAGCGCTGTTCGGGGCGGCCGTCGCGCCAAAGCGTGCCGCGGCCGGTCAGCAGGTTGACGTCGCAGACGCCGGCATCGGTGTTGTCGATGGTGTCGCGCCAGCGGAAGGTGACGCCGGCAACCGTGTAGGCGTCGTTGCGGTGGGCGATTGTCAAACTCAGCTCCCACCTTCTGCGGCCGATCGCTTCGTTCATCGAGGTCAGCCGGACCGAGCCGTTCGGGGCCAGACTCAGCTCCGGCCGCTGGCCGATGCCGCCGACCCAGGCGATGCGCTCGGCATAGATCACGCCATTGCCCCAGCCGGTGTTCTCGATCTGCAGATCGGCCGCTCCGTCGCCCGTGTCGATCAGCGCGAAACGTTCGGCGCGGCCGTCGCCGTTGAGGTCCGAGGCGACTATCGGCCCGATCGTCTGCGCCACCGCGGACCCGGCGGCCAACCCCAGTAGGACCGCGAGAATGCGGGTTGTCATGGGCGGGCGATTCCGGTTCCTTGAGGACATGACCACGGCGCTTTTAACACATCCCGCCGCGCTGAACCACGTGACGCCGCCGGGCCATCCCGAACGCGTGGCGCGCTACCATGCGATCATGGCCGCGCTGGGCACCGCAGCCTTCGCCGGGCTCGACCGGCGCGAGGCCGAGCTCGGCGACCGCGCCGACATCCTGCGCTGCCACCCCGAGACTTACGTCGCCGCCATCGAAGGCGCGATCCCGTCGGATGGCTTTCGGTCGCTCGACGCCGACACCCATGTCTCGCCCGGCTCGCTGGAGGCGGCGGTGCGCGCGGTGGGCGGTTGCTGCGGCGCGGTCGACGCGGTTCTGACCGGCGAGGCCGGCAACGCCTTCGTCTCCATGCGCCCGCCTGGGCACCATGCCGAGACTGCTCAGGCGATGGGGTTCTGCCTTTTCGGCACCGTCGCCATCGCCGCCAAACGGGCGCTCGATTTCCATGGGCTCGACCGGGTCGCTGTGATCGACTTCGACGTGCACCACGGCAACGGCACCCAGGATCTGCTGTGGGACGAGCCGCGGGCGCTGTTCTGCTCGACCCATCAGATGCCGCTTTATCCCGGCTCGGGCTATCCACACGAAACCGGCGCCCACGGCAACGTGCTGAACGTGCCGCTGGACCCGATGACCGGCGGCGCGGCGATGCGGCGGGCCTATGACGACGTGATCTTCCCGATGGTCGAGGAGTTTGAGCCGCAGCTGATCCTGGTCTCGGCGGGGTTCGACGCGCACCGCGACGACCCGCTGGCGCAGCTGAATTGGACCGAGGCCGACTTTGCCTGGGTGACGACTCGGATCTGCGAGCTGGCCGACGCGCATTGCGGCGGACGGGTGGTCTCGACACTGGAGGGCGGCTATGATCTGGAAGGTCTCGCCGCCAGCACGGCGGCGCATGTGGGCGCATTGATGGAGGCCGCGTCATGAGCGACAAGCCGGTCGACGAGATGAGTTTCGAAGAGGCGATGCGCGCGCTCGAGGCGGTCGTCGGGCAGCTCGAATCCGGCGATGTGGAGCTTGAGGCCTCGATCGCGCTCTACGAACGCGGTGCTGCGCTGAAGAAGCGTTGCGAGGCGAAGCTGAAGGAAGCCGAAGAGAAGGTCGCCGCGATTACGTTCGACGAACAGGGCGAACCGAAGGGCACGACGCCGGTCGAGGGCGTGTGAGTTTCCCCCAAGCGCTGGCGGCGCGGGCCGGCACGATTCAGGCCTGTCTGGACGAGGTGTTGGCCGGCTACCCCGAAGGAGCGATCACGGCGGGCATGCGCTATGCGCTCTCCGGCGGCAAACGGGTGCGCGGGTTTCTGGTGCTGGAAACCGCCGCCTTGCACGACGTCGGGACCGACCGCGCGGTCTGGGCGGCCGCGGCGATCGAGGCGATGCACGCCTATTCGCTGGTCCATGACGACCTGCCGTGTATGGACGACGACGCGCTACGCCGCGGCCAGCCGACGGTGCATGTCAAATGGGGCGAGGCGACAGCGGTGCTGGTGGGCGACGCGCTGCAGACGCTGGCCTTCGAGCTCTTGGCGCAGGACGCCCTGGGCCCCGCGCCGGTGCGGGTGACGCTGGTCGCCGGGCTGGCCCGGGCCGCCGGCGGCCGCGGCATGGTGTTGGGCCAGGCGCAGGACATCGCCGCCGAGACCGCCGCCGCGCCGCTGTCGCTGGACCGGATCACCGAATTGCAGGCCAACAAGACCGGCGCCCTAATCGGCTGGTCCTGCGAGGCCGGCGCGCATCTGGCCGAGGCCGACCCGGGCCCGCTGCGGCGTTACGCGCAGGCGCTTGGCCTTGCCTTCCAGATCGCCGACGACATCTTGGACATCGAAGGTCGCCTTGCCGGCGGCAGCGTCCTTTTGCAGGCGCTTGCCCGCCACCGCGCTGTCCCCTTCGATGT
>JASJCA010000165.1 GCA_030066215.1 Rhodobacter sp. | reverse complement strand
AAATGCTGCAATCTGCACACCACGAATTGGACGGAACGGCATGGCTGCTGTGCGCAGTGCGCCTACGCCAGTAGCTACTCCAAGTTCCTCAAGGCGAGGGTCCATTTCAGTAGTGCTTGTCTGGCTTCCGCCTTTACCGCCACCGCCACTCATTCGCCTACCTCCAGCCACATGGTTGTGAACCTGTGGGTCCATCCCTCTTTTCTCAGCACAGGTTCAAAACCTTTGCGCCCGGAGAACGAGAGGTATCTACATCCAAGCGCTCTGGCTTTGTTTTTAAAGATTTCCGTCTTTTCGATGATGCTATCCATGTTGCCACCAGCAACCATGAAGTGATAGGTCTTGAACTGCGGAAACACTGTCTGCTGTGTGAAGCAGAAACAGTCGTCAAATTCGTGGAATTCAAGTTGTCCGTGGATGACCATATTGGTAAGATCATCGAACGTGTGAGACCAATCAGCGTTTTTCAACGCCTTTTCAATTTGGGGACGCCATTCGAGCAAGCCTTCCAGAAGGTCAATGCCCTTCTGAGCTATCGTGTAGTCCCCCACTTGGGGAGTACCGTCCATCATAGTTGAACCTCGTAAGCGTTTGTTTCTCTTAGCATATTCTGTTGCATCTGTCAAGCAACCCGTTCTGCCCAGATACGCGATCTGGTTCCTGAGTGAACTATGGTCCCTGAACCACCAGTTGTGTAAGACGCTCCTGCGCCACTGTTCCGTGCCAAACGAAACTCTACGTAGTCTGTTGCTGTAAGATTGAAAGGTTCCGACGCTACTTCAATACACCAGAAGTCCCAAGATGTGCCAGAGTTTCTGACGTATGAGCCACCACGATAGATGCCTTCAGACACACCATTGATAAGGATTTCAACAGTAGCTTGACCACGTTGTTGTGTGGTAGAGAATGTAACAAACCCACCGATGCGATACGTACCAGTCGTAGCAATTGTAAGTCTAGTGTTATTGCCACTGTCCCATGTGATATCTGTGCCTAGCGAACCTTCATCAGTTTGCCAAGGAATGATAAGCGTAGGAGCAGCGTTACTAGTATCGGTGCTAGAGCGTTTACGAAAACCGTAGACGCTGCTGCCACCGGGAGCGAGAGCGTCGATTGCTTGCTTAACTCGTTCGGCAGTCCAACGTCTAGCCGTAGTAGCTGTACCTGCTTCTGCTTCAACCTGCGAGACTACAGAAATCAGATCAGAAATTTGGCTTTCCGTGATAGACAAAGCAGCTTGATGTTGCGTTACTGCACTTTGTGGCACATTAGCGTCAGGAATGTTCGTCCATGTAACAGCCGCAGTAAGATCGTTGACTTCTGCCCCACCTCCACCACCAGTGATAGCGTTCCAAATACCAGTATGAGCCAGCACTAGATTTTTGGCTACAGGGTCATACATCAACACGCCATCTTGTGCAGCGCGTTCGTCAGATATTTTATGAGCGAGGGCAATAGGTTCCGGTGCCGCAAACTCATCAATACGAGTTTGCGCTAGCTGCCATTCATATAGCTGGCTAGCCCATTCCTGTAGGTTTTGAAAACCTCTAGGATTTGGAGGTAGGTCTAAAGTCATCGTTTACCTGTCCCACCACCGACGATATCAAGACGATGTGTACCAATTTCAGCAGCAGCGTCAGATACATCTACACGAAGTTTTACCTCACGTCCCAATACCCCAGTAGTCGGGATAGGAGCGCTAGATTGATAGGTATATGGACCAAACGTATACTCTGCATCGTTTGGCAATTGCCTAGTGATCAGGCGGTACTCCAAACCTCCAGTGTTTTCACTGTCAGGATAGATAAACTGTACGCCTACGTTAACGTCACCGTTACCAATCTCATAGCCACTACTCTCAACGAAGATCGTGCCATCAGGCAGAACTCCATCTAGCTCGTGGTTATAGATCAGACCGTCTGGATCGATGTAGATAGGGGTTGAAGTAACGCCCTTGTCCAATCCGACAGTACGGCTAATACGTCCAGTGTTCCAAGTACGAGCAACATAATCCCATACAACATAGCTATCGATTTCCCCCGTTGTAGAAGACGTAGACTGATAGAGCCACCAAATTTCCGTGTAATCAGTGTTGGTAAATGCTGTGATTTTAGAGATATCATTTTCAGAGATATCTGACTGCAAAAAATCCATGACTTCACAGTCCAGAATTTTCACAGAACCATCAAACATCCAGAAATTACGCTGACCCCACCATACAGCAAAGCGCTCAGTCTTTGCTACAGCTTCAGCAGCAATAGGACCACAGTTCTCAGCAGCAAGGTCAATAGCGTAAACATAAGGAGGGCCGATATAGCGAGCAGTCCTAGCGTCGTTTTCTCCCAGCAGCAGAATTTGACGCAGCACGGGAATGCAACGAAGCAGTTTACCAGTACCCTCTACCGTGCGGTCTACAGCTTGGTTTGCGGTAGCAGGTGTCCAATCAGTGCGATCTTCTATTTCTGACGCTTGAAAACGACGAGGTTGACCGCTACCTCCAATAGCAATGACCTGTCGTTGATCTGATACGCATACATCTTGCGGCTCAGTCGGGGCGTTGGTAACGACCGACATGGTAAGTGTGCCAATGTTCAGTTCGTGCATATCGTCATTGCCACGCACACCAGAAATCAAAATCTCACCAAAAGCCGCGAAGTACCAGCGATCAGGAGGCAGAGGCTCCGACCCTGTAGAACCAGTACTAACACCAAACGGCCCAGAGCCATACAGACCACGACCATAACCGCTGTCTGTAGACGGGTCTTTTGAACCGTTGTTCGGAGTGAACCCAGCGAATGTGATATCAGTGACGGTGCCCAAGCTATCTAAGTGATACAATGCCTCGTTTGTGCCGATGACAACATTTTGTCCATTACCGTTGTCGCGCCATGCAAACATATCCCGCGCGGCTTCGTCCGCAGGAGTAGTGATAAATGAAGGAATGTCGCCTGCACCGGCTGCTTGCTGACGGCGTGTCCACCCACCGACAGGACGAATAGACCCGTCATGCCAACGCACAAGGTTGCCGTCAACCCACCGGCCTTTACGCCCATAAGGCGTACCATTCTTGTACATACCCGGAGGTGGTGCAATAGGTTGTAGCATCTAGTCCTCCACTAGGGGATTAATTCCCGTCGCGGTAATATCTGCGAGCACGTTGCCGCGCTCTCTGACGTAGTTGTTGAATAGTAGGTGCAGGGCTATTAGCGCGATTGAGTTCGTCTACCCGTAGAACAGCATCAAGCACAGCCAGAACTATCGGCACTAACCTAGGGTCAGTCAGCAACCTGTTCGCTTCTTCATCAGCTATAGCATCTAGCTCAGCTTCAGTGCGGGGTCGTGTGTTTTCCGACCATTCAGTCTGAAGTGCTGCAAGTTCTGAGGCGTCTACTTGAACACGACGCCCATTTAAGATTTTAGTGCTCATGCTGCGTTCCTCAAGCCATACATTGTGATTGTACCTGCCGAGATATTACCCGTTGAGAACAGAAACTGAATAGCGTCCACATCTGCTGCACTATCACGTTCTCCGGTATAATAACCTACCGCGAGGTCGCTAAAGTTACTCCGGTAGTAACTTACACGAGCGGTCATGCGTGTGCGCTTTGCTAGATGTGGTCCATGAAGTCTAACCTCTCCAGAAAGACCGTCTTCGCCCGCTGCATTGCCCACACCATCAGTGCCGCTATTACTTAGAGCCATAGCAGAACCTGTTGCAGTAGTAAGTACGTTAGTACCAGTCGGCACGGCGTATTCTCCTGCCGTAACATAATCGCTTGGTCCACTGTCGTAACTAGTACCACCATCTGTAGACGTGCGAGCATATAACTGGGCTCCGTCAGTGATGGGTTCTAAATTAGCAATGTCGAACACATACGCATCATATTTGCTATTGTCAAATCCAGTGAATTCAATTGTCGCGTCATTTGAAGCATCAGCAGTTCCAATGAATTCCATGCCACCTGCACTAGCTAGCGCATCGATAGCTTGCTTAACTCGTTCTGGCGTGAAGCGTCTAACGTCTGTTACCGTCCCTGCCTCTGCTTCGACTTGAGAAGCTACCGCAACTTGGTTGTTGTAAGCAGTCTCAATTTCAGCGTCACTTTGATCAGCCGTAGCGGACGCTTCGATACCTGCTAGCTTCGTTTCTTCAGCAGTCGTGTAACTGGCGGTAGTCGCGGCCAGCACAGCGCTGTATGCCTGTACGTCTGTACCAATAGCCAACCCAAGATCAGAACGGACAGTAGACTTGTTGCTAATGCCTGAAAAATTAGGAGCGCCAGTAAAAACTGGGTTAGTAGAAATAGCAATAGTGCCATCGAGAATGTCGTCCACTTTCTCCCAGTTAGAGTTAAGAGACGCGCCCCAAGAGTTATTGTCACCACCTACGGTGGGAGTGTCAAAGGCATAGGATGCAGTAGCCATCTACTTACTCCCCGTCTGGGGGACATTCACGGTCCCACGTTGCATTGGTAGCGAAGTCTCTCCGCAAGTTCCACGGCGCATTTTCAGAGCGCCAGTCAATTTCAGCCTGAGAGAACCTGCGCGGTTCTTCAACGTCGCAGAACAAAGCTTGTTCTTCTACCTCTACTTGAAGCGTTCTAGTCAACGGGTCGCAGCCAGTGAGAAGGAACGGCATCAAGATTGTCGATAAGATTAGAAGCTTGGGCATCGCTCTCAATGTCCTCTATCAGGTTACTGAGCCTCGCGCCACAGGCGCGCAACTCGATTTCATTTGCGGCGGCTTCGACCTTTAAGTTATTCGCTCTTACGGTCTGCCACGTTCCGTAGCAAGCTAAGATAATGCCTGCTAGTGCTATCAGCCTAGCTATCATTTAACTTACTCCATATAGTGCATTTAGATCAACGCACATGTAAGTGACAGGTAGCGTAGCCTCAGAAACTAGGTACTCTCCTGCTTCTTCACACAACGCTAGAGTGTCTGTTGACATGGTTGCGACATTGGTAGCGTTACCAAATGGAGATAGCCAAATCATGACGAGTACCCACATCACCTAATCCCCCTAGCCCACATTTTGATACGTTCGCGGAAGATGAATGCAAACGCTAACAAGGCAATGAAGCCTAGGATGATAACGAGACGTTGGCTGTCTCCTTCAAGCTGCGTGACCGTAGTACCGATTGCACCAGCCGTTGCAGCAGCACCAGTCGCAGCAGAGCGTAAGGTATTCGATCCAACAATAGAACGCGGTACTTCTTGAGCGTACCAAGACGGCGCATGAAAACCGGGACACGCCTTGTTTGCGTACTGATTGTGGCCATTGACAGGCAACTCTTTTCTGGCGTAGTTCTTGATCTGCGCAATCACTTGACGCAACGCCTTATCTTGCGCAGGCGTGAAGTTATCCAAAAATGCGTCAGTAGCAGCAGACGTAGCACCACCTACTAAAGCAACACCAACAGACCGGCTATTACGCCCACGAGTATGCGCACCAACATCATCGAAGTAATCATCATCATCGTCGATATTACGGCCCCATCCGATAGAGCCATCACGATCGATCACAACCGCATAGCCAATGTCCCGCCACCCACGTTCTTCAATATGCCAGCGGCGCACTTCAGCCACCTTAGCATCAACGGATGAACCAGCCATCCAGCCATTGTGAGTAGCTAAGCAGTGAACAATGATTTCATCAATTACTCGCGACATAACGAGACCTCCTATAGCAACGGATTACCGCCCATACGAGCGCGACGTTTGCCAAGATAGAGAGCACCAAAAGTGATCCTGGCACTTCTCGTGTGATCAAGTCTTGTGCTGCAAGAGATACAGTCTCCCACAAGGTTGTCTGTCCGTCAGTCATTCGGGTCCTCTCCCCCTCAATAGTTCACGTAACAGGTTGTTGTTGGAGCGTAAGTCAATACGCAGGTCGTCTATACTATTTTCAAACGCAGTAAGTTGTGCTTCGATAGCTGCTTCCAAGGCGATCACCTGAGCGATGCTATCTTCGTTACCGTTAATGCGTGTCCATTGTCTTAGGTCTTCTTCAGCTTGTGCAGATACGTCTTCTCCGATAGAGGTAAGTTTTGCAGACATCTGTGATGCCCACCAAACTGCACCACCAGTTTGGACTACGAGAAATAAGGCAACTGTGACTACAGTACCCAAGTTTAAATCCCTATTAACACTCATGAGTGTACTCCCCCATCAGGGGACATACCTGTGGGGTCGCATACGCATAGGTGTACCTCCGTGGGTCAGATTGTGAGCGTTATCTTCGTCTGCCATAGCAAAAGCGTCATCTGCCAACCCTTTGTAGAGAGTGATACGATCATCCTCTCTCAAGAACAGAGCGCAGTGCTTCAAGATAGTGTACTCATACAGATCAAGGTACTCGTCTTCCATCCATGATTTATCGCAGTCTTCATAGTCAGGAATGCTGATGCGATAAACCATAGTAAGATTACCACGATCTGTGGACGAAAATGGAGCGATCATCCGTAGCATCCAATCCCCATCATTTCGATCCGCAGCGTAGAATGGACGTAACGTGCCAGAGTTCACGGCACGTTCCTCATAAATCTTGTTCAGCGTAACACTCTCAAACTCAGGACCAGTGTCGCGATAGAAAGACGTTTGGTTATTCGTCAAAGAGACGATTGCCTGAAAGTCATCAGCAAAGTATGAGAGGTTGTAGTCTTGGCTGCTAGGCTGAATGACTACAGTCTTCCTACGGCGCTCCCAGTGTTTGGTGCGCTTATCCAACTCGTTGTCTGCTTTGCGGATTAACGTGTCGAGATTTGTAGACAGTACAGCATCATTGGCGCGCCAGAGCGCTGCTTGAATATAGGTCTTGAATGCGGAGTATGTGAGAGCCATCAGCCACCTACCCTAAATCTGCGATAGTCGATGTCGCCTTTAATGCGCTTCATCGCCATCTGTGCAAACTCACGGGTCCCGACCTTGAGCCCGGTTTCTCTCATCCATTTATATGCAGTGATGGGATCGATAGACCCCACCATACGTTGAGCCATTTTCCGTTGCGAGTAGCGGTCAATGAAATCGCCGTAGGCTTTGACCGCTTCCAACATAGGCTCAGTGTCGATGGTTTTGTTGATGACAAAGTTGCCATCACCATCGACTTTGATTGTCTCACGACGCTTCTCGTAGAATTGTGCGTGAAGCTTAGCGATGAGTTCTTCTTCAAGAACTGTTAGCTGTTGACCTTGCTGCTCTTTTGCGAGTGCGCGGCTTAGGATCAGGCGCAGCTTCTGGGCTGACATCTGCTCCGTCTGCGCTTTCATCGGTATCGCTTTCATCGTCCAAATCCGGCAATTCGACGCGAACCATATTGAGGTCAAGGTAATGCTGAGCTTCATCCTTCTTGAGTATTGCGAAGTCACCATCGACACAGTATTGACCAAGACTGTCTTTGATCGTTGTGCGGATGACTTTAACCTTGTGCATACCCTTCGGCGGTCTAAGGTTCGGGTCTGAGGTGGAACGTGCCATCTAGCTCTCCTGTCGATGGGGTGGTAGTCCCCCAGAAGGGGACTACCTATTTGCGCTTAGGTAAGCGCGTTGGTCGTATCACGGATGACGCCGTGTGCTTTCTCGTTATCGACTTGCAGCCCATACTCCGCCCAGATCAGGCGAGAGATGGAGTGACCAGTCTCAGCGAGAGGCTTCTGTTGCACTTCATCGAGGAAAGCAATAGCAGCGTAGTTCGGGTCCAGAATGAACACGTTGTAGCTGTCGTCGCCAGCACCAGCGTTGTTGGTGCGCATCCAGCGGTTAGGAACAACAGTCAGTTCGCCAAAGTCGCTGTCGTAGAAGTCGATAGAACTCACGAGCTTCTTGTCGATAGCGTCTTTATAGCGGGTCGAATTGCCAGTGAATGCAGTCGAGATGCGACGCTTGTTACCAGCGTTACACATGATGATCGACGGCTCACCACCTTCCGTCCAGACTTCCTCAATGACTTGGTTGAGGTCAGCTTCCGCGAAGACAACAGGCGTCGTCCCTGCGGTAGCAGCAGCGTTCGGAAAGCCTTCAGTCGTGCCGGAAAGCGTCGGGTCTGCACCACCAGCTTCAAACACGGTGTTAGTCCGAAGGAAAGCAGG
>JASJCA010000016.1 GCA_030066215.1 Rhodobacter sp. | reverse complement strand
GAGATCGACACCGTGATCATGGCGCAGATCGACATGCAGGGGCGGCTGATGGGCAAGCGGTTCCACGCCCAGCATTTCCTCGAGTCGGGTGTGCACGAGACGCATTCCTGCAACTACCTCTTGACCGTCGACATGGAGATGGAGCCGGTACCGGGCTACAAATCCGCATCCTGGGCGCAGGGCTATGGCGACTACATGATGAAGCCGGACCTCGCCACGCTGCGGCGCATCCCCTGGCAGGAGGGATGCGCGCTGGTCCTCTGCGATATCCTCGACCACCACGGGCATGACGAGATTTCGGTCTCGCCGCGAGCGATCCTGAAGCGCCAGCTTTCCCGGCTTGCAGACCGGGGTATGACGGCGATGATGGCCTCGGAGTTGGAATTCTACCTTTTCTCCGAGAGCTTCGAGGCGGCCCATGCCGGTGGCTACCGGACGCTCACCCCGGTCAGCCCTTACAACGAGGACTACCACCTGTTTCAGACCACGAAGGAAGAGGTCGTGATGCGCGCTGTGCGCAACGGCCTTTACGGCGCAGGCATACCGGTGGAGAATTCCAAGGGCGAGGCCTGGGCCGGTCAGGAAGAGATCAACGTCAAATACGCCGACGCCCTGACGGCCGCCGACAATCATGTCATCACAAAGAACGGTGTCAAAGAGATCGCCTGGGCGAACGGCCAGGCCGTCACCTTCATGGCGAAGTACAATGACGCACCCGCCGGCTCGTCCTGTCACATCCACCAGTCGCTGTGGTCCACCGATGGCAAGCCGTTGTTCCTCGATGAGAATGCCGAGCATGGCATGTCGGCTGTGATGAAGCACTACCTTGCCGGGCTCTTGGCCCATGCTAGTGATGTCACTGCCTTCCTCGCCCCCAATATCAACAGCTACAAGCGTTTCGTCGCCGGCACCTTCGCGCCGACCAAGGCGGTCTGGTCGCGTGACAACCGCACCGCGGGCTACCGCATGGTTGGCGAGGGCACCAAGTCGATCCGGATCGAAAACCGCGTCGGCGGTGCCGACCTCAACCCTTACCTCGCCTTCGCTGCGCAGATCGCCGCAGGGCTGGCGGGGATTGACCAGAAGCTGGACCTGGAAGACGCCTTCACCGGCGACGCCTATGCCGCACGGCGGGTGCGCGAGATCCCCGGCACCCTGCGCGACGCGGCCAAGGAACTCAAACGCTCGAAGATGCTGCGCGAAGCGATGGGCGACGACGTCGTCGACCACTACGTGCATGCCGCCGAATGGGAGGTCGCCGAACACGATCGTCGGGTCACCGACTGGGAGATCTTCCGGGGCTTCGAACGTTCGTGACCGTGCTGCGCTGCATCTCGCCCATCGACGGGTCGGTCTATGCCGAGCGCCCCGTCGCCACGGCGGAGGAGGCCGGCGCGGCGGTCACGCGCTCCCGGGCGGCGCAGCGGGACTGGGCGGCGCGACCGCTGGTCAAGCGGGTGGAGCTGGTGCAGGCTGGGGTCGCAGCACTTGGGGCGATGGGCGACGAGACCGTCACCGAACTTGCCCACATGATGGGCCGGCCGGTGCGTTACGGTGGTGAATTCGGCGGGGTGGAGGAGCGTGCCAACTACATGGCGGGCATCGCAGAGGACGCGCTGGCCCCGATCGTTGCCGAAACCGGCGAGGCCTTCGACCGCCGTATCGAACGTGTGTCGCACGGTGTCGTCTTCGTCATCGCGCCCTGGAACTACCCCTATCTCACGGCGATCAACACGGTCGCCCCGGCGCTGATCGCGGGCAATGCGGTGGTCCTGAAGCACGCCACGCAGACGCTTTTGGCGGGCGAACGCATGGTGCGGGCGTTCGTGTCCGCCGGGGTGCCGGAGGAGGTGTTTCAGACCCTATTCCTCGATCACGCCACCACGGAAAAGCTGATCGAGACCAAGACCTTCGACTTCATCAACTTCACCGGCTCGGTCGGTGCCGGCCGCCGTATCGAGCGTGCCGCGGCGGGCACCTTCACTCCGCTCGGGCTGGAGCTTGGCGGCAAGGACCCCGGTTATGTGATGGACGATGCCGATTTGGGCGCCGCCGCCGCGACGCTGATCGACGGGGCGATGTTCAATTCGGGCCAATGCTGTTGCGGGATCGAACGGATCTATGTTGCCGCGCCGCTCTTCGATGCGTTCCTGGAGCGGGCCATCGCCGAGGTGAACGGGCTTTCCCTCGGTAACCCGCTCGACCCCGATACGACGCTTGGGCCCATGGCCAACGCCAGGATCGCCGAGGTGGTGCGCAGCCAGACCGAGGCCGCCATCCTCAGCGGCGCCACGGCGCATATCCCGCGCGCGCCGGCCGATGACGGCGGCTGTTACCTGAGCCCGCAGATCCTGACCGCCGTCGATCATTCGATGCCGGTGATGCGCGACGAAACCTTCGGCCCCGTCGTCGGCATCATGGCGGTGCAGGACGATGCCGAGGCGATCCGGCTGATGAACGACTCAGCTTACGGCCTGACCGCCTCGCTTTGGACCAGCGACGCAGACCGGGCCGCGCGTATCGGCGCCGAGATCGCCACCGGCACCGTCTTCATGAACCGCTGCGACTACCTCGACCCGGCGCTCTGCTGGACCGGCTGCAAAGAGACCGGCCGCGGCGGATCGCTGAGCGTCATCGGCTATCACAACCTCACCCGCCCGAAATCCTATCATCTGAAGAAGGCGCTGTAGGATGAGCCTGACTGCGAACTGGTCCTATCCCACCGCTGTGCGGTTTGGTGCCGGGCGCATTGCCGAGATCGGCGAGGCCTGCGCGGCGGCCGGGATCGCAAAGCCGCTTCTGGTGACCGACCATGGTCTTGCGGGGCTGGAGATCACCGGCCGTACGCTGGATTTGCTGGAGGCGGCGGGGCTCGGCCGTGCGGTCTTTGCCGAGGTCGACCCCAATCCGACTGACGCCAACATGCAGGCCGGGATCGCCGCGTTTCGGGCCGGCGGGCATGACGGGGTCGTGGCCTTCGGCGGCGGGTCGGGGCTGGACCTGGGCAAGATGATGGCGTTCATGCACGGTCAGACCCGGCCGGTCTGGGATTTCGAGGATATCGGCGACTGGTGGACCCGCGCCGATACCGAGGCCATCGCGCCGATCGTGGCGGTTCCGACGACCGCTGGGACGGGGTCCGAGGTTGGCCGGGCGAGCGTGATCACGAACTCGCAAACCCATGTGAAGAAGATCATTTTTCACCCCAAGGTGTTGCCGGCCCAGGTCATCGCCGACCCCGAGCTGACCATCGGCATGCCTCCCGTGATCACGGCGGGCACCGGGATGGATGCTTTCGCCCATTGCCTGGAGGCCTATTGCAGCCCGCATTTCCACCCGATGAGCCAAGGCATCGCGCTCGAGGGCATGCGGCTGGTCAAGGACTACCTGCCGCGGGCCTATGGCGACGGCACGGATATCGAGGCGCGGGCGCAGATGATGGCTGCGGCCGCGATGGGAGCGGTGGCGTTCCAAAAGGGCCTGGGCGCGATCCATGCGATCAGCCACCCGGTGGGCGCGCGGTATGGCACCCATCACGGGATGACCAACGCGGTGGTGATGCCGATGGTCCTGGAAATGAACCGCCCCGCCGTGGCCGAGCGATTGGCCCATGCCGGGGCCTATCTCGGGCTGACCGGGGGCTTCGACGGGTTCCACCATTTCGTGATGGAATTGCGGCACGGCCTTGGCGTCCCCGATAACCTGAGCGCCATGGGCGTGGGCGACGAGCATCTCGACGCGATGGTCGCCGAGGCGCTGGAGGACCCGAGTGCGGGCGGCAATCCGGTCGAGATGACGCCGGAGAACACCCGCGATCTGTTCGAAGCCTGCCTGGGTTAGGCTAAAGTTCAGGTCAGGGCCTGACCCGTAACCGCGTCAAATACATGCACATTTTCGGGCAGGGCGCTCAGCCGCACCTGGCTGCCGACCTCGGGCGGCCTCCGGCCGTCGGCCTTGGCGATAACCTCGCCCGCGCCGGTATCGACATAGATCAAGGTTTCGTGGCCTAGCGGTTCCTGCACGGTGACCTTACCTTCGACAAAGGCCGCTGCGCCGTCGGGCACCAGGTCCTCGGGGCGCACGCCGAGCAGCACTTCGCGCCGCGATGCAACGGCGGGCCCTCCAGTGAAGTTCAGCCCGGTTTTCAGATGGATACCGGCATCAGTGCCGGTGCCGGGCAGCATGTTCATCGAGGGTGCGCCGATGAAGCGGGCGACGAAGGTGTTGGCCGGTTTGTGGTAGACCTCGCTGGGCGTGCCGACCTGCTGGATCACACCGTCCTTCATGATGACGATGCGGTCGGCCATTGTCATCGCCTCGACCTGGTCGTGGGTGACGAAGATGATCGTGCTTTCGACGCGTTGGTGTAACTTCTTGATTTCAAGGCGCATTTGGGTGCGAAGCTGGGCGTCGAGGTTGCTGAGCGGCTCGTCGAACAGGAAGACGGCGGGGTCGCGGACCATGGCGCGGCCGATGGCGACGCGCTGGCGCTGGCCTCCCGACAGCTGCGAGGGCTTCCGCGCCAGCAGATCGGTCATGTCGAGAATGCGTGCAACCTCTTCAATTCGTTCGGTTTTCTCGGCGCGGGTCTTCTTGGCTGTGCGCAGGCCGAAGCCGATATTCTTGCGTACCGTCATGTGCGGGTAGATGGCGTAGTTCTGGAACACCATGGCGATGTCGCGGTCTTTCGGTTCCAGGTTGTTGACGACACGTCCGGCGATCTCGACCGTGCCGGTGGAGGCCTCCTCCAAACCGGCTATGATCCTGAGAGTCGTGGATTTTCCGCAGCCGGAGGGGCCGACGAGCACGACGAATTCACCGTCCTCGATCTGCAGATCGATGTCCTTCAGCACCTCGGTCTTTCCGAAGGATTTGCCCAAACTGCGGAGGGTGACGTTGGCCAAGTCTCAGGTCTCCAGCAAATCGGCGAAGGCCGCGTCCAGGGCGGGATTCGGCGTGTCTGTAAAACGTCGGTAAAACGTCGGTATTGCGTCGGTGTCGGCGGCGTACCGGGCCAACGCGGCGTCGAGCGCTGCGAGGGCCGGGCCGCCGGGGCGGTCGCGGCGGGCGACGAAGGTCTCCATCGAAACGGCCTCGGCGAAATCCGACTCCGTCAGTGTGGAGGCGCCGCCGATTTCCGCGTCGAACGCGCCGGCAAAGGCGGGGTAGCCTTCGGTCAACGGCGCGCCTTCTGTGATCACAGACCGGGCCGTGGCGGCGGCGATCTCGTGCGCCTGGCGGAAGGACAGGCCCTCGACGCGGACCAAGGTGTCGGCGAGCTCGGTGATGGTGATGCAGGCGGCGTCGGCATTTTGGCGGACGCGGGTCGCGTTGATCGAGCAGGCGGGGAGGAATGCTGAGAAGAGCTGCAGCATACGCCCGCCGGTCTCGAAGGCGGCGTAGCCAGCCTGCTGCACCTCGCCCTCGCTGTCGTTCATGTCGGTGAACGGCGTATTGTGCATCGTCGTGATGATCGTATCGCAGTGGCCCATGGCGGCGCTGGCGAGGTGGCGCATGTGCTCGATGGGGACCGGGTTGCGTTTCTGCGGCATGATCGAACTGATCTGCACCAGGCTGTCGGGGACGTGCAGCTGCCCGACTTCGAAGGCCGACCAGAAGGCGAGGTCCTGAATGACGCGGCCGAGGTGCAGTAAGATCAGCTTCAAGGCGCTATAGAGCCCGGTGATGTAATCGACCGCGGCGATGGCGGCGTAGCTGTTGAGTTTCGGTTTGTCGAAGCCGAGCAGGGTTGCGACGCGTTGCCGGTCGATGGGGAAGCCGGAGGTGGTGATAGCGGCGGCGCCCATGGGGCATTTGTCTAAGTGTTCGGCGGCCTGGGTGAGTCGGTTCGTGTCGTTCAGCAATGTCTCGATCACGGCTGCGAGGTAGTGGCCGAAGGTGGTGGGCTGCGCGGGCTGGCCGTGGGTGTAGGCGACGATCAGTGTGTCGCGTTCTTTGCGGGCCTTGTCGATCAGAGCATTGGTGAGTGTGTGCAGGGTATCGGCGAGGACGGCGGTGCGCTCACGGAGGGCCATCTTGAATAGGGTGTGGTCGATGTCGTTGCGGCTGCGCGCGGTGTGCAGCGCGCCGCCGAGGTCGCCGAGCTTGTCGCGCAAGCGGGCTTCCACGAGGAAGAAGTAGTCCTCGTGTTCGCCGGTGTAGGTGAGGGCGTCGGGGTCGGTCTCGGCCTCGATTTCGGCGAGGGCCTTGGCGATCTTCCGGGCGTCGTCTTGTTTCAGGATGCCGGTCTCGGCCAGCATCACCAGATGCGCCTTGTGGATCGCCATCATGTGACTTGCGTAGTGGGTTTTCACGCCCTCAAACAGCGGGGCGAGCACGGTGTCGGCGTAGACCGGGTGGGGAAAATTGGTCGTGTTGGTCACCTGATGCCTCCGTGGCGCGGGTGGCGAACGGAGGAACCTGCGTATTTTTGAAGAGATGAAATTGGAGCCTGGTAACCGGGCGTTAAGGTCAATGCACGTTTACTCGATGTGCGGTACAGGCTGGCGAGCCGATGACCGTAAGAGGTGAAGCCCCGCCGCCGATGCGTCTGACGCCCCAGGTGGCGGGGTGGAGCCTGACATGGCCCTTCATCTCTTCGGAAATACGCACGGCGCAACATGTGCCAGGAGGCGGGGCTTAAGGTCATGGCGCGACTGCCCTGAACCAATCCCGCACGCGCTGGTGGTCGTAGGTGGTGATCTCCAGGTGATTTCCGTCGGGGTCTTGGAAGTAGTAGCTCCAGGCGAGGCCGTGATCGTCGGCATCCCGGGTCTGAAGGAGGCCATCACCGCGTGCGGAGATGTCGGGGTCGGGAAGGTCCTCGCCGAAGTCGATGAAGGTCGTTCCTGGCACCCGGAAGGCTGTGGTGTGGTCGCCGTCGCTGGGCGGTTTGCCGGGGAAGAACGTGGCGCAGTATTGGCCGCGTGGGGTGGCCATGTAGAGCGACTTCTTGCCTTTGAGATTGGTCGAGGAGGGGTGGATCTGCAGGCCGAGGATACGGCCGTACCAGTCTGCGGCCGTTTGCGGGTCGGCCACGTAGATGTGCACGTGGTCGAGGGCGGAGACCTTGATGCCCATCAGCCTTTGAGTCCGGCCATGACCACGCCGCGGATGATGAAGCGTTGGAAGATCAGGAAGAAGACCAGCGTCGGGATCGTCGAGATCGCGGCGCCGGTCATGATCAGTTCCCAGGCGACATCGGCCTCGTCGCCGAACGAGGCAAGGCCGACTGGCAAGGTATACATTTCGACCGAGTTGGTGACGATGAGGGGCCAGATGAAGGCGGTCCAGTTGCCTAAGAAAACGAAGATCGCCAGTGCCGCCAGCGCAGGGCGGACGAGCGGCATGGCGACGGTCCACCAGATCTGCAGCTCGTTCAGGCCGTCGATCCGGGCGGCCTCGATGAAGTCGTCCGGCACGGTCTCGAAAAACTGTTTCATCAGGAAGGTGCCGAAGGCGGTCATCAGGCCGGGGAACATGATGCCCCAATAGGTATCGAGCCAGCCGAATTGCTGGCTCATCAGGTACCATGGGATCACCAGCATCTCGGTCGGGATCATCAGGGTCGAGAGGATCGCAATGAAGACGATGTAGCGGCCGGGGAAGCGGAACTTGCACAGCGTGTAGCCGACGAGGCTGTCGAACAGTAGCGCGGAGGCAGTGGTGATCAGGGCGATGATGGTGGAGTTGATCATCCAGCCGTAGAACCGGCCGTCTTCGAGCACGTAGGCGTAGTTCTCGATCGTCGGTTCGTCCGGCCAGAGGTTCACATTGTAGACCTCGTGCGGCCATTTCAGCGAGGTCGACAGCATGTAGACGATCGGCATGATCATCAGGATTCCGCCAAGAAACAGGATCAGCCAGCGGAAGAACTGAGCGAGATTGGCGGCTTTTCTGGGCGCCTGGACAGCCAGCAGCGTTTCCGACGAGGCGCGGATTTCGGTCGCGGTCATCTCAGCGGTCCCTCAGGATACGCAACTGCAGGAGCGAGACGATCAGCAGGATGAGGAACAGCACCACGGTTTGGGCGGCGGCATAGCCCATGTCGAAATCGGTGAAGGCCGAGTTGTAGATCATTAGGACCAGGGGTTTTGTGGAATTCAAAGGCCCGCCAGGGTCGCCGGTGGTCATGTTGAAGACGTGGTCGAAGATCCTGAGGAAACCGATCGAGGAGAAGACGACGATGAAGACGATGGTGGGTTTGAGAAGCGGTATGGTGATCTCAAACAGCACCGACCACCAGGGCACGCCGTCGATGCGGGCGGCCTCGTAGTAGCTTTTGGGGATCGCGCGCAGGCCGGCCATGAAGATGATCACCTGAAAGCCGAGGCCCGCCCAGACCGCCGGAGCGAGGATCGCCGGAAGCGCGTTGGTGGTCGAGCGCAGGAACTCGATTTGCGGGATGCCGACAGCGGCGAGGAAGTTGTTGAACAGGCCGATGGGGACGGGCTGGTAGAACCAGCGCCAGACCCAGGCCATGGCGACCGCGCTGGTCATGAAGGGCAGAAAATAGAGCATCCTGAGAAAGCCGTGCATGAACCGCAGCTTGTCGAGGTGGTAGGCAATCACGAAGCTGATCACGAGCGACACCGGCGTGCCGATGATCAGGTAGGCGAAGGTATTGCGGAACACCTTCCAGAACACTGGGTCGGACCAGAGTTTAAGGTAATTCTCCATCCCCGCCCAGGTGCGTTTGCCAAGCAGGTTCCAGTCCTGGAACGAGATCAGGACGGCGTTGCCGGTGGGGTAGAAGCGGATGACGACGTAGAAGATGACGGGTAGGGCCAGGAACGCCCAGGCCCAGACGATCTGCTTCTGCTTGATCGAGAGGTTTCGGTAGACTTGCATCGCCGCCTGCCGCACCGCAGCCCCGGGCCTGACCCGGGGCCTCGCCGTGGAGGCCCCGGATCGGGGTCCGGAACTGCGTCTGCGCCTACTGGTAGTACTCGTCGAGCAGCTTCTGTTCGGCCTCCGCCGCCACCGCGATGCTGTCGGCGGCCGACTGGCCCTCGATATCCATGCGCTGGACCATGTCCATCAGGATCTGCCGTTGGCCGGACTCGTTGGCGAACTTGGTGGTGTTGGCGTAGGCCAGCCCGCGGATGAAGGGACCGAAGACCGGATCGCTGGCGTTGGCCTCGGTCATGCCCACCGAAGGCTTGGCGGGCAATTCGCCGACCACGTCGAGCCAGATCTGCATCGCCTCATCCGAGGTTACATAGGCCATGAACTTCACCGCCGCGTCGTATTTCTCGCCCTCGGCCTTGGTGGTGATCGCGTTCACCCAATAGGACGAGTAGTTGAACCGCTCGCCGTCGGCGTTGGCCGGCAGTTCGGTCACACCCCATTTCAGCCCGCGTGTCTTGTTGAGCGACCCGATCCGGAACGAGCCGTCGATATGCATACCCGCGCGGCCGGCTTTGAAGGCAGCTTGCGGCTCGTCCATGAAGCCGAACGCGGCGACGCCGTCGTCGCCCGCGAGACCGGTGTAGAACTCGATCGCCTTGATCCCGGCGTCCGAATTGTAGTTCACGGTGCGGTAGTCATCCATGTAGGGCTCGCCGCCCATCTGCCGCACCAGCACCTCGCGGAACCAGTGGTGGTCCTGTGCGTTCATGCCGATAGTGAACCCGGCCTGGGTCATGTTGCCCGCACCGTCGCGCTTGGTCATTTTCGCCGCGAGTTCGACGAGTTCGTCGAGCGTCTCAGGCGGCGCGTCGATACCGGCCTCTTCAAAGAGCCGCTCGTTGTAGAACAGCGCCAAGGACCGCACTGCCGTCGGCAGCGCCCAGTAGTTGTCGCCGTCCCGCATGGCGCCGACCATCGGGAAGAAGTCCGCCTCGATCTGATCGGGCGGGAAGGCGTCGGCGGGCAGCGGCTGGATCAGTTCGGCGGCGACATAGTCGTTCAGCCAGCCGTAGAACAGCTGCACCACGTCAGGTCCCTCGCCCGCCGGGATCGCCGCGGCGACCTTGGTGCGGTAGTCGGCGTAAGGAAAATGCGTCATCGTCACCGTGATGTCGGGGTTCGCCGCCTCGAAGTTGTCGATCAACTGCTCCATCGCGGTCACGCGAGCGTCGAAGAAATACTGCCAGTACTCGATCTCGACCGCCTGGGCCGCGCTACCCAGCATCGCCGCGATGCCGGTGGCCGCAGCCAAGGTCCAGTTCTTCATTGGGGTCATGGTCTTTCTCCCTGATCTGATTGGCGTTGAAATGCGTTGGGGCTTGGCGCCCTCTGGTTTCCGAGGTTCAGCGTATCCGCTGGCCGGGATTTTGCAAACCGGCTTTACCGGGGCGGGGCCGGGGTGCCAGTCTAGGCGGTGGAGGATACCCCATGCCCACGCCCGACCAGGCCCGGATTGTAACGCAGATGACCCGACCGCGCGTGCTGCGTCTTTGGTGGGCGATGCAGCCCCTGCGCACGGTGGTGTCGTTTCTGCAGACCGGCGCGCATCCCGACGACGAGACCACGGCGATGCTGGCGGCGCTGCGGCTCGGCCAGGGGATCGACATCGCCTATGCCTGCGCCAATCGCGGCGAGGGCGGGCAGAACGACATCGGCACCGAGGCCGGGGCCGATCTGGGCGCGCTGCGCACGGCCGAGATGGAACGGGCCGCCGACTGGCTGGGGATGCGGCTTTATTGGCTGTCGGAGGCGCCGGACGACACCATCTTCGATTTCGGGTTCTCTAAGAGCGGGGCCGAGACGCTGGGCAAATGGGGCCGCGCGCGGACGCTGTCGCGGTTCGTGCAGATCGTGCGGGCCGAGCGACCGGACGTGCTCTGCCCCACGTTCCTGGACGTGCCGGGTCAGCATGGCCACCACAGGGCGATGACCGAGACGGCGCATGCGGCGATGAAGGCCGCCGCCGATCCCGGATTCTTGGACAGTGACCTGCCGGTGTGGCAGGTCAAGAAGCTCTACCTGCCGGCCTGGGGCGGCGGCGGCGGGTCCTATGACGACGAGGTGCCGCCGCCGGAGGCGACGCTGGTGGTGGCGGGTGCTGGGATAGACACGGTGAGCGGGTGGAGTCACGCCCAGATTGCCCAGCAATCGCGGGCTTTCCACCGCTCGCAGGGCATGGGCCGGTGGATCGCGCCGGGGCAGGAGCGCGACTGGCCGCTGCACCTGGTGACCTCGCGCGTGGACGGGCCCGACGTGGCGGTGGCATCGGGGCTGCCGCCGACCTTGGCCGATCTGGCCGGCTGTGCCGGGGCGCCGGGGCTGGCGGCGCCGCTGGGGGAGGCCCAGGCCGGGATCGAGGCCGCGCTTGCCGGTTTTCCCGACGGCGCCGCCGTGGCCCGGCATGCCTCTGCGGCGCTTGGGGCGGTCCGGGTGGCTCGAGCCGATTGCCCCGAGGGCGCGGCGGCCGAGGTGCTGCACCGGCTCGACCGGAAGGAGGCGCAGCTAGCGCAGGTGATCGCCCTGGCCCTGGGCGTCGAGACCGCGGCGCAGGCCGATCGGACCTGGCTCCGTCCCGGCGACCGCACCGCCGTCGCCGTGGAAACCCGCCAAGGCGCCGCCGAGGCCGTCGAGACCGCCCTCGACCCGCCGGCAGGCTGGTCGCCCGAGGGCGCCGGGGTCGCGTTGTCCGCCTCGGCCGCTTTGCACGACCCCTACCGCGCCGCCTTCGATCCGCTGCATCCGCCCGCACCGGCCCTGGTGACCCGTGTCACCGCCCATGGGCTGACCAGCGCCACCCGCACTGCCTTTGTCACGCCGCCCGTCGCCGAGCCCGCGGTGACCGCGGCGCTGAGCCCGGAACGCGCCGTCCTGAACCGCGCGCGGCCCGAGCGCCGCATCGACGTGGTGCTGAGCGGGCTGCATCCAGGCGGTACGGCGCCCGCGTTCGATCTGCCGGCCGGATGGCGCGCCGATCCGGCAGGGCACAGCATCGCGGTGACGCTGCCCGAGGACGTGGCCGAGGGCCTCTACGACCTGCCGCTCGCGCTTGACGGCATGCCGGCCCGGACGGTCCGCCGCATCGACCATGCCCACATCCCGCCGACGCTGCAGTCCGCCCCGGCAGTCCTGCGCCTGCGCGTTCTGGACGTGGCCCTGCCGAAGGCGCGGGTCGGCTATATTGGCGGCGGCAACGACCGTGTGGGGCATTGGCTTGCCGCGCTTGGGGCTGAGGTCGAAGAGGTGCCGGACGCAGCGCTCGGCTCGGTCGCGGCGCTGGACCGCTACGACAGTCTGGTCGTGGGCATCTTCGCCTTCCGCTTCCGCCCGGGTCTGGCCGAGGCCGCGCCGGTCCTGCGTGACTGGGTCGAGGCCGGCGGGCATCTGGTGACGCTCTACCACCGTCCGTGGGACAATTGGGACCCCGACGCTGTGCCGCCGCGGCGGCTCGAGATTGGCCAGCCGTCTTTGCGCTGGCGGGTGACAGACGAGACCGCGCAGGTGACGCACCTGGCGCCGGACCATGCTTTGCTGACAACGCCGAACCGGATTGGGGAAACGGATTGGGACGGCTGGCACAAAGAGCGCGGGCTTTACTTCGCCCGGTCGTGGGACCCCGCATACACGCCGCTTCTGTCAATGGCCGATCCCGGCGAGGCGCCGCATCAGGGGGCGCTGCTGTCAGCCAGGATTGGGCGCGGGCGACATACGCATTGTGCGTTGATTTTGCATCATCAGATGGAGAATCTCGTGCCAGGGGCGTTCCGGCTGATGGCGAATCTGATCGCAGCGGCGGCCTAGATGCGTGGTCCGTGACGACGCCGTGGTGCTCCACTGATTTGAGCGGGATTGGTATCGGCCATAGGGCTGCTGATTGGCCTCAAATTACTGTTCGGAGATCCAAGTTGGGGCAACGCGCTTTGCCTGCGCCGTCAAAAATCTCTGCACGCCAACGGCCTCGGCGGGGCGGATCGCCAAATCGCCGGTGTGCGGGCCGGTTCGTATGTTGGGCTGGGAGATCCGGCAGCGGCTTGGAGCACTTGGCCCCGTCACCCCGTCCGCTGGTCAGACTTCCCAGTCATCTTCGTAGCCGATCTGCCCCATGGCGGTCCAACTTGCGGCCACGCGCGCGACTTTGGTGTCGCCCCAGGTTTTGAAGACGATCTCGAACCCGTCGCGCGAGATGTTTTCGGCCTTGATCTCGGCGCGCTGGTTATAGCGTACGTCCATGTCCCACATGTCGATCTGAACCTGGACGGCGGGCTTGCTGCGATACTTTTCGCTGAAATTCACCGGCACCCGTTTGCAGCGTGGTCCGTCTCCGGTCCACATCTCGCCACCCACATCGAAATCCGAGAAGAGCAAAGCGTTGCCTTGGTCAATGCCGAGCACGCTGCTGTCGATTTTGCGCATCACTGAACCCCAGTCAGATCGCGCCCCCTCCGTCCAATAGACCCTAGCTGCCCCGGCCCGTCCGGACAAACAAATGCCGCAATTGTGCCGGAATTCGGACGTATCGCGCTTCATTTGGTGGCGTATCGTGAACAATCCAAACCGGCAGCAGCCATTGCGTCATGAAGCGAGGCGAGTCGGACGCGAACTTTCGGCCCATGCACAGCGGAGACACAATCTCGGTCGACGCTCAGGGACGGCGATAGCGCAAGGCACCGCCGTGGCGCGGGTCGGCCAACTCAAGCCGCCGGCCATCGGCGGCGGTGATGACGAAACAGGCGGTTCGACCGCCCCCGGCTTCGGTCTGCAGGATCACGGGCCCCTTACCGCCGGCCGGATCGCAGGTGCGGGCAATCCGCCAGAACGCGGCGCCGGCGAAGGTGCCTTCGGACCGGCGGTAGATCTCGGATCCACGCACGGTGATCTCGGCGCCCGCGTCACCTGAATCGACCCAGTCGCCCTGCAACGCTGCGCGCAGCTGAGAGTCGCGGTCGGCGCCGGGCTTGGGACGGACCTCGCGCACCACGACTGCCATCTGGTTGCCGGCAGCTTCGACCACATCGCCCTCGATTTCGACCGGAGAATTCACCGCCATGCCCTCGAGCGCATAGAGCAACTCGTTTGGCGTCGGTCCCTTGTGGAAGGCGCGCAGCTTCCATTCGCCGGCGTGGAATCCGCAATACTCGCGGCCGTCCTCGATCTCGCAGCCCTGAAACAAAGCGTCCGTGGTGAAGGCGTCGCCGTGATGGCCAGGGGCCATACCGCTGGAGAGATCTTCGAGGCTCACCGTCACTGGCAGCGTCTCAGGTGGCGGTTGGGTCAATGATTGAGTGTCGTCGCTGACGATGCGCGGCCCCGGGGGTGGGGTTTCGATGGTCGCAGTGCCGCTGGCGGGTCCGGACTTGCCGCCGATCTTTGTGGTCGGCTGGCTTCCGCCGCCGGTGTCGACGAGCGACAGTGTGAACTTGGTGGCAGTGGCGCCGGTGTCGATTTCGCGGAACTCTTGGGCCGCGAAGCCCCGGTCCTCGCAGTCGGTGTCGCCGACGATGGTGAAGACCTCGGTCTGGGTGCAGAAGACATAGCGCTGACCCTGGAATTCGCGGCCATCGCTCTCGGCGCGGTAGTAGTAATAGCGTTGCTTTAGGTCACCGTCGACCACGAGCGCGCAGTCGCCGGGGTCGATGTTCCACCAGCCTTCCGAGGTCCAGTCGCGGTCGCCCTTGTAGCCGATGGCGACACTTTGCTGCAGGTCGGTCTCGTTGCAGATCTCGAGCCCTGCCAGCGCCGGCGCTGCGAGCGCCGCCAGAACGGCGGCACCCGCGAGGGCGGGGGCTATTCGCCCGAGCATCGGAGCGGGGGGCATTGGGGTTTGGGAGGACCCAGCCATCGGCCATCTGTTGGGAAGCCGTGCCCATCGCCGACCCGCGGGGTGGCGAGCTGACGTCTGAACGGTGGCGCTTTTTGGCTGTGGAGTCCGTAGGACCTCACGCGATGCGCTGGTGTCGACCAATCGCCACCCCTCCGGGGCGGGGCGGCGATGGGCACGGCGGCCTGCGGCCTTGATTCCGTGCCCGGGGCATCGCGCAAACGACCGCGCCAAGGCGATCCCACGCCCCGCATCCCGGCCTAGCCGCGTGAGCCGCCGCGGCGGATGGTGCGGCGGGGTTCGTCCTCCGGCTCGGGCGCGACTTCCGGCTCGGGCTCGGGTTCCGGTTCGGGGTCCTCGCCGACGGTACCGCTGCCCTCGCCAAAATCGAAGCCCGGCACCGGGGTCGGCTCGGGCGTCGGGACGGGTTCTGGCTCCGGGGTCGGATCTGCTGTCGGACCGGGATCGGTCATCGGCAGGTCCTCGTCGCGCACCAGCGTGAAGGTGAAGGTCCCCAAGGTGCTGCCGGTGTCGATCTCGCGGAAGTCCTCGCGGTCGTAGCCGCGCGCCTCGCAGTCGCTGTCGCCGATAATGGTGTATTCTTCGGGTGTGGTGCAGAAGAAATAGTTCTGGCCCTCGAACGGGCCGCCGCCGATCTCCGCGCGGTAGTAGACGTAGCGGCGGTTCGTGCCGTCGAGCGCCGGTTCGACGCACTCGCCGGGATCGACGATCCACCAGCCTTCCGAGGTCCAGCCCTCGGCACCATTATAGCCGAAGGACAGCTCTTGCGCGTTGTCGGTCTCGTTGCAGATCCGCAGACCTGCCCCGGCCTCGGTCTCGACCGGCGCGGACGGCTCTTCGCTGACATCGCTGCCCTGGTCGGTGGTCATCGCCACCGAGTAGAATTTGGAGGTCGGCCCGGTGTCGATCTCGGCGAAGCCCTCGGTATCGTAGCCGCGCGCCTCGCAGTCGCTGTCACCCGTGATGGTGTAGGCCTCGGGCGTGGTGCAGAAATTGTAGCTGCCAGTGATCGACGGCGCGCCCTGCACCTCGGTCCGGTAATAGTAATATCGCTTCTTCAGCGCGCCCCCCAGCGGCGTTGCGCAATCGCCGGGCTCGACGTTCCACCAGCCTTCCGAGACGAAGCCGTCGTCGCCCTCGTAGGCCACCGACACGCTTTGCGTCTCGGCGGTCTCATTGCAGAACTCCAGGCCCAGCTCTTCGCCGCCATCGGCCGCGCCGCCGGTCTCGGCCTCGGTAATCCGGTAGGTGAAGGCTGTGGCGGTTTCACCGGTGTCGATTTCGGTAAAGCTCTCGCGGTCGTAGCCACGATCCTCGCACTCGGTGTCGCCGACGATGGTGTATTCCTCGGTGGTGGTGCAGAAGAAATAGTTTTCGCCCTCGAAATCACCGCCATCGACCTCGGCGCGGTAGTAGTAGTAGCGTTTCTTCAGATCGCCCGTGACCGGCGTGGCGCAGTCGCCGGGCGCGATGTTCCACCACCCTTCCGAGGTCCAGTCGTCGTCGCCCTTGTAGCCGATCGACACGCTTTGGGTCTGGCCGGTGTCGTTGCAGATCTGCAGTTCCGCTTTGACCGCAGTTCCGGCGCCGGCGACCGCCGCCGCAAGGATCAGAAGCCTGAAATTTGCCATCGCACCCTCCGCTCTTGGCCGCAGTCTAGTGGCGCGGGCGCGATCGGGCAAAGGTTTCGTCCGCCCGCGCGATCAGACCTTGGTGGCCACAGCCGGAGGGGTCGTGGCGCGGCGCCGCAGCACCGCCTCGCGCCAGGCGATGTAGCTGACGGAGGCGATGATCACCCCGCCGCCGAAGATCACCCAGGCATCAGCCGGCTCGCCGAAGACCAGCGCGCCGAGCAGTGTGGCCCAGACGAGCTGTAGGAAGGTGACGGGCTGGGTGACCGCGATCGGCGCGGCGCGGAACGCCAGCGTCATGGTGTAGTGCCCGCCGGTGGCGAAAGCCGCGACCAGAAGCAGCCAGGCCAGGTCTTCGGCGCTCGGCGGCACCCAAACGGCGATGGCGAGCGGGGCCAGCACGATTGTGACGATGATCGACAGCCAGCCGACAACGACCGCGGCGGGCATCCGGTCGGCCATGATCTTGGCGATCAGGTAGGAGGCGGCGAAGAGCACCGCATTGACCAGCATCGCCAGGTGGCCCGGCGACACCTCGCGCACGCCGGGGCGCAGGATGATCAGCGCCCCGACCAGCGCGGCGACGACGGCGGCGATGCGGCGCACGGCGAGGCGTTCGCTGAGAAACAGTGCCGCGCCGATGGTGACGTAAACCGGCGAGATGTAGTTCATCGCGGTGACCTCGGCGATCGGGATCTGGGTCATGGCGTAGAACCATAAGGTGACGCCGATGGCATGCGCGACGCCGCGCAGGCCGAAGAGCTGCATCGCGCTGCGGTCGAGCCCGGCGCGCAGCATTGGGCGGATCATTGGCAGGAAGAAGACGAGGCCCAAAAGATAGCGTAGGAACGCGGCCTGCGGCGCGGGGATGTCCGAGCCTACATGCTTGACGATCGCAGTGACGGCGACGAATTGCGCGCCAGTGATCAGCATCCAGACGATGCCGGCGAGCGGCCGGGAAGAGGTGGGTGCAGGCTGGGACATGACCGGGCGACTAGAGCCCAAGGCCTTGGCAAGGGCAAGAGCGGCGGCGCGGTCGCGCCTGATATACGCGGCATGGAGTCTTGGCGACCCAGGAAGTGAATGCGGGTGACTCACATCGGGTGGAGCGGGGCGCCTGGTGCCCGGCACGACGCTAGACGGCAAGTGTCGACCTCTGGCCGGCTGCGTCCGTGCGGCTCAACCAAGTCTCACCCGGCCGATCGCAGCAGCGACCGGCAGCGATCAAGTATTTCTGACCCGGTCGGCCTAACTGAGCGCGCCCGGCAAATGTGTCAGACTGTCAGGCCTTCGGGCTCGGGCAGACCGTTCGCTCGGCAGCAGGCCGTCAAAGTGTTGGCGAGCAGGCAGGCGATGGTCATCGGCCCGACGCCCCCGGGAACCGGGGTTATGGCCCCCGCGACTTGCGCCGCGCTGTCGAACTCGACATCGCCGACCAGTCGGGTCTTGCCCTCGCCCCGCTCCGGTGCGTCGATCCGGTTGATGCCGACGTCTATCACCGTCGCGCCGGGTTTGATCCAGTTGCCCTTGACCATGTTGGGGCGCCCGACCGCGGCCACCACGATATCCGCCCGGCGCACGACCTTCGGCAGGTCCTTGGTTCGCGAATGTGCAACGGTTACGGTGCAGCTTTCGCCCAAAAGCAGGTTGAACATTGGCTTGCCAACGATATTCGACCGTCCGATCACGACTGCGTCCAGGCCCGAAAGCGAGCCGTGGGTGTCGCGCAGCATCAGCAAACAGCCGAGCGGGGTGCAGGGGACCATTGCATTTTGACCGGTCCCCAGACGTCCGACATTCGAAATGTGGAAACCGTCTACATCCTTCGCCGGGTCGATCGCATTGATCACAAGGTTGGAATTGAGGTGATCAGGAAGGGGCAGTTGCACCAAAATCCCATGAACCTGGTCGTCTTTGTTCAAGCAATCCACCAGATCCAACAACTCACCCTCCGTGGCGGTTTCCGGCAACCGATGTTCGAAAGAGGCCATTCCGACCTCGATGGTCATCTTGCCCTTCGAACGCACATAAACCTGGCTGGCCGGGTCCTCGCCCACCAGAACGACGGCCAGGCCGGGGGTGATGCCATGCTCTGACGTCAGCCGCGCAACTTGCCCTGCCACCTGGGCGCGGACCCGCGCCGCAAAGGCCTTTCCGTCGATGATTGTTGCTGCCACGTCGTTGCCTCTATGTCCGCCGGCTTTCGGTCAGGACACATACCGGATCGAGGTTCGCAGCGCATGCAGAAACGACATCGCAGAGGAACTGGCCGACATCAGCAGGAAGGTGTCGGCGTCGGTGTGCAGGATCAGCACGCCGAGATGCTCCATCAACGTGCGGTGCGCGGCGCCGACGGGGAAGGCCATATCGTGAAGGTCGAGCGGGCAGATCCGTTCCAGTACGGTGCGGCAGTTGGGCCCCGACAGCTCCAGCACCGCCCAGGCGCCGGTCTGGTCGGTGGTATAAGCTGCCCCCTTCAGGGCCTTGGCGACCCGGGGCTCGGCGTCGGGTGCGGCGTGAGCGAAGGCCAGCAGCAGCTGATCGGGGCCGGTGCGGATCAGGTAGTGGGTTGCGCTGGCGGAGAAGCGGCCGGGGTCGGGCAGGTCCAGCTTGAAGGCGGATCGCAGCGCCTTGGCCAGCGTGGCCTCGCCGCCGAGCGGCACGGCGATCGAGACCAGCGCGAGGTCGCCGCGTTCGCGCAGCCGCAGATCGCCTGTGGTTTCGTCGTGGCCGCCGAGCGGCGGGATCGCGGTCAGGTCAGCCACGCTGGCGGTCTCCGTCGGGGTCGTAGAAGTGCGGGCTGACGATTTCGACCTCGGTGTCCCTGCCGCGGATCGGGTCGTGGGCGCGCAGGGTTTCGCCGATCCGGTCCTGGCCGTTCCGGACGAAGCCGAGGCCGATGGCGTGGCCGAGCGTCGGCGAGAAGGCGACCGAGGTCATCCAGCCTTGGTCGTGGTCGAGATCGGCGGGCGCGCCGGGGGCCAGGAAATGCGCGCCGGCGTTCAGCCCGTGGCTGCGGTCGACGGGGCAAAGCCCCACCAGGCGCAGGTCGTCCTCAAGGGTCATCTCCGGACGCTGCGACAGCACGGTGCCGATGGCGTCCTTGGTCTGCGCCACCATGCGGCCGAGGCCGAGCTGCGCCGCGGTGGTCTGGCCGTTGAGCTCGGCGCCGGCGGCGTGGCCCTTTTCGATCCGCATCACGCTCAGCGCCTCGGTGCCGTAGGGCACGGCGCCGAAGGCCTCGCCGGCCTGCATCAGCGCCCGGATCATCGCGTCGCCACAGCGCGACGGAACCGCGATCTCGTAGGCCAGCTCGCCCGAAAATGAGATCCGAAAAAGCCGCGCGGGCGTGCCGCCGAATACGGTGCAGGGGGCGCAGGCCATGAACGGGAAGGCTTCGTTCGAGAGGTCGAGATCGTCGACCACCGCGCTCAGCAGCGCGCGGGCATTCGGCCCGGCGACGGCGTATTGCGCCCAGGCGTCGGTGACCGAGATCAGGTGCACGTCGAGGTCGGGCCAGAGGCACTGCCGGGCGAATTCCAGCTCGCGAAAGACCAGCCCGGCATTGGCCGTGGTGGTGGTCATCACGTAGTGCGTCTCGCCCAGACGCGCAGTGGTGCCGTCGTCGTAGACGAAGCCGTCCTCGCGCAGCATCAGGCCGTAGCGGACGCGGCCGACGGGCAGGTTCAGGAACCGGTTGGCGTAGACGCGGTTGAGGAATTCGGCGGCGTCGCGGCCCTGGATGTCGATCTTGCCCAGGGTCGAGACATCGCAGAGGCCGAGCCCGTTGCGGGTCGCCTGCACCTCGCGGTCGACGCTGTCGCGCCAGCCCTTTTCGCCGGGCCGGGCGTACCACTCGGCGCGCAGCCAGGCGCCGGTTTCGACGAAACTCGCGCCGGTCTCGGCGGCCCAGGCGTGGCTGGGCGTCCGGCGGGTGGGGCGAAAGTCCTTGCCGCGGGCGCGGCCGGCGAAGGCGCCGATCGGGACCGGCGTGTAGGGCGGGCGGAAAATGGTGGTGCCGGTGTCCGGAATGCTCTTGCCGGAGACCTCGGCCAGGATGGCGAGGCCGAGGACGTTGGCGGTCTTGCCCTGGTCGGTGGCCATGCCGAGGGTGGTGTAGCGTTTCAGGTGCTCGACCGAGCGAAAGCCCTCTTGGTGCGATTGGCGGATGTCCTTGACGGTGACGTCGTTCTGCAGGTCGACCCAGGCGCGCTTGGGGCCCTTGACGTGCCAAAACGGTTTGAGGTCGATGGCTTCGTCGCTGGCCTTGGGCAGGGCTTTGCGGCGCGGCGCAAATCCCAGGGCCTTCACCGCGGCGTTGGCCTTGGCGCGCGCCTCGTGAAGCCCGGCGGCGAGCGTCAGGGTGCCGTTTGCCGCGCCGGCGACGGCCATCCCCGGCGGCAGGTCGGGGCCGGGGACGAAGGCGGCGATGTCGTCGCGCCAGACCGGGCGGCCGCGGTGGTGGCAGGTCAGATGCACGTTGGGATTCCAGCCGCCCGAGACGGCGAGGCAGTCGGCCTCGATCCGGCGGCGGTGCCTGTCGGTCACCGACACGAGCCCCTTGCGGCCCGTCGTGTCGATCACCGCCTCACCCAGGCGCGCGTCGATTATTCCAGCGACCTCAATGCCTTGCGCCTTGAGGTCGTCGGCGGTGCGCCTGCCGTCGTCACTGTTGGCGAAGACCGCGATGCGCTTGCCGGGGGCGACGCCGTAGCGGCTGGCGTAGGCCCGGGCGGCGCCGGCGAGCATGATGCCGGGGCGGTCGTTGTTGGCAAACGCGATCGAGCGTTCAGTGGCGCCGGCGCAGAGGATGGTGCGCCTGGCATAGAGGCGCCAGAGGATCTGGCGCGGCTTGCCGCCGGCGTCGGCGCGGTGGTCGGTCATGCGCTCCAGCGCGCCGTGGACGCCGTGGTCGAAGGCGCCGTAGACCGTGGTGCGGGTCATGGCGCAGACGGTCGGCAGGGCCTGCAGCTCGGCCCATGCGGCGGCGGCCCAGGCGGCGCCGGGCTGGCCGTCGATCTCGTAAGTCTCTGAATTCAAACGGCCGCCGGGCAGGAAGTCCTCGTCAGCGACGATCACTCGGGCGCCGGCGCGGGCGGCGGTCAGCGCGGCTTCGAGACCGGCGGGCCCGGCGCCGACGACCAGCACGTCGCAATGCAGAAAGCCATAGTCGTAGAGGTCGGGGTCGGGGTCGCCGGACAATCGCCCGAGACCGGCGGCGGCGCGGATCACGGGCTCGTAGAGGCGTTCCCAGAAGGCCTTGGGCCACATGAAGGTTTTGTAGTAAAATCCGGCACTTAGAAAGGGCGAGAGCCAGTCGTTGACGGCCAAGAGATCCCAGGCCAGCGGGCCGCGGTGGTTCTGGCTGGTGGCCTCGAGCCCGTCGTAAAGCTCGGCCGTGGTGGCCCGGGTGTTGGGCTCGGCGAAGGCGCCTTTTCTGATTTGAATCAAGGCGTTGGGCTCTTCGGGGCCGGCCGAGAAGATGCCGCGGGGGCGGTGATACTTGAACGACCGGCCGACCAGGCGCCGGCCATTGGCCAAGAGTGCCGAGGCCAGCGTATCGCCTTGATAACCTTGCAAAACCTGGCCGTTGAAGCGAAAGACCAGGGGGCGGGTGCGGTCGATGAGGCCGCCCGATATGCGGAACGGCTGGGTCATCGCGACCGGCCCTGTGCGCGCGCCACGTCGCGGGCGAGTTCGACGCTAAGTATCTCATGCGTCACGGTATTTCGGGTCACGACCAACCAGGACCGGTCGCCGTGTTCGTGGTACCAGAGCTCGCGATGCACGCCCGCGGGGTTGTCGC
This sequence comes from Rhodobacter sp., assembly GCA_030066215.1. Lineage (GTDB taxonomy): Bacteria > Pseudomonadota > Alphaproteobacteria > Rhodobacterales > Rhodobacteraceae > JASJCA01. The sequence goes on along the minus strand of JASJCA010000016.1, from coordinate 48,670 downwards.
GAAGGTGCAGGTAGTCGTGGAACGCAGCGCCCGCGCCGTCCGCCAGGCCGTCGGGCCGGTCGATCAGCGCGGCATCGCCCTTGACCACGAATTCGGCGGCGTCGCGGGGGCCGAGGAGGGGGTGGTCAATGATCATTCTGAAGGCTCGGAAGGGACCGAAACGGCACGTCGGTATTGCGTCGGTATTGCGTCGGTATAACGTCGGTGCATCGGGCGTCGCGTCATCACCGGCACCTAATGCAAATTCGCCTGGGCGCCGGCGCCCTTTTCGTCGATCGGCGCGCCGCGGCGGAACCGGTCGAGGCGGTAGGCGGCGGCGACCGGGTGCGGCTCGTCCCTGGCCAGGAGATGGGCGGTGCAGTAGCCCGAGGCCGGCGTGGCCTTGAAGCCGCCGTAACACCAGCCGCCGTTGAAATAGAGACCGTCGACATCGGTCTTGTCGATGAACGGCGAGCCGTCCATCGACATGTCCATCACCCCGCCCCACATGCGCAGCAGCCGGGCGCGGCCGAGCATCGGCAGGATCGCCATGCCGCCCTCGCAGACGTCCTCGACCACCGGTAAGCCGCCGCGCTGGGCGTAGGAGTTGTAGCCGTCGATGTCGCCGCCGAACACGAGCCCGCCTTTGTCGGATTGGGAGATGTAGAAATGCCCGGCGCCGAATGTGATCACACCGGGGATGACCGGCTTCAGCCCCTCTGACACGAAGGCCTGCAGGACGTGGCTTTCGATCGGCAGGCGCAGACCGGCGAGCGACATCACCCGGCCCGAGGATCCGGCGGCACAAACGGCGATCTTTTTCGCCTTGATCGGGCCGCGGGTCGTTTGCACCCCGGTGCAAATGCCGCCGGCAATGTCGAATCCGGTGACCTCGCAATTCTGCAGAAGGTCGACGCCCCGCCGGTCGGCGCCGCGGGCATAGCCCCAGGCCACCGCGTCGTGGCGCACGGTGCCGCCGCGGGGCTGGTAGAGCGCGCCCTTGATCGGGAAGCGGGCGTTGTCGAAGTCGAGATACGGGGCCATGCGGCGCAAGGCGGCCTGGTCCAGCAGCTCTCCGCCCGCGCCGGTCATCCGCATGGCGTTGCCGCGGCGGGCGAAGGCGTCGCGTTGGGCGTCCGAGTGGTAGAGGTTTAGGATACCGCGCTGGCTGACCATGGCGTTGTAGTTGAACGATTGCTCCAGCCCCTCCCACAGCGTCATCGATAGTTCGTAGAACGGCTGGTTGCCGGGCAGCAGGTAGTTGGAGCGGATGATCGTGGTGTTGCGCCCGACATTGCCTGAGCCGAGCCAGCCCTTTTCCAGCACCGCGACGTTTGTAAGGCCGAATTCGGTGGCCAGGTAGTAGGCGGTCGCCAGTCCATGGCCGCCGCCGCCGACGATGACGATGTCGTAGGCGGGTTTCGGCTCGGGCTCGCGCCAGACCGGTGTCCAGCCTTTGTTGCCGGTCAGGCCCTGCCAGAGGATGTGAAACGCGGAATAGGTCATCAATTTGCGGCGGCCTCCGGACGCCGGGCCAGGGTTTCGCGCTTTAGCGCGGCGGACTGTTCCATTTGAGACATTGTCGGGTCAGATTTGGACAGGCGCCCGATCCTTGCGGCCAGGTGCGGCGGGGCGCAATGGAAATCGGCGGCGAATCGTGGAACCCTTGTGCCGAGACCGTCAGAGACGAACCGGACATGCAGACCACATTCACCCGCCGCGATCTGATCGACCGGAACCGGCTGCGGGCGCTGATGCAGCGGTCGGATCTGGCCGGGGTGCTGCAGTTGGGGTCGCATCTGGGGGCGATCGCGGTCAGCGGCACGCTGCTGTGGCAGACCTGGGGGAGCTGGGTCGCGGTGCCGGTCTTCATTGTGCACGGCGTGCTTTTGAACTTCCTCTATGCCGCGCAGCACGAGTTGAGCCACGGCACGGTGTTCCGGACCAAGTGGCCGAACCGGGTCTTCGGGCGGGCGATCGGCTTTCTGATGATCTTCGCGCGCGATTTCGACTGGATCCAGCATTCGGCGCATCACCAGTGGACCCAGGATTGGGAGAAGGACGGGGAGTTGGCGCGCGAGCCCTATACCTTGCGCAGCTACCTGCTGTGGCTGAGCGGGCTGATGTACTGGTGGACGCGCGTGACGCGCATGCTGCGGCTGGCGCGCGGGATCGTGCTGGAGCCTTACGTCAGGCCGGACCAGCATGGCCTGGTCGTCGCCGAGGCGCGCTGGCACCTGGCCGGATACGCGGCGGTGGCGGTTTTGTCGCTGGCGGCGGGAAGCTGGGCGGCGGTGATCCTGTGGCTGGCGCCGATGGTGGCGATGAAGCCGGTGCATCAGCTGCAGAACACAATCGAGCATCTGGGCCTCAGCCACGAGCCCGACATCTTCCGCAACACCCGGTCGACGCGCACCAACGCGCTGATGCGCTGGCTCTGCTGGCAGATGCCCTACCACACGGCGCATCATGCGTTTCCGAGCGTTCCGTTCTGGCGGCTGAAAGAGCTCGACGCCGAGCTGAGGGACAACGGCGCGGCGCCCTACGCGATGGGCTGGATCGAGTTTCAGATCGCGGTGATCGCCAAGCTCTGGGCCAAGGACGAATCGCAATACCCCTACGACGAGGTCTGGATCGTCTCGACGCCCAAAGGCCCGCGGAAGCTGGAGACGGCGTAGGGCAGATACCCACGCCAGGCGCGGAGTCAAGACGCGCAGCGCCGCCGCGCCATCACCAACCCGCCCTGGAGGGGTGGCGATTGATCGAGGCCAACGCATAGCTCGATGCCCTACGGACTCGACGACCATAAAGTACTGCCGATCAGACGTCGGCTCGCCACCCCGCGGGTTGGCGATGGCGCGGCTTGTCTCTAGACCACGAACGTCCGCTACAAGGCGCATCCGCGGCTCCGCTCAGCGCGCAACCGTGGTGATGTCGCCCACCGGATCGGCCAGGGTGATGCGGTGGGCGTCGGGGGTTTGGGCGTGGATGGCGCGGATCGTGGGCAGGTCGGCGAGGCAGAGCGCGGTGGAGAGGCCGTCGGCCAGGGTGGCGGTGGCTGCCTCGACGGTGACGCTGGACCAGAGCGGCGGCGCCGGGCTGCTTGGGTCAAGGATGTGGGGCGTGCCGCCGACCAGGGTCGCGGCGGGGCCGGAGGTGGCGATGGCGCGGCCTTCGATCCGGCGTGCCGCGACCGCGCCATGGGCGGGGTCCTCGATCCCGATGCGCCAGGGGCCGCCGAGGGCGCGGAACTCGCCGATATGGACCAGGACTTGGGTCAGCCCCAGGGCGCGGAAGGCCTCGGCGATCAGGTCGGTGGCGTAGCCCTGGGCGATGCCGTTCAAGGTCAGCGCCTGGCCGGGCCCGAGCGAAATACGGGACGGGGTGCGGGCGATCCGATGCCAGCCGATGGTCCGGCGCGCCGCGGCGGGGTCGTGCCCGGCGGCGAGCGCCTGCCAAAGGGTCTGCACGGTGGGGTCGAAGCGGCCCTGCGTCCGCCGGTGCAGGTCGTCGCAGGCGTCGAGCAGGGCGTGAAACCGGCGGTCGCGCAGCGTCAGCGCGCCGCGGGCGTTCAGCCGCGCCAGCGCCGAGCCGGGATGGTGCAAGCTGAAAAGCGCCTCGATCTCGGCGAGCAGGTCTTGCGCCTGCGCCAGGGCCTCGGCGGCCAGCGCCGGCGGGGCGTGCAGCGTGATCTCGGCCTCGGCGCCCAGGGCGCGGCCGCGCCAGCGGACCGGGCTCGCCGCAGCGGGCGTGGCGGCGAAGGCGGCGGCGAGCGCGATGAAGCGGCGGCGTCTCATACTGCGGCCCGGCCGGTCTGCTGGCGCGCGGCGAGGACCAGCGGCACGCATTGGCCCGGGTCGTCGTGGATCGCCACGCAGTCGAGGCAGCCGAAGCATTCGTCGTATTGCACCGCGCCGGTGCGCCGGATCGCGCCGTATTTGCAGCGCACGGCGCAAAGCTGGCAAGGCGAGCCGCAATCGGCGCGGCGGGCGATCCAGTCGCGGCCGCGCACCAGCCCGCCGATCGCCATGACGGCGCCGAGCGGGCAGAGGTAGCGGCAGAAGCCCTTGAAGAGCACCGCCGAGAGCAGCAGCAGCCCGGCGGCATAGGCCACGTAGTACCATTCGCGCAGGAAATAGGTGGTGATGGCGGTCTTAAAGGGCTCGACCTCGGCGGCGGTGTCGAGGTGCTGGGGCGCGGTGAAGATCAGCGCGATAAGCCCAGCCAGGACGATATATTTCAGCGATTTCAGACGTTTGTCCCAGTCGCGATCAAGCTCGATCTGGGGCAGGCGCAGGGCGCGGCCGATGTGGTGGGCAAATTCCTGCAGCGCGCCGAAGGGGCAGAGCCAGCCGCAGTAAAGTGCGCGGCCCCAAATGACGAAGCCGGCGATGGCCGCGCCCCAGATCAACAGCGAGAACGGGTCGTAGAGCAGGAAGGCGAAAGAGCCGCCCTCGTAGGCGGCACGGATCACGCCGATCACGGTGACGATCGACAGCTGGCCCTGGCCCCACCAGCCGACGAAGACCGTCATCGCGGCCAGCAACCCCAGCCGGATCGGGGTCAGGTGGCGGTGGCCGGCCAGGGCCGACTGACGCAACGCCAGCAGCGTGATGAGGGCGGCGAGCCCGGCGGAGAGCAGGATGAGATCGGTCCGGCGGTCGCGTAGCGCCTCGCGCCAGGGCGCGACGGGCGCGGGCGCTTCGGGCCGGGTGAAGAAGCGGGGGTCGGTAGACTGGGTCGTCGACAGTGTGACCGAGCCGATCTCGGGGCGGAACGAGCCGTGGGCGCGGTTGGCCTGGACGTGCAGGGTCCAGGGCTCGGTAGGGTCGAAACCGAGCCGGCGGTCGGTGCGCAGGATCATCGCGGTGCCGTCGTGCAGGCCGGCGGGCAGGTCGGGGTTGAGGCCGATCAGAAGGTCGCTGTCGCGCAGCGCCACGGGCAGGCCAAATTGCTCGGCCGACAGCCAGTCGGGCGCGGTGTTGCGCACGAAGTCAGGGCCGACGAGGCCGTGGCGCCCGGTTTCGATCAGAAGCAGCGGCTCGTCGAAATCGGAAATCGCGAGGAAGCTCTGCAGTTCGGCGACCCCGTCGCGGTCGAGCACGGCGCGGGCGATGGACCGCGGGCCGATATCGACGATCCAGAGGTCGAGATAGGGCGCGTCGGGCTCGGCGCGGGCGACCGGATCGTCGTCCTCCCAAAGCGTGCCGGCGAACCGGGCGTCGACCTCGGCATTCCTGACGGTGAAACGGGTGGCGAGGCCCTGAGCGACGAGATCGTCCCAGGTGAGCGGTTCGTCGACCGTCGGGTCGGGATGCGCCGGCGGGCCGGTGGCGAGCCCGCGCATCTTGTCCCGGGCGATCTGCAACGTGGCGGCGAGGATCGATTCATGCGCGATGCGGACCGAGGCGGTGGCCTTGGTGACACCGTCGAGATAGACCAGCGCGCCGCCCTCTTCCGCCGCGCCATAGGGCGTGCCGACGACCAGGCTCGAGGCGATGTTGCGGCCGCGGTACTGGGTGAAGAACGCCTCGAAGGCGGCTTCGCCGAGGCCCGAGACGAAGATCGGCTCGTTATGGGCGATGAGTTGCACGTCGAGGAAATTGCCTTCGAGATCGAGCATCACCAGCGCGTTGATCGGCGCGCCGGCGAAACCGGGCAGGGGCGCGAGCGGCTCGGTCTCGAAGGCATAGCCCGCGGGCAGGCCGCCGGCGTTTTCGAGGCTCCAGACGCCCTGGTCGTTGATCTGCTCTCCAAGCAGGAACGGCGGGATCACCAGGGCGCCGAGGCGGTCGCGGGACAGCGGCTCGGCGCGGGCGGGCGCGAGCGGGGAGGCGGCGAGGCCGAGACAGGCCGCGAGGACGAGGAGCGCGCGCATGGCGCGGATCGTACGGGGCGCGGGCGGGCCCGCGTTATGCGACCTTGGTCCCATTTGTGCCGCGCGGCGGCTTGATGTGGTCTAGCATGCGCTATGGCGGAGACCAACAAGACCGGGCGCAGCCCGATTGTGATCGCGGTATCGCTGGCCGCGTTGGGGCTGGCGTGGTGGGCCGGGGCGCGGGCGCTCGATGACGCCAGCGTGCTGCCGGCGCCGGCGGCGGTCTGGGCGGTGATCGCCGGCGAGGCGGCCTCGGGCGCGCTTTGGCTGCACATGGGCGCGACGCTGGCGCGGGTGCTGGCGGCGTTCGGCTTTGCCATGGCGATCGGGACGGCTCTGGGGCTGCTGTTGGGGCTGTTCCCGCGGCTCAACCGGTGGGCGGACCCTTGGGTGGTGGTGTTTCTCAACCTGCCGGCGCTGGTGGTGATCGTGCTGGCCTATCTGTGGCTGGGGCTGAACGAGGTGGCGGCGATCGTGGCGGTGTCGGTGAACAAGACCGCGATGGTGATCGTGACGGTGCGCGAAGGCGTGCGGGCGCGCGACCCCGCGGTGGCCGAGATGGCGCAGGTCTACCGCATGGGCCGCTGGGCTCGGCTGCGCCACGTGCTGTTGCCGCAACTGGCGCCGTATCTGTCGACGGCGGTGCGCAACGGGCTGGCGGTGATCTGGAAGATCGTGCTGGTGGTGGAGTTCCTGGGCCGCAGCAACGGGGTGGGATTTCAAATCCACCTCTATTTCCAGCTGTTCGAGACGGCGTACGTCTTGGCCTATTCGCTGTCCTTCGTCGCGGTGATGCTGCTGATCGAGTATCTGGTGGTGCAATCGACCGAGGCCCGCGCCAGCCGCTGGCGCCGCGCCGCGCGGTCGGCGGTGTCCTGACGGCGCTGCCTGCGGCAGCGCTGTGCTCTCCCCATCCTCGGTTTCGCCTGCGGTGGGGGCCCGTGGGTGCGTTTGGCGGGCGTGGGCGCTATGGATGCAGTGCGTGGCGTTGTGGCGGCGGGATTTGAGTATTTCGGACGAGAAGAAGACCCGGGCGCGCTCTACGACCTTAAGGCCGATGCGTGGCGGCGGGGTTTGTGCTAGAAGGCGCGGCAACGGGCGCGATCGGGAGGGACTGCGATGCGGCTGACGGCTTGGGTAATGGCGGCGGCGCTGGCGCTGGCCGGGGCGGCCTGGGGGCTCGACGATCCGCAGACCAAGCTCGACGATCCGATGCAGTCGGGGATGTGGGATTACCACCAGATCGACATTCTCGGTGATCCCGCCGACATCCGGTTCGACGACCGGGTGGTGGTGCGCGGGCCGGCGGAGGCGGAGGATTCGCTGAACGTGCCCTTGCTGGTCGACGCCACGGCGATCCCGAATGTGCGGCGCATCGTGGTGACGGCCGATTACGGCCCGATCCCGCACATCCTGACCTAGTTCCCGGAAGAGGCCGAGGCGAAGATCGCGCTGCGGTTCAAGATCGACCAGGCGACGGCGATCCGCGCCTCGGTCGAGACCCAGGACGGCGCCTGGCACATTGGCTCGACCTATATCGATGCGGCCGGCGGCGGCTGTACCGCGCCGGCCCACGCCTATGCCAGCGACGACTGGGAAGAGCATCTGGGCGAGGTGCGCGGGCGGCTTTGGGCGGCCTCGGGCCGGGCGCGGTTCATCGTCGATCATCCGATGGATACCGGGCTCGCGGGCGACATCCCGGTGTTCATCATCGAGGATCTGGCGCTGGAGACCGACGATGGGGTGAAGCTGGCGCGGATCGAGCTGAGCGAGCCGGTGAACGAGGATCCGGCCTTCACGCTTTACTTCGCGCCCGGGACGCTGCCGGCCAGCCTGCACGTGCGCGGGCGGGACAACAACGGCAACGATATCGACGGGGTGATCAGCCAAGGCGCGCTGAATTGAGCCTGTCGCGGCGCCAGTCGCTGGGGCTTATTGGCGCGGCGGCACTGGCGCCGCGGGCGGCCGCGGCGGCGCGGCTGGCGTATGATCTGGTGCCGCAGCAGGTCGCGGACGGGATCTGGATGGTGGAAGGCGCCACCGATTATTTCTCGATGCGGAACGGCGGCGCGATCGTGAATATCACCCTTCTGCAGGGCGCGAGCGGGCTGATCGTGGTCGATAGCGGGCCGTCCCTGCGCTATGGCGAGGCGCTGAAGGCGATGGCCTTGGGGCTCGACATCCGCGGCGTGTCAGCGGTGGTGAACACGCATCACCATCCGGACCATTTCTTCGGCAACCAGGTCTTTGCCGACGTGCCGATCCTGGCGCTTGGCGGGACCCAGGCGGCGGCGTTTGCCGATGGCGAGGCGTTTGCCGACAACATGTACCGGATCCTCGGCGACTGGATGCGCGGGACCGAGGTGGTGCCGCCGACCGCGGTGGTCGAGGGCGGCGATCTGGTGATCGACGGGCGCGGCTTCGAGGCGTTACCGCTGGCCGGGCACACGGGCTCGGATCTGGCGCTTGTGGACCGGGCGTCGGGCAACCTGATCGCCGGCGATCTGGTGTTTTTTGACCGTGCGCCGACGACGCCGTCGGCCGATCTGGCGGCCTGGCGGGCGGCGCTGGACGTGCTAGCGGGCGTGGAGGCGTCGGCGATCGTGCCTGGGCACGGGCCCTACGACACGGGCGGTGCCTCGATCGCGCAGACCCGGGCCTATCTGGATTGGCTGGAAGCCGCGCTGACGGGGGCTGCGCGCGAGGGCCTCGATATGATCGAGGCGATGGATCTTGAGCTGCCGGAGGCGTTTGTGTCGATGGGCGCCATGCCGGAGGAATTCCACCGCTCGGTGGCGCATCTCTATTCTGGGATCGAGAGCGAGGTTCTGCCGCTTGGGAACTGAGCGGGCGGGCTGAGGGTCTGGGGAAACTGTGGTGCGTGCGACCAGCTCTCAATTGACCTCAGGACGGTTGGCTGCCTATTTTGGGGGTTGACCTGGAGCAGTCGTTGAAGACCCGCGCCAGGCGCAGACTCAAGGCCGCAGGCCGCCGCGCCATCGCCGACCCGCCCCGGTGGGGCGGCGATTGATCGAGCCTCGCGCGCCGCTTGAGGTCCTACGGACTCGACAGCCATCAAGTGCGCCCGTTCAGAGGCCGGCTCGCCACCCCGCGGGTCGGCGATGGCGCGGCTTCGTTCTCTAGATACAGCTTCACCACCCAGCCGACTCCACCGGGGAAAAACCCGACCCCTCTTACTCCACGCCCACAGGTATCGGATCGACAGGCACCAACGGCTCGCCGATGTCGCGCCAGCCGTCGGTGCCGTGGCGGAACCAGTGGACCTCGGTGTAGCCCAGGGCGGCGATGCGTTGCGCGGCGTTCCAGCTCATCCAGCAATCGGCGATGCAATAGACGATCAGCGGGCGGGTCGGGTCGCCCTGGGTCAGGCGGGCGAGCGTGTCGGCCAGGTAGCGCTGCATCGTCGCGTCGAGAACGCCGCGGCCGGTCTCGGGCAGCCAGGTGGCGCCAGGCAGGCTGAGGCGCTCTTTCGACACCAGCCAGGTACCGTCGAGCTCGTCATAGCGTGACTGCGCGGCGCCGAAAACGTCGATCGCGAGGGCGCCTTTGGCCAGCAGCGCCTTGGCCTCGGCAGCGCTGATCGGCTGGGCCGGGCCGGGGATGTCGTCGGGCGTCGGCGCGCGCTGGCGGTCGATGCGGTAGCCGGTCTCGGGGTGAAACTGCTCCGGCCGCCGGTCCTGGATCGCGCGGTAGGGCTCGGCCAAAGCCAGAGTGGTCAACGCGAAAAGCAGGACGGCGGGGCGCAGCATGGCGGCACCCTATCCGCTGTGGGCGCGCGCCGCCAAGCGGCAGGGGCGGTTTCTTTGCGCGGGGCTCTGCGCTAGGGCTAGGGCAAGGCGGGCAGAGAGGCTTTTATGGCAGAGACGGCACTGGTCACCGGATCGGCAGGATTCATCGGGTTCCACACCAGCCAGCGGCTGCTACAGGCCGGCGCGCGGGTCATAGGGCTCGACGCGATGACCGAATACTACGACCCGGCGCTGAAGGAGGCCCGGCACCGGATCCTCGGCCAGTCGCCGGGGTTCACGCCGGTGATCGGGCGGCTGGAGGAGCCGGGGTTGCTGGCCGGGCTGATGGCCGAGCATGCGCCCGACGTCTTGGTGCACCTCGCCGCGCAGGCCGGCGTGCGCTATTCGATCGAGGCGCCACGGACGTACGTCGAGGCGAATCTGATCGGCACCTACGAAGTGCTCGAGGCGGCGCGCGCGACCCCGCCGAAGCACCTGATGCTGGCCTCGACCTCGTCGGTCTACGGCGCCAACACCGAGATGCCCTATGCCGAGACCCACAAGGCCGACAGCCAGATGTCGTTCTATGCCGCCACCAAGAAGGCGACCGAGGCGATGGCGCATTCCTATGCCCATCTCTACGGCCTGCCGGTGACGATGTTTCGGTTCTTCACTGTTTACGGGCCTTGGGGACGGCCTGATATGGCGCTCTTTAAATTCGTCAAGGCGATCACCGCCGGCGAGCCGATCGACGTCTACAATCACGGTGACATGCGGCGCGACTTCACCTTCGTCGACGATCTGGTTGAGGGGCTGATGCGGTTGCGCGACGCGGTGCCGGGGTCCGAGCCGGTGGGCGCGGCGGATTCGCTGTCGCCGGTGGCGCCGTTCCGGGTGGTCAATATCGGCAACGGGGCGCCGGTGCAGCTGATGGACTTCGTGCGCGCGGTCGAGGCGGCCCTGGGGCAGGAGGCGCGGATCAACTTCATGGACATGCAGCCCGGCGACGTGCCGGCGACCTGGGCGGACGCGACGCTGTTGCAGACGCTGGTCGGCGCGCTGCCGAAGACGCCGCTGGAGGTGGGCGTGCGGCGGTTCGTCGAGTGGTACCGGGATGTCTATGGCGAGGGGGTACCCGATTGAGCGCGTCCGCGCGCGGTCTTTTGGCTTGTTGCGAGGCGACGCCGGGGGTCGGGGTCCGGGCGGTGTTGCGGGGCCGCGGCCTTGAGTATTTGGGACGAGAAGAAGCCGGGACGGTTGAGCGCGACGGCAAAGTGAGGTTCCATGGCGCCGCGCGCGGGACATGTCGGGGGGCCGGGGGATGAATCTGGCGATATGGCTGGAGCGCGCGGCGGCGGTGTCGGGCGGTGCACCCGCGCTATGCCACGGCGATGCGGTGGTGGCGGATTACCGGGGTTTTGCGGATCGGGCGGCGCCTTTCGCGGCGGCGTTGCGCGAGCGTGGGGTAACACCGGGGGACCGGGTGGCGGTCTTCGCCAAGAACCATCCCGACTATCTGGTGGTGATGTTCGGGGTCTGGATCGCGGGCGCGGCGGCAGTGCCGATCAATGCCAAGCTGCATGCCAAGGAGGCCGCCTGGATCATCGGCGATGCCGGGGCGGTGCTGGGGGTCGTGACGGCGGAGTTGGGTGCGGCGCTGGCGGCGGAGGTGCAGGTGCCGCTGGTCGAGATCGGCGGCGCTGAGTTCATCGAGATGACCTCAGGCGCTGGCATGGGATCTGTGCCGCGCGAGCCGGACGATTTGTGCTGGCTGTTCTACACCTCGGGCACCACCGGGCGGCCCAAAGGGGTGCGGATCACGCACGGGATGCTGATGGCGACCTCGCTGGCCTATCCGGTGGACGTGGATCCGGTGTCGGCGGCGGATGCGGCGCTCTACGCCGCGCCGATGAGCCACGGAGCGGGGATCTACGCGCCGATCCATGTGCGCGTGGGCGCGGCGCATATCGTGCCGCGCTCGGGCGGGTTCGACGCCGACGAGGTCCTGGCATTGGCGCGCGGGCACGGGCAGGTGTCGATGTTCATGGCGCCGACGATGGTGCGGCGGCTGACCGATGCGGCCAAGGCGGCGGGCAGGCGGGGCGAGGGCATCAAGACCGTGGTTTATGGCGGCGGGCCGATGTATCTGGCCGATATCGTCGAGGCGGTCGACTGGTTCGGGCCGCGCTTCGTGCAGATCTACGGGCAGGGCGAGTGCCCGATGGCGATCACTGCGCTCTCGCGCGACGAGGTCGCGGACCGGTCGCACCCGCGGTGGCGCGAACGCCTGGGCTCGGTCGGCCGGGCGCAGTCGGTGGTCGAGGTGGCGATCGGTGGGCCGGACGGGGTTCTGGGTCCGGGCGAGACCGGCGAGATCATGGTCAAGGGCCTGCCGGTGATGCCGGGCTATTGGCGCAACGAGGCGGCCACGGCGAAGACCTTGCGCGACGGCTGGCTGATGACAGGCGATGTCGGACGGCTCGACGCGGACGGCTATCTGACGCTGGCGGACCGGTCGAAGGACGTGATCATCTCGGGCGGGACCAACATCTATCCGCGCGAGGTCGAGGAGGTGCTGATGCAACACACGGGCGTGCATGAGGTGTCGGTGGTCGGGCGGCCCTCGGCGGAGTGGGGAGAGGACGTAGTGGCCTTCGTGGTGGCCTCGGGCGCGGTGGACCAGAGGGCGCTTGATGCGTTCTGTCTGGAGAACATCGCGCGGTTCAAGCGGCCGAAGTCGTACATGTTCGTCGATGCGCTGCCGAAGAACAATTACGGCAAGGTGCTGAAGACTGAGTTGCGCAAACGGCTGGCGGAGGGCTGAGATGACGGATTTGGCGGGCAGGACCGCGCTGGTGACGGGCTCGGTCCAGGGGATCGGGCTGGCGGTGGCCGAGGCGCTGGCGGGCGCTGGCGCGCGGGTCGCGGTGCATGGGCTCGCCGCGCCGGGGCAGGCGGAGGAGGTCTGCGCCGGGCTCGGCGAGCTGGGGTCGCCGGAGGCGGTGTTCTTCCCCGCGGATTTGCGCGATCCGGAGGCGATCTCGAGCATGATGGCGGCGTTGGAGGCCTGGGGCGGGGTGGACGTGCTGGTGAACAACGCCGGCATTCAGCACACCGCGCCCCTGGCCGAGATGCCGCGCGAGACCTGGGACGCGATTCTGGCGGTGAACCTGTCGGCGGCGTTTGAAACGATGCGTCTGGCCCTGCCGTCGATGGCGGCGCGGGGGTTCGGGCGGGTGATCAACATCGCCTCGGTGCACGGGCTGGTCGCGTCGAAGGACAAGGCGCCCTACGTGGCGGCGAAGTTCGGGCTGGTGGGGCTGAGCCGCGTGGCAGCCTTGGAATACGCCACGGCGGGGACCAAGGCGAGCGGGGGCGTGACCGCCAATTGCATCTGCCCGGGCTGGACCGAGACGTCGATCATCGCGCCCCAGGTGGCAGCGCGGGCGGCGATGTTCGGCGGCGACCGGGACAAGGGGATCGCCGATCTCTTGGCCGAGAAGCAGCCCTCGCAGCGGACCTCGGATCCCGGGGAGATCGGCGCCTTGGCTCTTTGGCTGTGCTCGCCGCTGGCGCACAACGTCACCGGGGCGGCGATCCCGGTGGACGGCGGCTGGACGGCGCAATAGGCGGGGTTCGGTTGAGCCGGCTGCGCCGGCGCCGGTCGTACTCCGCTGCCGCCTCCGGCTTCGCGGAGCGGGCCAGTGGCGGGTGATCTCCTGGATTGGTGGGGGTGCCGCGTTTTGCCAGTGTTGCGGTTTCGGCTGAGGAGACCAGGTGAGGGGTCGGTCGGGTGGCGCGCGCCTAAGGAGGCTCAAATCGCGGTGGTGCTCGAGGGGAAAGGCTTGGAGCGCAGTTGCCGTATGTTAGTTTCGGCCTGGAGCCGATGTAGGAACGCTGCCCCGGGCACGGAGTCAAGGGGCGCAGCCCCGCCGTGCCCATCGCCAACCCGCCCCGGAGGGGTGGCGATTTGTCGACACCGGCACACCGCGCGAGGTCCCACGGACTCGACAGCCATAAAGTGCAACCGAACAGGCGTGGCTTCGCCACCCCGCGGGTTGCCGACGAGCACGGCTTTTCACAAGAGAGGCGAGGTGCGTTCCCGGCCGAATCCAGCTCTAGTCGGTCCCGCAATTGGTCATGGTTACTGAGCTAGACGAGCGGTCACCCGCGGGTCCGCGAGGGTCGAGACGATCAGATCGGCGCCGGAGACGTCCTCGCTGGCCGTGTACGCCGAAGGCGCGACGATGGTCCGGAGACCCGCGGCCTTGGCGGCCAGCAGGCCGTTGCGGCTGTCTTCGACCGCAAGGCAGGCGTCTGCGGGCAGGCCGAGGCGGTCGAGCGCCAGGAGATAAATGTCGGGGGCGGGTTTCTTGGCGGCGACCTCGTCGCCGGCGGCGATGACCTCGAAGAGATCCGCCGCCGGCCGGCCCCAACCGCAGCGACAGAGCGCATCGACATTCGGCCGGTTGGTCGTCGTGGCGACCGCGAGCTGCAGGCCCTTGGCGCGGGCGGTGTGGATCAGGTCCGCCACACCCGGGCGCAGCGGCAATTCGCCCGCGGCCAGGATCGCCGTGTAACGCGCGGTCTTCTGGGCGTGGAGGTGGGCGATCTCGGTATCCGTCAAGCGGCGGTCCGACAGGCAGAGGGTTTGCTGAAAGGCGCCGAGACGTTCTTTGCCGCCGGTGATCTGCAGCAACTGGCGATAATCGTCCACGTCCCAGTGCCAGGGCAGGCCCCAAGCGGCAAAGGTCTGGTTGAAGGCGTGGCGATGCGCCTCTTCGGTCTCGGCGAGCGTGCCGTCGACGTCGACGATCAGCGCCTGGAGTGCCGTCATCGCCGGGCGCGCGGGCGGCAAGGCGCTGCCAGCCGCCTCATCATTCCGGCAGCGGTACCAGACGGTCGACGATCGGGCGCAGCTCGGCGAAATCGTCGAAATGGGCGTCGTGGTAGAGTTGTTCGATCGGGGTCTTGCGGTAGCCTTGGGTGAAGATCGCCATCGGCAGCTTGGCGTTCTGTGCCGTCGCAGCGTCGGTCTCGCTATCGCCGACATAAAGGAAATCGCGCGCCGGCAGCTGGTCGACGATATGGCGCACCGGTGCGGGGTCGGGTTTGCGCGGATAGGGCCCGTCGCCGAAGGTGAAGGCGTCGAACAGATGGTCAATCCCGAAGTGCCGCAGCACCGCATGGGTCGGGCCCTCGGGCTTGTTGGTGCAGAGACCCAGGTGGAAGCCGTCCGCTTTGAGCCCGGTCAGCGTGGACTCGACATTTGGGTAAAGCGTGGTCAGCCGGATCTCGGTCTCGTAGATCTCGTGGAAAAGCCGCGACATGCGGGCGACCTGCTCGGGCGTTTCGTCGACGCCCTGGGCCGCGAGGCATTGCGAGATCAGCGCGCCGACGCCCTTGCCGATGAAACCCTTGACCTCGTCGAAGCTAAGCTCGGGCAGCCCCTCGGACCGCATCATCGCATTGGCGCCGAGGTGGATGTCGGGGGCGCTGTCGATCAGCGTGCCGTCGAGATCGAAGATGATCCCGCTCATGCGGCCTTCCATTTGATCGAACAGCCCATCGAGGGGATCTGGTCGCGCGGGCCCTGGCCGGTCTCGGCGATCTGCCGCATCGCGTCATAGAGCTCGCGCTTGGCATCCGCCGGCGCCGGGGCGCGGCCGTGGGCGTCAAGGCGGCCGCGGTACTGCAGGCCCAAGTCCTTGTCGAAGCCGAAGAAATCCGGGGTGCATGCGGCGCCATAGGCGCGGGCAACGGTCTGCGGCTCATCGTAGAGATAGGGGAAGGGAAACCCGTGACGCTCGGCGAAGAGCTTCATGTTGGGAAAGCTGTCCTGGGGGTAGTCGTTTGCGTCATTGGCGCTGATCGCGGCGACCCCGATCCCGAGCGCTTGGATGTCCGCCAGCGTCGCCACCAGCCGGTCGATCACCGAGGTCACATAAGGGCAATGGTTGCAGATGAACACGATCAGCGTGCCGTTCGGCCCGGCGATGTCGGCCAGGCCGTAGGTCTTGCCGTCGGTGGCGGGCAGGACGAACTCGGCGGCTTTCCAGCCGAAATCACAGGCGGGTGGCGTCGCGGCCATTATTCGAACTCCATCTCTTCGTAGACCCGGCCGGCGTTCTTGGTCGCCAGCTCCTCGAAGGTGTCGAGGTGGGCCCAGGCGCTTTGGTCGACATAATACGCGTCCGCCAGATCGCCGCCAGCGTCGAGATGCGCCCCGATCTTGGCGCGCAGGTCGGTGAGGTAGCCGTGGGTGTATCGCCGTACCGTCGCCATGTCGGTGGGGCCGCCATGGCCGGGAATGACGATCTCCGCGCCGAGCGCTTCGAATTCGGTCTCCCAGGTCTCGAGCCAGCACGACGTGCAGGTGTCCGCGAAGATCGGCAGCATGCGTTTATGAAACGCCATGTCGCCGGCGATCACGAGTTTCTGCTCGGGCAGCCAGACCGAGATGTCGCCGGGGGAATGCGCGTCGCCGAGGTGCAGCGCCTCGATCCGCACGCCGCCCATTTCGACGATATAGGCCTCGTCGAAGGTCTCGTCGGGGCCCTTGAGGTCGGTCCCCTCCGCCTTGTCGCGGTTGTAGCGCTTCATGCCCTCGAGGATCTGAAACCCGTTCTCCTCGAACTCATGCGCGGCGTCGGCGTGGGCGACGATCGTCACCCCCTGTTCGGCCCAATACTTGTTTCCGAGCATGGCGTGGCCCTGGCCGTTCTCGTCGATCACCAGCTTGACCGGCTGGTCGGTGATCTGCTGGATTTCCTCATGCAGGGCCTTGGCAAGGATGTAGGCCGCGCCGCCGTTGATCACCACCACGCCGTCGCCGGTGACGATGAAGGACAAGTTGTTGTTATGCCCGGTGTTTTCATAAGTCGGCGGAGCGGTGGCGCCGATCGCGGACCAGACGCCCGGGATCACTTCGAGGGGCTTAGAATAAAGCGGGCTTTCCGGGTACTGGTCGGGAATGTCCTCGGAGGCCAAGGCAGGCGTGGCCAGTAGGGCCAGGAGAACGAGGGCGCGCATTCACATATCCTCCGTGACAAAGCGGTAGCCGTCTGCGGTTCTCTCAACCCGCCCGATGCCGCCGCCGGGCAGGTGGAAGCCGATTAAGGTCATCTGAGCGCTGGCGATCTGGTCGAGCAGCTTCACCCGCGTGTCGGCGCCCATGTCCGGGTCCTGGTCCGAGCCGGACCGCCACTCGGGCCGCTCGAAGGCCAGGTGATGGTTGACGACGGCGTCGCCGACGATCATCGCGCCGCCCGCAAGTTCGAAGGACATATGGCCCGGCGTGTGGCCGTAGCTGGCGTGCGCGGCGATGCCGGGCAGAATTTCGTCGCCGTCTTCGAAGGTGGCGATGGCGTCCGCCAGCTCCTCCAGCCGCCGCTTGGCGCCGACGGCGAAGGTGGTGCGGCCGGCGTCGATGGTGTCGACCGTCGCGGGGTCCATCCAATAGTCGAACTCGGCCTTGCCGATCAGATGCGTGGCCTCGATGAACATCGGGTCGTCGAAATCGTCGAGCGCGCCCCAAAGGTGGTCGGGATGGCCGTGGGTGAAGACGACGTGGGTGACGTCCTCGGTCGCGAGGCCGAGTGTGTCGAGCGCCTCGGCCAGCTTGCCCGCCGAGGGCATGAAATCGGGCCCGGCGCCCACGTCGAACAGCACCGTGTTGGTGCCGTCGCGAACCAGCGTGACGTTGCAGGGCGGCTCCAGCGTATCGCCCGAAATGCCGTACCGGGCGAAGATCGGCGCGGCGTCTTCCGGCGCGATGTCGCCCAGGGCGAAGCTCAGCGGAAGCACCAGGTGGCCATCGCTGAGGGTGTCGATCTGCAGATCGCCGAGGTTCAACGACGCGCCCGACCAGGCGCGCAAGGGGCACAAGCCGGCGGCAAGGCCGGCGGTACCGGTGGCCAGAACGGCGCGCCGTGTCAGGGTCACGGGGGGTCTCCTCCCTCAGAGATATTCGATAATGCGAATGTGTACGAGATTCGCGCTGCAAGCAAGCGCGACACGTTGGCCTAGCCCGCCACTGGGCAAGCGAAAGCCAGAGTCATGCTAAGAATTCTGGGCAAAATTCTTCGGAGATTTCTGGCCCGGGCTCAGGCGGCGCCGATCATCTCGGCCTGGCGCACGATCACCTCGGCCTGCTTGATCGAGGCGATGTCGACCAGCCGGCCCTTATAGACCGTGGCGCCCGCGCCGTCCTTCTTGGCCTGCTCCATCGCGGCGAGGATCTCGCGCGCCTCGGTCACCTGGGCCTCGGACGGGGTGAAAACGGTGTTGGCCAGCGCCACTTGCTTGGGGTGGATCGCCCATTTGCCGACCATGCCCAGCGTCGCCGACCGGCGGGCCTGGGCGACGAAGCCGTCGTCGTCGGAAAAGTCGCCGAACGGCCCGTCGACCGGCAGCACGCCGTGGGTTCGGCAGGCGGCGACGATGGCGGCCTGGGCCCAGTGCCAGGGGTCGGGCCAGTACTTCGCGCCCTCGTGGATCATGTAGTAGTTTTCCTGGGTGCCGCCGATGCCGGTGGTTGCCATGCCCATCGAGGCGGCGAAGTCGGCGGCGCCGAGCGACATCGCCTGCAGACGCGGCGAGCTGGCGGCAATCTCTTCCACATGGGCGATCCCGGCGGCGGATTCGATGATCACCTCGAAGCCGATCTTCTTGGCGCGGCCGGCGGCGGTCTCGACCGCGGTGACCAGGGCGTCGACGGCGTAGATGTCGGCCGCGTTGCCGACCTTCGGGATCATGATCTGGTCGAGCCGCTCGGCGGCATTCTCCAAAAGCTCTACCACGTCGCGATACCAGTACGGCGTGTCGAGGCCGTTGATCCGAACGCTGAGGTGCTTTGTGCCCCAGTCGATGTCGCCGATGGCCTCGATGATGCTCTTGCGCGCCTGCGGCTTGTCGTCGGGGGCGACGCTGTCTTCGAGGTCGAGGTTGATCACGTCGGCCGCCGACGCCGCCATCTTTTCGAAGATCGCCGAGCGTGAGCCGGGGCCGAAGAGCTGGCAGCGGTTGGGGCGGGCGGGCGGCGTCGGCTGGATGCGAAAGGACATGGCGTCTCGGCAAGTTTGTTTCGTCCGAACTCGCCGGACCGGTAGATTATTGCCCCCGGTGCCGCAAGCGCGAATTTGCAGGTGCAGAAATCTGGCGCAGGCGTTTGTCGGCGGGCAGATGCCGAAGAAACCGCGGATCAAGGCAAGATCAGCGGGATAATCTTGCGCGTTGGCACGGCATTGTGATGAATTCTCCCGCCTAGAGACTACCGGGCCCCAGAATTCCGTAGGACATCGCGGCGCGGCTTTGGAATACTGCGCCAGGTCGGGGGAGACGCGCGATGATTCAGACACCCTATCTGTTGTTTCTCGGCGATGCGCCGGATCAGCTCGCCGCGAAGGTGGCGCAGGGGATCAAGGACTGGCGGCCGGAGCATGCAGTGGGCCAGTATCGGATGGAGGGTTGCCAGGCCGACCTGGGGCTGACCGATATGACGCTGACCGAGGCCCGGGCGGCGGGCGCCAAGACCCTGGTGATCGGCGTGGCCAACCGCGGCGGCGTGATCTCTCCGGCTTGGAAGAAAGTGCTGGTGATGGCGCTGGAGGAGGGCTTCGACCTCGCCTCCGGCCTGCACAGCCTTTTACGCGACGAGCCCGATCTGGTGGCGGTGGCCGAGGCGACGGGGCGGGCGTTGCACGACGTGCGCGTGCCGGAGGTCAAGTACCCGATCGCCAACGGGGTCCGGCGGTCCGGAAAACGCTGCCTGGCGGTGGGCACCGATTGCTCGGTCGGCAAGATGTACACCGCCCTGGCGATGGACCGGGCGATGCAGGCCAAGGGCATGAAGGCGACGTTCCGCGCCACCGGGCAGACCGGCATCCTGATCACCGGCGACGGGGTGCCGCTCGACGCGGTGGTGGCGGATTTCATGGCCGGCTCGGTGGAATGGCTGACGCCGGACAACGACGACGACCATTGGGATCTGATCGAGGGACAGGGATCGCTGTTCCACGTGTCTTATTCCGGGGTCACGATGGCGCTGGTCCATGGCGGGCAGCCAGATGCGCTGATCCTCAGCCACGAGCCGACGCGGCCGCATATGCGCGGGCTGCCCGGATACGACTTGCCGTCGCTGGAGCTGTTGCGCGACACCGCGCTGCCCCTGGCGCAGGTGGCGAACCCGGCGTGTCAAGTGGTGGGGGTGTCGGTCAACACGGCGGGGATGAGCGAGGATGCGGCTTTGAGCTATCTGGATGGCGTCGAGAAACGTATGGGATTGCCGGCGGTCGATCCGTTCCGGCAGGGGGCGGAGCGGCTGGCGGATGCGTTGGCGGCGGTTTGAGTGAGTGCGCCGCGCTGCGCGCGCCGCGGTAGGTGGGGGGCTCTGCCCCCGTCGTCCATTAGTCGCTCGGACCAATGGCGCAACCAAGGACGACCCCCCGGGATATTTTTGGCCAGATGAAGGAGCTTGGCGGTGCGTCTGAGTGTCGAGCGGAGCGTGTTTCGGTTGGCGGAAGCATTCAAGATCTCGCGCGGGTCGCGGGACGAGGCGCAGGTTTTGACGGTGCGCGTTGCGGATGGCGGCCTGGAGGGCTGGGGCGAGTGCGTGCCTTATGCGCGCTATGGCGAGACACTGGAGTCGGTCTCGGCACAGATTGAGGGTGTGCCGATGCCGCTGGACCGCGCGGCGCTGCAGCGGGCGCTGTCGGCGGGCGCGGCCCGCAATGCGGTGGATTGCGCGCTGTGGGACCTCGAGGCCAAGCGGGCGGGCCGGCGGGTCTGGCAGCTCGCGGGCCTGGAACCGCCGGGGCCGGTCGTCACCGCCTTCACCCTGTCGCTCGATACGCCTGACCGGATGCGGGCGGCGGCGGCGCGGCAGGCGCACCGGCCTTTGCTGAAGATCAAGCTCGGAACGCCCGACGACATGCCGCGGCTCGAAGCGGTGCGGGCCGGCGCGCCGGCGGCTCGGCTGATCGTCGATGCCAACGAGGGCTGGACCGCCGAGGTTTATGCCGATCTGGCGCCGCACTTGATGCGGCTGGGCGTGGAGCTGGTGGAACAGCCGCTGCCCGCCGACGACGACGCCATGCTGGCCGAAATCGCGCGGCCGCTGCCGGTCTGCGCCGACGAAAGCTGTCACGACCGGGCCTCGCTGCCGGGGCTTGCGGGCAAGTACGACGTGGTCAACATCAAGCTCGACAAGACCGGCGGGCTGACCGAGGCCCTGGCGTTGCGCGACGCGGCACGAGCAGCGGGCTTCGGCGTGATGGTCGGTTGCATGGTCGGCTCATCGCTGGCCATGGCGCCGGCCGTGCTGGTCGCGCAGGGCGCCGATATCGTCGATCTCGACGGGCCGTTGCTGCTGGCCGAGGACCGCGCAGTGCCGTTGCGGTTCGACGGCGCGGGGGTGCATCCGCCGGAGGCAGCGCTGTGGGGGTAACGGCGGCGGTGGTGCTCGACTGCGAGTTCCTGACCCGCAAGGGCGCGCTGGGGCGGCACTGGTGCGGGCCCTTCGACCCCGATCCGACCGTGGTGCAGATCGGTGCGGTGAAGCTTTCGCTGGAGGACCGATATCCCGACCTCGCGACCTTCGAACGCGTCGTCCGGCCGCGGGATCGGTTCGGCGCAGAGGTCGCCATCGATCCGTTCCTCACCGACTTGACCGGTCTGACGCCGGAGCGGATCGCGCAAGAAGGCGTGGATCTGGGCACAGCCCTTGCCGATCTGGCGAGTTTCGCCGAGGGGCTGACGCTCTGGTCCTGGGGCAAGGACGAGCTGAACCTGATGGCGGTCAGCTGCTACGTTGCCGGTATCGCACCGCCGGTCCCAGCCGACCGGTTCGGCAACGCGGCGTCCTTGTTGCTCAAGGCGGGCATGCCGCAGGCCGATATCGAACGCACGCAAAGCAGCGGCCTGCCGGCCTATTTCGGGCTGCCGCCGCGGCGCGCCCACGACGCGCTGGAGGACGCCCGGTCGGTCGCGGCGGTGCTGCGGCATCTGCTGCAGGCCCGGCGGCTTGGGCCCCAGGATATCGCCCTGCGGCCAAGCCGCACTTGACCCCCGCGCCGCAACGCCCGATGACACCCGAAGCCAGCGAAAGGAGCCTTGCATGAGCCGGATCGTCTATGTCGATGGCGCCTATGTGCCGGAAGAGGACGCCAAGGTGTCGGTCTTCGACCGCGGCTTTTTGTTCGCCGACGGCGTCTACGAGGTGACCTCGGTCCTCGGCGGCAAGCTGATCGACTTCGACGGCCACGCAGCGCGGCTGGAACGCTCGCTGAGCGAACTCGACATGGCCTGTCCGGTCACAATGGACGCGCTTCTGGAGATTCACCGCGAACTGGTGCGGCTGAACGCGCTCGACGACGGGTTGGTCTACCTGCAGGTGACCCGCGGTGCGGCCGGAGATCGCGACTTCGAATTTCCCGACGCGGACGCGGTGCCCTCGACCATCGTGCTCTTCACCCAGGCCAAGCCGGGCCTTGCCGACAGCCCGAAGGCGAAGACCGGCATCAAGGTGATCTCGATCCCCGACATTCGCTGGGGACGGCGCGACATCAAGACGGTCCAGCTGCTCTATCCCGCGGTCGGCAAGATGATGGCCAAAAAGGACGGCTGCGACGACGCCTGGATGGTCGAGGACGGGCAGGTGACCGAGGGCACCTCGAACAACGCCTATATCGTGAAGGGCCGCAAGATCGTGACCCGGCATCTGTCGAACGACATCCTGCACGGCATCACCCGGGCCGCCGTGCTGCGGTTCGCGCGCGAGGCGCAGATGGAGGTTGAAGAGCGTGCCTTCACCATCGACGAGGCGCAGGCGGCGGACGAGGCGTTCATTACCTCGGCCTCGACCTTTGTGATGCCGGTGGTGGAGATCGACGGCCACCCCCTCGGCGACGGCAGCCCCGGCCCTGTCGCAACACGCCTGCGCGAGATCTACCTGGACGAAAGCCGCAAATCGGCGGTGTGACACCGAAACAACGTGGACGCCTGGCGCCTTAGAGCGAGATCGGAACTGCGCCGATGCCTTCGGTGTCGTCGACCTGCTGCACGACGACCGCAGGCGTTGCTGCCTGTGTGTTCGGATTGGCCAATCCCTGCGGTGTCAGGCCGGCGAGCGTCGCGTAGGTCCTGCCGTTCGCGGTAAAGTTCGTCGCGGTGTCGTCGCCGGACAAAGCAAGCTCAGTCGACGGCAACCTCGGGCCCAGCCCAGGGATTTCGATCCGAAACAAGTCTTTGGACGGGTCGAAATTCTCGATCACCGTCAGTTTTGGCGGCAGGTCGTCGCTTGATCCGCAGTTCAGGTGACCCGACCCAGCACCCGTTGTAGGTTAGCAAGCGAGATCGGCTTGGCCAGAACGTTATCGAAGCCGGCCGCCTCGCAGTCGGCGCGGTCGTGCCAAGATTCGTCGGCTGTGATTGCGATGATCGGCATTCCATTCAGCGGGTCGACGCCCGCGCCGCGAATTTCCGCGACCGCGTCGAGGCCCGAGAGCTGTGGCATATGCAGATCCATCAGGATCGCGCCGAACCGCTCGGGCTCGTGCTGCAGCTTTTCGATGCAAATTACGCCGGTTTCCGCCGTCTCGAAAGCGTAGCCGAGCTTGTCGCACATCTCGGTCAGCATGTACCGGCTGATGTTGTCGTCTTCCACGATGAGGACCCTAGGCTGCGGCATGATCGTTCCTCTGAACTGGTGAAGGGGCGGGCGTTTGAATGGGTAGCATCAGGGCGAAGGCTGCCCCCTGGCCGGGCTTGCTAGCAACCTCGATCTTACCCCGCATCAGAGCGGCCAATTCGCGACAGATGGACAGGCCAAGTCCCGCGCCGCCGGCGGTGCGTGTGATTGCACGATCGAGCTGCACGAACCGCCCAAAAATCCGATCCTGGTCATGCTGCGGAATGCCGATGCCGGTGTCCGATACCATGATCCGCAGATCGTCGGTTTCGGCACCGGGCACGGTGTCGATCGTGACTGCGATGGTGCCGGACGCGGTGAATTTGACCGCGTTGTCGATCAGGTTGATGAACACCTGATCGACCCGCCTGCGGTCAAGTACGGCGATTTCGGGCACGCCCTCAGCCAAATCGGAACGGGCCTCGATAGGTTTACCGGACCGGGCGATTGCGGCCTCGAGCAACTGCCGCCAATCCTGCAAGATCGGCGCGATCGGTTCGGGGCGCGGTGTGAGCGTCATCGAATTCGCTTCCAGCCGCGATGCGTCAAGCACGTTGCTGAGCTGTGTCAGCAATTCACCGGCTGCGCTTCGACCCGCCCGTGCCTGGGTCTTCTGCCGATCGGGCACTTCGGCTTGTTCGATCAACTCAAACAATCCCATGATCGCGTTGATCGGAGTGCGAACCTCATGGCTCATCGTGGCCAGGAACGCTGACTTGACCTCGGTGGCGCGCAACGCTTCGGCCTCTGCCCGCCGCCGGTCCAGGATTTCCTGTCGCAACTTACGCAGCATTGCGCCGTCTCGCAGCACCGAACTGGTGAGAAGGACGATGACCAGGGTTACCAGCGTGGCGATAGTATAGGCCGACAAGGCGAAATACAGCGCACCCTTCAATATGTCGTCGTTGGCAATGCCGATCACAACCAGCAAGGGGTAGGACGCCAGCTGCTTGTAGGCGTAATACCGGTTGATACCGTCGACTCCGCTGGTCTGGTTGTAGAGCCCCTCGCGCGCCGTCTCCAATTCCTGCCAGAGCACCGATCCGCTGATATCCTGGCCGGGGAGGTAGCGGCCGTAACTGGACCGCGCACGGATCTTCCGGTCGAGCCCGACCAGGGTGGCCGAGCTTTTTCCGCCAAGTTCGAGCGCAGAGAAAAACTGGGTGAAATGGGCGATATCGATGGCGGCGAAGATCACACCCCCAAAGCCGCCGTCGGCGGTCTCGATGCGCCGCACCAATCGCATCGTCAGCCGCCCAGTATTGCGGCCGCGATGCGGCTGCGACAGGTAGATCTCATCGCCAGGCGTCCGGCGTTGAAACTGGAAATAGGGCCGGTCGGCTGCTGTGGTGCCGGCGCGAACTTCGTGGCCCGAGATGAAGACCGGGACGCCCGACGGGTCAATGATCGTGATGTGCGACAGGATGTTTGTGTCCCGCGGCACCTGTACCATGAAGTCGGCGACGGCTTCGATCGACCCGGTGTCCTGGTACACCCGCCGGGCCGCTTTCAGATAAATGTCCGAATAGCCGATGATTTTCAGAGTGTCGCTTTCGAAAAAGCCCACGAGTTCCGTGGCGCGCGCCGCGCTTTGGGTCAGGCGGTGGCTGCGGTCCCACTGCACCGCGTAATGGGCGGTGGCCCAGGCGCCCGCGACGATGGCCACCGCGACCATCAATTGCATCCTGGTCGCCAGGCCAAGCCCCGCCAGTGTCCCAGGCCATCGAAGCCACCGCCGAAGCTGCACGCGCAAGCCGTCGCCCAAGACAGAGGGTGCGCTTGCGGAGGAATCGGGCGCCAGCGTCACGCCGCCGCCTGTACCGCGTCGGCCAAGGCCGGGTGACGCCTAGACCGCTCGGCGGACACATCATCGCCCGCTCGAACTTGCGACCAGAGGGCCCGTCGACCATCTTGATGCGCCGGGTGAAGGCCCGAGCAGCGCCAGTCCTCGCCGCCGCTATCGGCGACCTGGTCGCAAGGTTCACCCGTCCTCAGAAACCGCACGCACATGGAGTCCATCCCCGGTCGAAAACCTGGCTCCAAATTACGTTAGCTTTGGTTAAACGGTGGTTAACGGCGCGGGCGCGTTGGCGGCGATCCGCTTGGTCGGACTATTGGAAAAGCAGGCCACGGATCGAGAAGCGGCCGCCGATGACGCCGCGGATCAGCGATCGCTTTTCGGACTCGGAGGCGCGGCCATGGATGATCGAATAGATCGCCGCCAGCTGGCTACGGCGCAGATCGCGCGGATCGACCCCTTGCACATACCGCGGGAGCTCGCGGCTGACATTCAGCAACAATTGGTCGGACGACGTCCGTGCCTCGACGTTCGACAATGCGCCGAACGCGATCACGCCGGCGATGAGGATGGGACGAAACATGAGACCTCGCTTCACTTGAATTTGGCGTTGCGCAGGATCGACTTCAGCCTGCGGCGGGTCTTGATGTAGCCTTCGGGCTGCGACAGCGCGAGGTGCAGCGCGGCGACGGTGGGCGTTGCGAATTGCGAAACGTCGGCGCTTAGCCCGTAGCGATGCAGCCCGATTTCGACGCTCGCGACCAGTTGAGCGTTGGGCGCGGCAGAGCCCATGGTCGCCGTCGCGGACAACGCCACGGCTGCGGCCAGGATCAAGGGCTTCATGATGGACTCCGCTTTATGCGGCATCAAGATTAGCCGACAACCGATGGCCGGGCAAATCACGTCTTGTGGAACAGACTAGCTCTGACCGTCGCCCACATTCTCGCGGAACGCCACCTCGAAGGCAGCCTTTTGTTCTGCGCTGGCCTCGGTCTGGAACGTGTCGCGCCAGTCGGCGTAGGGCATGCCGTAGAACGCCTCGCGGCCCTCGTCCTTCGACATCTCGATGCCGCGCTCGTTGGCGGCCTCCTGGTACCAGCGGCTGAGGCAGTTGCGGCAGAACCCGGCCAGGTTCATCATGTCGATGTTCTGCACGTCGGTGCGCTGTTCCATCAGATGCTCGCGCAGCCGGCGGAAAGCGGCGGCTTCGAGCTCGATGCGGGTGCGGTCGTCCATTGCTCTCACTCCTTTCGTCGCGCCTAGACCTGGGTCCGGGCGAGCGCCTGTTCAAGGATCGGGGCCAGACGGTCGGCCCAGGCGGTCTGTTGCTCTTCGGTCTCGATCAGATCGTGGCGCAGCTCGATCAGCGCGTTGAGCCGCCCGTGGTGCAGGGCATGACGGTCCACGCTGTCGCCCGACAGCGACCCCGAATAGGGTTCGTTGTCGCCGACGATCAGGTCGGGTTCCTCGTTCAGCCGGTCGATCAGCGCCTTGCCGAACCGCGCGTCGTAGCCGTAGAGAACGCCGACCTGCCAGGGACGCGGCGTACGCCCGTTGAGCCGCGGCGTGAAGCTGTGGATCGCCAGATAGACCGCGTCGATCGGATCCTTCATGACCGCTAGCCGGGCAACCTCGGTGTGGTAGGGGCGGTAGAACAGGTTGAGCCGCCGCTCGCGCTCGGCCGCATCGACGCGGCGGTTCCCCTCGATCACCGTGCCGTCATAAAGCTGCATCAATAGCGTCGGATCGTCCTCACCGCGGTTGGGGTCGATCACCAGCCGCGAGAAGGTCGAAAAGATCGCCGGCGCATCCAGCAAGTCGGACAACCTCCGCGCTACTCCGGCGGCACCTACATCATAGGCGATGTGGCGGCCCATGTCGCGCGCGGGCAGACCCAGATCGCCGTCGCAGACCATTGGCGGCACCGCGTTCGTGGCGTGATCGCAGGTCACCAGCCAACGGCCCGGGCGATCCTCGCCGATGATATCGAACGCGCGGTAGGTCATGCGGATGTCGTCTTTCATCGTCATGCCTGCATAAGCGGTGATTGGCCAATGCGCCAGTTGTCACATGGGGGGAATTCGTCCATAGAGACGGCGGCCCACCGACATCATGACGCAGAAAGGAAACGAGGGGAGCGATGAGACGCCTTCGCAACGTCAAGATCGTCGCCACGCTGGGCCCGGCAAGCAACGACTATGAAATGATCCGTGCCCTGTTCGAGGCCGGAGCGGATGTGTTCCGGCTGAACATGAGCCATGGCGGGCACGAGCATTTTCGCGCGCAGCACAAGATCATCCGGCAGGTCGAGGCTGACACCGGGCGGCCGATTGCGATCCTCGCCGATTTGCAGGGCCCGAAGTTGCGCTGCGGAACCTTTGCAGAGGGTGAAGAGGTGCTGACGGATGGCCAGCCGTTCCGGTTCGACCTCGACCCCGAGCCCGGCGACGGGACGCGGGTCTGCCTGCCGCATCACGAGATCTTTGACGCGTTGGAGCCTGGGGCAACTCTGCTTGTCAACGATGGCAAGATCCGGCTGCGGGTGGGCGATTGCGGCACCGATTATGCCGATTGCACTGTGGTCGCGGGCGGCACGATCTCCGACCGCAAGGGCGTCAATGTCCCCGATGTGGTGCTGCCCCTCGCGGCGCTAACCGACAAGGACCGTGCAGACCTAGAATTCGCCTGCGAAGAGGGCGTCGACTGGATGGCGCTGTCCTTCGTGCAACGTCCGGCCGATATCGAAGAAGCGCGGGCGCTGGTGCGGGGGCGCGCGGCGATCCTCACCAAGGTCGAGAAACCTGCGGCGGTGCGGGTCTTCGACGACATCCTTGCGGCATCAGACGGGGTCATGGTGGCGCGCGGCGATCTGGGAGTGGAACTGCCAGTACAGAACGTGCCGCCGATCCAAAAGCGGCTGATCCGCAAATGCCGTGCGGCAGCGAAGCCAGTGATCGTGGCCACTCAGATGCTGGAAAGCATGATTTCCTCGCCGATGCCGACCAGGGCCGAAGTCTCGGACGTGGCCACTGCGATTTACGAGGGCGCCGACGCCGTGATGCTGTCGGCGGAGTCGGCGGCGGGCAGCTATCCGCTCGAGGCTGTCTCGACGATGCACAACGTGGCCGTCGAGGTGGAAGGCGACCCGACCTACCGTAACGTGATCGAGGCCTCGCGGGGCGCGGCGAAGCGCAGCGTGGCCGATGGTATCGTCTCGGCCGCACGCGAAATCGCCGAGACTGCGGATATCAAGGCGATCGCATGTTTCACTCAGTCGGGCACCACCACGAAACTGGTGGCGCGCGAACGCCCGCGGGTTCCGATCATCGCGCTGGCCGCCCTGACCTCCACCGCACGCCAACTAAGCCTGACTTGGGGCGCACATTGCGTGAAGACCGACGAAATGGGCCGCTTCAAGCAGGCCGTGGTGCGCGCGGTGCATGCCGCGACGACCGAAGGCTTTGCGACCAAGAAAGACTTTATCGTGGTGACCGCCGGAGTGCCGTTCAACGAACCCGGCACCACCAACATTCTGCGTGTGGCGCCCTGCGACGAGAGGTTGATTTACCGGGCCGAGCCGGAATAGAGAGTGACCCATGGTCACCCAGGATCTGTTGTTGGTGGTTGGGTTGGTGATTGCGGGCTTCGCGATCCCCTCGATCATGGGCGCGATCGCCGACCGGCGCTCGCCCAGGGCGGCGGCCATCGCGATCATGATCGGCGGCTCGCTGGTGGTGCTCGCCTACACCCAGCGGCCCGGTGGTTACTCGCTGGAGGAAGTGCCGGAGGCCTTCGTGCGCGTCGTGGCGCATTTCCTGCGCTGAATTTCCGGTCTTGCCAGATGCCTGCACCCACCGTATACGGCGCGCTCTGACCGACGCGTGGCCGGCCCAAGCGGCATGCCGAGTTCGCGCGCTGACCGACCCCGAGACAGGAGACGGAAATGCCCAAGATGAAGACCAAGTCGAGCGCGAAGAAGCGCTTCAAGGTGACGGCCTCGGGCCGTGTGAAGGTGGCGCAGGCCGGCAAGCGGCACGGCATGATCAAGCGCACCAACAAGTTCATCCGCAACGCGCGTGGCACCACCACGCTCAGTGCCCCGGACGAAAAGATCGTCAAGGGCTTCATGCCCTACGCGCGCTAAGGAGGATTTGATATGCCCCGTACCACCGGTGGAACCGTCACCCATGCCCGCCACAAGAAGATCATCAATGCGGCGAAAGGCTATTACGGCCGCCGTTCGACAAACTTCAAGACCGCCACGCAGGCGGTCGACAAGGCCAACCAATACGCCACCCGCGACCGCAAAGCGCGCAAGCGCAACTTCCGCGCGCTTTGGATCCAGCGCATCAACGCCGCGGTCCGCGCCCATGACGAGGGCCTGACCTACTCGCGCTTCATCAACGGGCTGGCGAAGGCCGGGATCGAGGTCGACCGCAAAGTGCTCGCCGACCTCGCCGTCAACGAGCCCGGCGCCTTCGGTGCCATCGTCGACAAAGCCAAAGCTGCGCTCGCTTAGACCGCGCCGTCAGTACAACTTACCCCGCCGCGGCCGGTTACAGCCGCGGCGGTTTGTGTTTTGTTGGCCCGCGCGGCGGCAGGGTCGCCCAGTGCTGGGCGCGCGACGGCGCATTCACTGCGACTGTCGGCCATCCGATCGATACAGTGGCTACAATCTGCTGTCAGGCGTTAGTCCGCCGACGATTGTCAACGGCCCTGTGGGCGTCTGATTTTTGAGTTTGATCAACTCAGCCCGCACGGCCGGTGTCGTCATCGGCTCCGCCATTGGTTCGAACAACCGTTGGAGACCCAGTGCCGGGGCGGATGTCGTTCGACAGTAAGAACGGCTCCGTCACAGGCCGCTCCTCTCACCCCAGAACGCGACCTAAGCCAAAGCCCGGCTCAGGCACCCGCAGAAGGTCGGGCGCGCCCGAATGCGCCAGAGCGCCGGTCGCCACCGCCTGATACCGGGCCGAGTTCGGTACGCCGTCTGTGCCGTGCGCATGCGGCCGGCGTCGCTTGCATTCGCAAGGGCCACTGGGTAGCACGGCGTCGGCTTAGGCATGGGGTCCGCGATGGACGATTTGAGAGAGAAGTATCTGGGCGCGATCGGCGCGGCGGCCGACGAGGCGGCGCTGGAGGCGTTGCGGGTCCAGGCCGTTGGCAAGAAGGGCGAGGTCAGCCTGAAGATGCGCGAGCTGGGCAAGATGACGCCCGAGGAACGCCAGGTGGCGGGGCCGAAGCTGAACGCGCTGAAGGACGAGATCAACGCCGCTTTGACGGCGAAGAAGGCGGCCCTTGCCGATGCCGTGCTCGACGAACGGTTGCGGACCGAGTGGCTTGACGTGACACTTCCGGCGCGGCGTCGCCCGGCGGGCACGGTGCATCCGGTCAGCCAGGTGACCGACGAGGTCGTTGCGATCTTCGCCGATATGGGCTTTGCGGTGGCAGAGGGCCCGCAGGTCGAAAGCGACTGGCACAATTTCGATGCGCTCAACATCCCCGCCGAGCATCCCACGCGCACCGAGATGGACACCTTCTATATGGCTCGTGCCGAAGGCGACAACCGTCCGCCGCACGTGCTGCGCACCCACACCTCGCCGGTGCAGATCCGCGCGATGGAGCTGGCCGGCGCGCCCTTGCGCGTGATCTGCCCGGGCCGCGTTTACCGGGCCGACTACGACCAGACCCACACGCCGATGTTCCACCAGGTCGAGGGCCTGGCGATCGACCGCGACCTGTCGATGGCGAACCTCAAATGGGTGCTCGAGGAGTTCTGCCGCGCGTTCTTCGAGGTCGACCGGGTCGAGTTGCGCTTCCGCGCTTCGCACTTCCCGTTCACCGAGCCCTCGGCAGAGGTCGACCTGCGCTGTTCGTGGGAGGGCGGCCAGCTCAAGGTCGGCGAAGGCGACGACTGGATGGAGATCCTCGGCTCGGGCATGGTGCATCCGCGCGTCCTGCAGGCCGGCCACATCGACCCTGACGCCTGGCAGGGCTTCGCCTTCGGCATGGGCATCGACCGCATCGCGATGCTGAAATACGGCATGCCGGATCTCCGCGCTTTCTTCGACAGCGATCTCAGGTGGCTGCGCCACTACGGCTTCTCGGCGCTGGACGTGCCCTCGCTGCAGGGCGGGCTTAGTCGGTAGCGGGCACGTCCCGCTCGCGCGCTGGCGCTCGCCAGCGACCCTTGATCGAACGGCGCGATTTGCCCATCCTAGGACCATGGACAAAGCCACCGCCATTCGTGAAATCCTGAAACACCGCGCCGAATTCGAGGCGGCGGGGGTGCGGCATGTCTATCTGTTCGGATCGGTGATGCGGGCGACGCAGAGCCGGGTTCTGACGTCGATCTGATGTTCGATCAGGACATCCCGCACTTCAACATCTTCGACTATTCCGGGCTTAAGATCCTGGCTGACGAACTGTTGCCCTTCGAGGTGGATTTCATCGAGCGATCTTGCCTGCACCCAAGACTGAAGGACCGGATCGAGGCCAGTGCCGAGGGAGTGTTCTGATGGTCTCTCAAGCCGAACGCGACGACATTCGGATTGGCCACATGCTGGACGCAATAGCGGGTGTTCGCGCGACGGTCGGTAGCGAAGAGATGGCGACTGTGTTCGCCGACTGGACCCGCGCGAGGGCAATCGAGCGCGGGTATGAGATCATCTCGGAGGCGTCACGGCATGTGTCCGATAACGCCAAGGCGACCGAACCTCAGATCGACTGGCGGTGGATCGCAGGGATCTGGAACGTCCTGCGGCACGACCACGACGGTGTCGAAATCTCGATCCTGTTCCGCGCGATTGCGGCCGAATTCCCGGTTCTTGAAGCCGCCCTATTGCGTATGCGGGCGCGGCTGATGCCCTAGACGCCTCACTCGGTGAACGGAAAGATCACCGGGGTGATGCAGCCGATGCGGCCGGCAGGCGTCACCAGGCCGTCGTCCATGCAGTCGCGGGCGGCGATGGTCTCGGTGAGACCGGCCGACATGGTCTGGCGCTTGTTCACCTGGCCCATGAGGCTCGCGGCGGTGATGCAGACCGCCGACAGGGCGATCAGGGTGGGACCGTTGAGGGTCATGGCACTGCTCCTTGCCTGTTTGGGACCACCTCATCGCCGCGCAACAGGGTCATTTTGAGACAATTTTGAGGAAAAGCGGCGATTGTGCGCGATTTCGGCCCAATCGCTCCGCCGCGGCCAGTCGATCACCCAAGCCAAACCGGCTGCGTGGCCGGGCTTTTCTTCCCTCTGGCGCTGCGTTAGGTCACGCGCCGACGATCCAAAGGGCAATCGCGATGAAATTCACGCTTTCCTGGCTGAACGACCACCTCGACACCGAGGCGTCGGTGGACGAGATCGCCGAGACGCTGACCGACCTGGGGCTCGAGGTCGAAGAGGTGGTCGACCCGGCCGCCGCCCTGGGCGCGTTCCGCACCGCGCGGGTGATCGAGGCCAGGCTGCACCCGAACGCCGACCGGCTGCGGCTCTGCCGGGTCGAGACCTGGCCCGAGGGGCCGGGGGGGCCGACGGAAGAGGTTCAGGTGGTCTGCGGCGCGCCGAACGCGCGGACTGGCATGGTCGGGGTCTTCGCGCCCACCGGCACCCATATCCCGGGCACCGGGGTCGATCTGAAACCCGGCGTGATCCGCGGCGAGGCGTCGAACGGGATGCTCTGCAGCGAACGCGAGATGATGCTGTCGGACAACCACGAGGGGATCATCGATCTGCCCGAGGACACGGCCCTGGGCCTGCCCTTCGTCGAGTGGCTGGCCGAACACGATCCGGCCAAGATCGACCCCATGATCGAGATCGCGATCACCCCGAACCGGCAGGACGCGCTCGGCGTGCGCGGCATCGCGCGCGACCTCGCGGCGCGCGGGCTCGGCACGCTGAAGCCCTATAAGGTGCCGGCCATCGGCGCCACCTTCGACAGCCCGATCCGGGTGCATATCGACCCGGACGTACAGTCGACGGGCTGCCCGCTTTTCACCGGGCGGCTGATCCGCGGGGTCACGAACGGCCCGAGCCCGGCCTGGCTGCAGGCGCGGCTGAAGGCGATTGGCCTCAGGCCGATTTCCAGGCTGGTCGACATCACCAACTTCCTCACCTACGACATGAACCGCCCGCTGCACGTCTTCGACGCCGACGTGGTCCAGGGCGATCTGCGCATCCACCACGTGACCAAACCGACGCCGATCCTAGCGCTCGACGACAAGGACTACGTGCTGGAACCGGGCATGATGTCGATCTCCGACGACAACGGCTCGGAATCGATCGCCGGCGTCATGGGCGGGGCGCACTCGGGCTGCACCGAGGCCACCGTCAACGTGTTCCTCGAATCGGCCTATTGGGATCCAGTGACCATCGCCGCCACAGGGCGAAAGCTGAAGATCAACTCGGACGCCAAGTACCGGTTCGAACGCGGCGTGGACCCCGAATTCACCCTGCCGGGGGTCGACGCGGGCACGGCGATGATCCTCGAGCTCTGCGGCGGCGAGGCCTCGGAGGTGGTGATGGACGGCGCGGTGCCGCAGACCGACCGGGCCTATCGGCTGGACCCGGCGCGGGTGGCCTCGCTGGTGGGGATGGAGATCTCGGAGGCCGAACAGCGGCAGACGCTCACCGCTCTGGGCTTCCGCATGGACGGGGTGATGGCGCATCCGCCGTCGTGGCGGCCGGACGTGCGGGGCGAGGCCGATCTGGTCGAAGAGGTGGCGCGCATCGCCTCGCTGACCAAGCTCGAGGGCCGGCCGATGCCGCGCCCGCGCGCCGGGGTGCCGAAGCCGGTCTTGACCACGCTGCAGCGGCGCGAGTCGGCGGCGCGGCGGACTTGCGCGGCGCTCGGCTACCACGAATGCGTCACCTACTCGTTCATCGACGCGGCCGCGGCGCAGCTGTTCGGCGGCGGGGCCGAGCCGACCCGGCTGGAAAACCCGATCTCGTCCGAGATGAGCCACATGCGGCCCGACCTCCTGCCCGGGCTCTTGCAGGCGGCGGCGCGCAACCAGGCGCGCGGGGCCGCCGACTTCGCGCTGTTCGAGGTTGGCCCGGCGTTCCGCGGCGGCGAGCCGGACGAGCAGGACGTGCACGTCACCGGGCTGTTGGTCGGGCACACCGGGGCGAAGGACGTGCACGGATCCCGCCGGGCGGTCGACCTCTATGACGTGAAGGCGGATGCCGAGACGGTGCTGGCCGCGCTCGGCGCGCCGGCGAAGGTGCAGGTGCTGCGCGGCGGTGACCCGTGGTGGCATCCGGGACGGCACGGGCGGATCTGCCTGGGGCCGAAGACGGTGCTGGGCGTGTTCGGCGAGGTGCATCCCAGGGTCCTGCGTGACATGGATGTAAAGGGTCCGGCGATGGCCTTCACGGTCTACCCGGCGGCGGTGCCGCAACGGCGCGCCGGCACCGCGACCCGCGCGGCGCTGCAGGCCCACGACCTGCAGGCGGTAGAGCGCGACTTTGCCTTCGTGGTGGACAGCGATGTCGAGGCGCTGACGCTGGTCAACGCCGCGGCCGGGGCGGACAAGGCGCTGATCGACGGCGTTCGGGTGTTCGACGAATTCGTCGGCGACACGCTGGGCGCGGGCAAGAAATCACTGGCCGTCACGGTGCGCCTGCAGCCGACCGAGAAGACGCTGACCGACGAGGAGATCGAGGCCGTCTCGGCCAAGATCGTCGAAAAGGTCGGCAAGGCAACCGGCGGGACTTTGCGGGAATAGCGCGGGCTAGAACTGGGCCCGCCAAAGATGGCCTCGAGGCGGCCAGACGTCCCGCCCAGGGCACGGAGTCAAGGCCTAAGGCCGCCGTGCCTATCGCCAGTTCGTAGCCTGAACAAGGTCCGGTGGACCTTTTCAGGCGGCCACGAACGCCCGGGCGAGGTGGCGATTGGTCGAGACCGGCGCACCGCTTGAGGTCCTACGGATTCGATAGCCATAAAGCGCTGCCGTTCAGAGGTCGGTTCGACACCCCGCGGGTCGGCGATGGGCTTGGCTCCGAGCACCCCGAGCCGGCGACGTCTCCGCAGAACATCACCCCCCGGACCGGTTTGGCGTTGGCATCGCACATCGGGTCGCCGCCGAAGGAGCTGGGTGCGCGGGGTCAAATGCCGCCGACGCCGCTTTGACAGCCCGGGGCGCGGCGTGGTTAGCTGATCGCCCGATGGACCGTTTTCTCGACCGAAATGACGCCGGAATCCAATTGGCCGAGGCCGTGGCCAAGCTGGGGCTGGCTGACCCGGTGGTGTTGGCCCTGCCACGGGGCGGGGTGCCGGTGGCCGCGCCCGTGGCTGACCGGCTCGGGGCGCCCTTGGACCTGGTGATGGTTCGCAAGATCGGCTGCCCAGGGAATCCGGAATTGGCGGCGGGTGCGGTAGTGAACGGCGCCAGCCCGCAAACCGTCTTCAACGCAGACATCCTGCGCCATCTCGGCATGGCCGAGGCGGACTTCGCCGGCGCAGTTGCCCGCGAACTCGAGACGATCGAAAGGCGGCGCAACGCCTATCTGGCCGGGCGGGCGGCGGTGCCGCTTCGGGGCCGCGACGCCGTGGTTGTCGACGACGGGATCGCCACTGGAGCGACGGTAAAGGTGGCGCTGAAGGCGATGGCCGGACGGGGCCCCGCCAGCCTGACACTGGCGGTGCCGACAGCGCCGGCCGACAGCCTGGCCGCTTTGAAATCCATGGTCGATCACCTGGTCTGCCTGGTGACGCCAGAGCCATTCTGGGCCGTCGGCCAGGCCTATCAGCGGTTTGGACAGACCTCGGACGAAGAAGTGGTCGGGGCGCTTCAAGGCTCCGGCCCTGCGAGCTAATATGCGGTAACCCGCATGGAAACGGGTTGAGCAAGCGGTCTCGATACCGCTTGATCCAGGCCGCTTTGAAATAGCTTGCCGGCAGGCGTCGGCACGCCATGTTTGAGCGAAACAAGGGAGGTTGGGGATGGGCCTAAAAGTGTATTTGTCGGGGGAAATTCACACCGATTGGCGTGAACGGATCATCGAGGGCGCTGCAGGGCTGGATGTCAGCTTCGAAAGCCCCGTGACGGACCATGCCGCGAGCGACGATTGCGGGATCACGATCCTGGGGGCGGAGACCAACAAATACTGGCACGACCACAAGGGCGCGAAGGTCAATGCAATCCGCACCCGGAAGGGCATCGCCGACGCCGACGTGGTGGTGGTGCGGTTCGGCGACAAATACAAGCAGTGGAACGCCGCCTTCGACGCAGGCTATGCCGCCGCCCTCGGCAAGTCGCTGATCGTCCTGAACCCGCCCGTGCACCAGCACGCGCTGAAAGAAGTGCATGCCGCGGCCCTGGCGGTGGCCGAGGACCCGCAGCAGGTCGTCGACGTGCTGCGCTACGTACTGACCGGCGCGCTGCCGGGGTGAGGCTTCGGAATTCTCCCGGGCTGTGCTAGGTCATCGGCATTTGAAGCCAGACAGGTATTGGGCCCGTGGCCGACGATCCGATTGCGCAAGCGAGTGAAGATGCGGACACCCCCGCGACCGAAGAGGGGCGTCAAGCCAAGACATCCAGATGGCAACGTTTTGCGGATCGACTGGCCTCGCTGCGCAAGGTCACGGTGGATGCGCTGGTGTTGGTCTCGGTGCTGGCTCTTGTGGCCTTCGCCGTCGTCGACCTTATGCGCGACCGGATCGTGATCGAAGAGATCGCGCTGCCGGAGGCGCTGCAAGAGCAGGGCTTCACCGGGGTCGTTGCGGCAAACTGGCTGTGGGATGCGATGCTGAAGATCCAGGAGGACTCGGGCACAAGAAAGGAACACGCGTCGCTGTTGGGCGCATCCCGGCAGTTCGATCTGGTGGAGCCTGGCAGCGGTGTTTCGTTGCAAGCCCTGTCGGCGATGTTGCGGGGTCTTTTCGGCCGCGATCGCACCCGGATCGCCGGCGAGGTGATTTGCGGCGATCCGAAGTGCTCGCGAGAGATGCTCTCGCTGCATCTGCGGGTTTTCAGCGGCGCGCGGATGCGACCCATCGGCATCGGGCCGGTGAACGGTCGAACAATCGCCGGCTACTTCGCCGATACGGCACTGGAAGTCATGAAAGAGGTCGATCCCTATACGGCGGCCTGGTATTTGTACGATGCAGCTGGCGCTCACGACGCGGGCGTCATTATCGCCAGAAATCTGGTCAAAGAGGACCACCCGCAAAGCGCCTGGGCTGCCAACCTGATCGGCAACGCGGCTCGCCGTGACGGCCGCGACGAAGCTGCCATAGAATGGTATGAACGTGCGCTGACGCTGTCAGAAGAACATGGCCCGCCAGATTTCGCACTCCCCTACAATGGATGGGGAAATGCGCTGAACGAACTCAGACGTCATGAAGAGGCGACCCAGAAATTCCAGCAGGCGACGGAGCTTGATCCGAGCGACGCATATCCGTGGAACGGTTGGGGCAATAGCCTCGGCGCCCTCGGGCGGCAGGCGGAGGCGATCGAAAAGTACCGGCAGGCGACGGAGCTTGATCAGGACTTCGCGCATCCATTGAACGGTTGGGGCAACAACCTCAGCGCTCTTGGCCGGCACGAGGAGGCGATCGAGAAGTACCGGCGCGCCGCAGAGCTTGATCCGAGCGATGCCATGCCCCTGGAAAACTGGGGAATTTCACTCCTTCGGTTTCTAAGAGAGAACGAATCCAAGATGTGTGCGCGGTTCTCTGAATTCGGCGTCCCATATCTGAATGCTGCCGGTGGCACGGCGCCGGACGGGATAGCCCGCACGCTTGAGGAGGTCGCGGCCTGGTGTCGGTGACTTGGCCGTGGCCTACCCGTCCCGCGGCGGCGTCACCAAGCCCTTCTGCACCGCGGGGCGGTCGAGGACCCGGTCGAGATAGGCGACGAGGTTCTTGTGCTCCGCCCAGCCCACCGCCTCGCGGGCGCCGTAGAAGTCGAGCGCGCGCAGCCAGGGGGCGATCGCGATGTCGGCGATCGAGTATTGCCCGGTGACCCAGTCGCGGCCGTCCATGTGGCCTTCGAGCACCGCCAACAGGCGCTTGGCCTCGGCGATGTAGCGCTGCTGCGGGCGCTTGTCTTCGTACTCGGAGCCGGCGAACTTGTAGAAGAACCCAAGCTGGCCGAACATCGGGCCGATGCCGCCCATCTGGAACATCAGCCACTGGTGGGTGAGGTATTTCTGGGCCAGGTCCTCGCCCATGAACTGACCGGTCTTTTCGGCCAAGTAGATCAGGATCGCCCCGGACTCCCAAAGCGCGAAGGGTGCGTCACCCGGGCCGTTGGGGTCGATGATCGCCGGGATCTTGTTGTTGGGGTTGAGCGACAGGAATTCCGGGCTCTTGACGTCCGCATCCGACAGCGTCACCCGGTGCGCCTCGTACGGTAGGCCGGTTTCCTCCAGCATGATCGAGGCTTTGACGCCGTTGGGCGTGGGAAAGGCGTAAAGCTGGATCACCGTCGGGTCGGCCGGCGGCCATTTTCGGGTGATTGGGAAGTTTTCAAGCGTGGTCATGGTCGGGCCTTTCCTGATCGCGGTCGGGGACACCTAAGCGTTTTTTCCCCCGAAGAAAGCCCTGGGGATCCTGCTAGGAGGTGCTAAGGGGTGTGCGCAGGCGCGCAAGTCGCCTTTGGGAACCAGGGAAAGGGGCGAAACATGCTTCAGGAGTTCAAGGACTTCATTGCCAAGGGCAATGTGATGGATATGGCCGTCGGGATCATCATCGGCGCGGCCTTCACGGCGATCGTCAAGTCGATGGTCGACGATCTGATCAATCCGGTGATCGGCGCGATCTTCGGCGGAGCGGATTTCACGAACTACTTCGCGATGCTGGGCGAGGGCGAGTACGAGTCGCTGGCCGCCGCGCGCGAGGCCGGGGCGGCGGCCTTTGCCTATGGCGCCTTCATCACCGCGGTGATCAATTTCCTGATCATCGCCTTCATCATCTTTCTGCTTGTACGCTATGTGAACAAGGTGAAGGCGGCTGCCGAAAAGCCGGAGGAAGCACCCGTCGAGGAGACGCCGGCGGGACCGAGCGAGATCGACCTGCTCACGGAAATTCGGGACGCGCTGGCAAAATAAGCCGGCCGTAGCAAGGTGCACCAACTGGCCCGCCTGCGACGGCGGGCCTTTTCGCATTTGCCTTTGGCTCGTGCTAACATAAGGGCGAGTGTTTCAGATCGGGGGGATCGATATGGTCAGATTATTCGCGCTCATTCTGGTTTCGCTGGTCATGGCCGTGGCGGCGCGGGCGGAAGTGATGATCGTCAATTCTCCAGGCGACGGGTTTCTGAATCTGCGCACCGGACCGGGCGGCGGTTTCGCGATCATCATGGAGATGGACCACGGTACAGCGGTCAATACTCTGGAGTTTTCGGGCAACTGGGCCCGGGTCGAGCACGAGAGCGGCGCAGTGGGTTGGGCGCACCGCAAATACATGGTGCCCTATGCCGCCGGGCCGGCGAAGTGGTATGTCTACTCGCCGGGCGACGGGTTTTTGAACCTGCGCACCGGGCCGGGCACGAACTTTGCGGTGATCACGCGGATGTATAACGGGTCCTGGGTCGAGATCCTCGAACGCTCGGGCAACTGGGTGCGGGTGTTCCACGAGTTCGGCGACGAGGGCTGGGCCTACGCCAAGTACCTCCGGAAGTAGCGCCGGTCGGACGGGATCCGGAAACGCTTTGTTCCCGGATCGGCGGTTGGTCCCGGGCTGGCGCGTCGATAGCCTGTCGCGGCACTGTGAGGTGGCTTGGGAGGTGCGGCGATGGGTGTTGGTCGAGGTCTTTTGCTGGCGGCTTTGCTGATCGGCGGTCCCGCGGCGGCGGAGCGGATCGTGCTGGGCGCCCCGGCGGCGCTGCGGGCGGGGCCGGACCCGCTTTACCGTGCAGAGGCGGTCCTGGCACCGGGAACCGTCGTCGAGACGGCGGAGCGGTCGGGCGGCTGGGTCGAGGTTCGGCTGACCGGCGGCCAGATGGGCTGGGTCACGGCCAGGGCGCTGACCGCGCCCGCGCCGGTGCGGCCCGTCGCCTTGAAGCCGAAGATCGCGCCGCCCTATGCCACGGTCGTCTGGCCATCCTCCGGCGCGCTCAACCTGCGCCGCGGACCGGGCACCGGCTATGCCGTCGTCCGGCCGATGCAGCGCGGCGACTGGGTCGAAGTGCAGGAGTATGCGGGCAACTGGGTTCGCCTGCGGCACCCGTCGGGCGACGAAGGCTGGGCGTATCGGGCCTATCTGACGCGGTAGGGCCGGGTTTGGGCAGGGGGGGCGTCGAAACCCGTCACCGGCGCCGATTCAAGGCGCGCAGCGCCGCCGCGCCATCGCCGACCCGCCCGGGTGGGGCGGCGATTGGTTGAGCCTCACGAACCGCTTGAGGTCCTACGGACTCCACAGCCACAAAGTGCTGCCGAACAAAGGTTGGATCGCCACCCCGCGGGTCGGCGATGGCGGCTCATCTCTGCAGACGCGTGGGCTGCTCGAAGCCGCCTCCGGGCTACTGCTTCAGGGCCAGACCGGGCGACAGGACGTCGATGCCGAGGGCCTTGCCGACGGCATAATAGGTCAGGTGCCCGGCATGGACGTTGAGGCCGTCCAAGAGGTGCGGGTCGTCCTCGCAGGCCTGCCTCCAGCCCTTGTCGGCCAAGGCCAGCATGTACGGCATGGTGGCGTTCGACAGCGCGATGGTCGAGGTGCGGGCGACCGCGCCGGGCATGTTGGCGACGCAGTAATGCATGATGCCGTCGACGGCGTAGATCGGGTCCTGGTGGGTGGTCGGGCGCGAGGTTTCGAAACAGCCGCCCTGGTCGATGGCGACGTCGACGATGGCGGCGCCGGGCTTCATCTCGGACAGCTGCGCCCGGGTCACCAGCTTGGGCGCGGCGGCGCCGGGGATCAGCACCGCGCCGATCACCATATCG
This sequence comes from Rhodobacter sp., assembly GCA_030066215.1. Classification (GTDB taxonomy): domain Bacteria; phylum Pseudomonadota; class Alphaproteobacteria; order Rhodobacterales; family Rhodobacteraceae; genus JASJCA01. Next base: position 7,694 of record JASJCA010000016.1, on the reverse strand, counting down.
GCCCGGGCCACCAGTTCGGCCGTGGCGGCGGCGCTGGAAAAGCGGGTCCGGAACACGCGCCCGAAGACGTCGTCGAGACTGCGCAGCCGCGGCAGCGAGCGGTCCAGCACGGTCACCTCGGCCCCCATCCCGGCGGCAATCCGCGCGGCGTGGGCGCCGACGACGCCGCCGCCGATCACCACCACCTCGGCCGGACCCACGCCCGGCACGCCCCCCATCAGAACGCCGCGGCCGCCATTGGCCTTCTGCAACGTCCAGGCACCCATTTGCGGGGCGAGCTTGCCGGCGACCTCCGACATCGGGGCCAAAAGCGGCAGGCCGCCCTGGGCGTCGGTGACGGTCTCGTAGGCGATTGCCGTGCAGCCCGAGGCCAAAAGGTCCCGGGTCTGCGCAGGGTCGGGGGCGAGGTGGAGGTACGTGAAAAGCACCTGGCCTTCGCGCAGCATAGCGCGCTCCGGCGCTTGGGGTTCCTTGACCTTCACGATCATCTCGGCCTGGGCGAAGACCTCTTCCGCAGTGTCGAGGATAGTCGCGCCTGCGGCGACATAGGCACTGTCGTCGAATCCGGCCCCTGCGCCGGCGCCGCGTTGCATCAGTACTGCGTGACCATGGCGCACCGCCTCTTGCGCGGCATTGGGGGTGAGGCCAACGCGGAATTCCTGCGGTTTGATCTCTGCCGGGCAGCCAATTATCATGATCCCCTCCCTCGATTGCGCTCAGTCTGCCCGCTTGCCGATGCAATTGCATCGAAAAGATCGGTGGCAATTCGGCCCCTTGGCGGTAGGATCTTCGCTGATCAAGGATACAAGGCGGAGGATCTTCGAACATGGTCGAGCTCGACACCATTGACCGACGGATCCTGGCTGCGCTGCAAAAGTCTGGACGCATGTCGAACGCCGACCTCAGCGAGCGGGTGAATCTGTCGCCCTCGGCCTGTCACCGACGGGTGCAGCGCCTCGAGGCCGAGGGCGTAATCGCGCATTACGTGGCGCTCTTGGATCCGCGCAAACTCGATCGGCCCTCCACCGTCTTCGTCGAGATCACGCTCAGCGGGCAGACTGAAGAGGTGCTCGACGCCTTCGAGCGCGAGGTGGCGCGGATCCCCGATCTGTTGGAATGCCACCTGATGGCGGGCACGGCGGATTACTTGTTGAAGATCTCTGCCCGCGACACCGACGACTTCGCCCGCATCCACCGCCGCTACCTGGCCAGATTGCCCGGCGTGTCACAGATGCATTCATCCTTCTCACTGCGCACCGTGTGGCAAACCACGGCACTTCCCGTTTAGCGCGGTCGACCCGAGCCGATGTGGCGTGTACGTCGACGGGATCGATCCGCAATGGCGTTCAATCGGGCGGGTGACTGCGGCGCTGATCCAAGGCGCGCCGGACCGCCGTCGCGAGCTCGGTCCGTTGAAACGGTTTGTTCAACAGCACCAGAGGATGCCCGCCCGTGTCGTCATTGGCCGCCATGGCCTCGGGGTATCCCGACATCAGCAAGACCGGCAATTCGGGATGTGCACCGCTCAGTTCCAGCGCGAAGTCGAGACCGCTGGCACTGCCGGGCAGAACGACATCCGTCAGCACCAAATCGAAGCCCGGCTCTGCCGCAATGGCTGCTCGCGCGTCCGATACCCGGCCAACGTCGGTCACCCTGTACCCCAGGCCCTGCAGCGTCCTGGTTACGAAGGTGCGCACCTCGGCATCGTCCTCGACAACCAGAACCGCTTCGCCGACGCCGCCCTGCGGGTCCAGCGGTTCAGCGGTCCCGTTCGACTGGGCGACTGTCCGAGACCGCGGAAGGTACAGGGTGACGGTGGTGCCGGCACCTTCGGCGCTCTCGATGTCCATATGTCCGCCCGTCTGCATTACAAAGCCGTAGACCATAGACAGCCCCAATCCCGACCCCTCACCGACGCCCTTGGTGGTGAAGAACGGGTCGATTGCCTTGGTCCGCGTCTCTTCGGACATGCCCTCGCCGGTGTCAGAGACCGAGATCAGCACGAAATCACTCTCGTCGAGCCCGCCTTCGTAGTTCTGCTGGAACGCCGCGCGCTCGGTCTTGGCGCAGCGCACGGTCAGCGTGCCGCCCTGCGGCATGGCATCGCGGGCGTTCAGCGCGAGGTTCAAAAGCGCGGTCTCCAGCTGGCCAGGATCGGTCTCCGCCGGCCAGACCGGGTCGTCGCAGCGCAGTGTGATCTCGATCGTCTCGCCCAGCGTGCGGTCCAATATCGGCAACATGTCTTTGAGAAGCCTGGCGATATCGACCGGCTGCGGCAACAGCGGCTGCTTGCGGGCGAAGGCCAACAACCGGCCGGTCAGTTCGGATCCCCGTTCGGTCGCTCGAAGGATCGGGGCGGTGAGGTTCGGATCGAAATCGGGGTCCTCGGCCAGCAGTTCCGCATTGCCTTGGATCACCTGCATGAGATTGTTGAAATCGTGCGCGATGCCGCCGCTAAGCTTGCCGATCGCCTCCATCTTCTGGCTCTCGCGCAGCCTTTGTTCCAGCGCCTGACGCTCGGTGACATCCTGAAACACCATGACCACGCCGATGACCGCGCCGCCGATTTCGCGGATCGGTGCCGCAGAATCCGAGATCGCGTGTTCACTGCCATCGCGGCTGAGCAATAGTGTGTCGTTGGCCAGCCCAACGATCTCTCCGCTCGCCAGGCACCGAAGCACCGGGTTCGGCACCGCCTCGCGGGTGGTGGCGCTGATGATCCTGAACACCTCGCCGAGCGGCCGGTCCATGGCCTCCTCGAAGCTCCAACCGGTCAGCCGCGAGGCCACCGGATTGATATATGTCACGTGCCCGTCCGGATCGGTGGTGATCACCGCATCGCCGATCGATTGCAGCGTGACCATGGCACGCTGACGTTCGGCGAATTCAGAGCGTTTGAGATCGGCGATGGTGTCCTTGAGCCGCCCGGTCATTCCCTGCAAGGTCCGGCCAAGCGCCTGGATTTCGTCGGGGCCCGAGACCTCGATCTTGGTGTCTAGGTCGCCGTCCGAAATTTGTCCGGCGCTCTGCGCCAGATCTTCTACCGGGCGCACGATCTCGCGCGACTGCCAGTACGCCAGCGCCGATGCGCCCAACAGCAGTAGTGCCGCACTGACCAGGATTGTGGTGCGCATTTCGATGACGTTGGCCAGGGCGCTGTCGAGCGGCCGGGTGACGACCACATAGGCTGGCGCGCCGACCATCGACAAAGGCTGCGTCACCACCAGAGACGTGCTGCCATCGGCCATACGGTGGCGGCCGTTTTCTGCCGGGCGCTGGAAGATTCGCGCCGAAAGGACCTCGGCAGGCGACCGATGCGCCAGGATGCGGCCACCGGCATCGACGACGAAAGCCTCGGTGTCGCTGGGCAGGTCGAGGTCGGCAAGCAGATCCCAGATGGATTTGAACCGCGTATTGGCCAAAAGCACGCTCTCGACGTCGCCGGTGCGGCGCTGCAGGATCGGCACAGCGACGTCGACCAAGGGCTCGCGCAGACCGGCGTCGAATTCGACCGACCCGACATAGACGCCATCGTCAGTCCAATAGCCGGCCTTCGCCCAGGGTGCCTGCCGCCATCGCTCCGGGTCGCGCGGCGCGACATCGGTGCGCGAGGCGAAGACGCGCACCTGCCCGTCGGGCGCCAGCACGAACAGTTCCTGATAGATCTGGCCGTGGGCCAGAAGCCTGCCCAGGCTCGCGGCCAGGGCGCGCTGATCCATGCCCGCCAGCACGTTGGTCTGTTCCAACACGCGCAATTCGTTGACGCGGGCAGACAGAAACGACGCGATCTCGCGCTCGACCCGGGTTGCCAATTCCGTCTGCAGCACGAGGCTTTGCCGCTCAAGCTCGCTGGCGCTTCGCAGTCCCGTCAGAAACCCCAAAAGCAAAATGGGAACCGTCGCGATGCCGACCACGACGACATAATACCGTGCCCGGAGATTACCGAACACGTCTTTGCCTTCTGCCGGCCCCTCGCTCGGGACGGCCTGAATCGGTTGCTGTCATTCACCCTATTGTTCGCCAATGCTGTCGTTACGCAAGATCACATCGGCTTGCTGCAAGATCTCTTCGGGCAGGTCGAGGCCGATCCGGTCGGCCGCTGCGGTGTTGACGGTCAGGTAGAAGTTCGCCGTCTCAACGGGCATGTCCGCCGGGTCGGCACCGCGCAGGATGCGGCTGGCGATGCGCGCGGCCTGCCCTCCGACCTCGCGGTGCACGATGCCGTAGGCCATCAACGCCCCGGCCTCGACCTGCGCGGTGCTGGGCCCAGAGACCGGCAGACCGCGCGCGTTGGTGGCCGCAATCAGATCAGCGATGCGGCGGTTGACGGTGCTGTCGGGCAGCATGAACACCGCGTCGATGTCTTGCGGCAGATCCGCGATCAGGCGCGAAACGGCATCGTCGTCGCGGGCCTCGGCATGCACCAGGGTTAGGTTCATTTCCGGTGCCACATCGTCCAACTGAGCGACGGCACTGACTGGGGCGGGGTCGTCGGGGTTGTAGGGCACCAAAACCCGCCGCACCTGCGGCAGGACGTTGCGCAACAGCTCTAGCCGTCGCGCTTGGTTTTGGCTCAGCATCACGCCGGTCATGTTACCGCCGGGCCGGGTCAGGTCGGTCATCACCCCAGCCGCGACCGGGTCGGCAATCACGCCGAACACCACCGGAACGCCAGAGCCCTGTGTCGCCGCCTTCGCCGCGACGCCAGTCGGAGTGCCGGCGGTGAAGATGATGTCGGCCCCGTCGGCGACCATCTGCCGGATCGCGCCCTCAAGCTCCGCCGTCGGGGTCGGCGTACCCGAATATAGATAGAGCGCGCCGTCACCCTCGGTGTAGCCCTGGGCCGCCATCCCCTCGCGAAACCCGGCGACATTGCGCAGGCCGTTGGGATTGTTGGTGATCAGCCCGATGGTCGGGATTTCCGTCGGCGCCTCCGGCGGGCTGCGGAAGGCAACCGCCCAGACCACAGCAACCAACCCCAACACCAAGGCGGCGCCGGCCAGAATCCGCGCGGCCGGAAATCGTGATGTGTTTGCCATTCTTCGGCGCTCCTCTGCCCGCAGCAGGTCTCCGCGCCCTTCGCCCTTGCGCTCACCGAAAACCCGCAGCGCCCCTATACCGTGCCCGTATTCACCTTAATAAGGTCTTAACGCCGCGCCGGCCCGTTTAGGTGCCGCCTACGTCGATCACCAAGACTATGGGTGCCGTCCCGCAACCGGAAGTCAAAAACGACGAACCCCCGGGCGTCCGCCGCGGGGGTCGTCTTGGAACCAGGGCTGAAAAGCTCCGGTTCGACGCTTACAGCATGCCTTCGCGCTGAGCCTTCTTGCGTGCGAGCTTGCGGGCGCGGCGGATCGCCTCGGCCTTTTCGCGCGCGCGCTTTTCGGACGGTTTCTCGAAATGCTGCCGAAGCTTCATTTCGCGGAAAACGCCCTCACGCTGCAGCTTCTTTTTCAGGGCACGGAGCGCCTGATCGACATTGTTGTCGCGAACACTGACCTGCATGTGGTTGTCACCACCTTTCTAAGTTGGAGTTGCATGTCTTTGCAGGAGGTGGCCCTATAACAAAGCCCCACTAGCTTGTCTACCGGCAGGGAAATCGATTTGGGAGAGCTGTGATGACCGAGGCGACTGCGACGCGCGAGGCGCTGCTCGATGCGGCGCTGATGCATGTGCCGTTCGACGGCTGGTCCGAGGCGGCGTTCAAGGCCGCGGCACGCGATGTCGGCGCCGATATGGCCGAGGCGCGAGCCGCCTGTCCCCGCGGCGCGCTCGATCTCGCAGTGGCGTTTCACCGGCGCGGCGACGCGGCGATGACCGACACGCTGGCCAAGGCCGATCTGCAGGCCCTGAAGGTGCGCGAGCGGGTGGCCGAGGCGGTGCGGGTCCGGATCGAGGCGATCGGCGACAAAGAGGCGGTGCGCCGCGGCACTACGCTATTTGCGTTGCCGCAGAACGCTGCCGAGGGCGCGCGGCTGATCTGGGGCACGGCGGATGCGATTTGGCAGGCGCTGGGCGATCCGTCCCAGGACCTCAACTGGTACACCAAGCGGGCGATCCTCAGCGGGGTCTATTCTTCGACCGTGCTCTACTGGCTCGGCGACGAGAGCCCGGATCACCAGGCGACCTGGGCGTTTCTGGACCGGCGCATCGAAGACGTGATGCGTATCGAGAAGGTGAAGGCGACGATGCGGTCAAATCCGGCATTGAAGCCGTTCATGGCGTTTCCGGACTGGTTGGCCGCCCAGGTCAAAGCGCCTTCGCGAACACCACGGATGGATGTGCCCGGCCGCTGGCCTGGGCGCAGCTAGACCCATGGCCAAGACCGCGACCATGCAGGCCGTCGAGATCAAGGAACCAGGCGGACCGGATGTCCTGCGCCTCGCGGAACGGCCGGTGCCGCAACCGGGACACGGCCAGGTGCTGATCAGGGCGGCCTATGCCGGGGTGAACCGGCCCGACGCACTACAGCGCGCCGGCGCCTACGACCCGCCGCCGGGGGCGTCGGATCTGCCTGGGCTCGAGGCGTCGGGCACCATTGCCGCGGTCGGGCCCGGCGTGTCGGACTGGTCCGAGGGCGACGCGGTTTGCGCCCTGCTGCCGGGCGGAGGTTACGCCGAATACGTGGTGACGCCGGCCGCGCATTGTCTACCGGTGCCGGCCGGGATGGGGCTGAAACAGGCCGCCTGCCTGCCCGAGACCTTCTTCACGGTCTGGACCAACGTCTTCATGCGCGGAGGCTTGATGGCGGGCGAGCGGTTCCTGGTCCATGGCGGGTCGTCGGGGATCGGCACGACGGCGATCCAGCTCGCGAAGGTGTTCGGCGCGCGGGTTTTCGCGACCGCAGGCTCGGCCGAGAAATGCGCCGCCTGCCTGGATCTGGGCGCCGAGCGGGCGATCAACTACCGTGACGAGGATTTCGTCGCCGAGCTGCGGGCCGAGGGTGGCGCCAACCTGATCCTCGACATGGTCGGCGGCCCCTATATCCCGCGCAATCTCAAGGCTTTGGCCGATGACGGCCGGCTGGTGCAGATCGCTTTCCTGTCGGGCCCCAAGGCTGAGGTGAACTTCGCCCAAGTGATGGTGCGGCGGCTGACGATCACCGGTTCCACGCTGCGGCCGCAGAGCGATCTGGCGAAGGCACGCATCGCCGAGGGCCTGCGCGAGCACGTCTGGCCGCATCTGGAGAGCGGGCGGGTGGCGCCGGTGATGGACTCAGAGTTCCCGCTGGATCAGGCAGCGGCGGCACACGCCCGGATGGAAAGCTCAGCGCATATCGGCAAGATCGTGCTGAAAGTTGGTTGACAGACGACCCGCGAAAAGAGGTGGGCAACCGACCCCGCGCCGTTTGAACCCAGGCGCATACGAAACTGCGCCGACACGAAAAACCTCGCCCGACACGGCGAAGGTCATCCGCCTGCGCGCTTCAGAAGAACGAGATCAGGTTCTCTAGCACTTCGGGGTCGACGCCGCCGTTGAAGGTGAGCGAATTTCCGCCACCGAAACCCAGCACGTAGTCGCTGCCTTGGGTGCCGCCGAACTCGGCCAGGATCTCGGCCGCGGTCTTGGCGCCGGCCCACAGCGCATCGTCAAGCTTCAACAGGTCCACCGTCGTGTTGAAGTCGTCGATCTGATCGGCGCCCGCTGCGAACACGAAGGTGTCGGCCAGCGTGCCGCCGCGCAGCCAGTCGTCG
>JASJCA010000167.1 GCA_030066215.1 Rhodobacter sp. | reverse complement strand
GATGGGATCGTCGCCCCGGCGGGGCGGCGAAAGCCCTTCGAACGGGCCGGGCGCGACCCGCGGCTGAGGTTGCGGGCGAAGGTTGATCTGCGGGATCACGCGAATTCGGGCGGCACCTCCAGGCCCAATCCGACAAGGCGTTTCAAAAAAGCAGCCTGGCAGCCCGAAGCCCCGCCGCTCACTCGTCGTAGAGCCGGTTCTCGTCGTTGTGCTTCAGCCGCCGTTCCATCTCGTCGAGCGGTACGTCGACCTTGGCATGGGCCAAAAGCGCCTCGCCATAGGTCGGCAGGCCGTCCACCGGACCGGCCGCCTCGGGCTTCCAAAGCTGCGACCGGATCACCGCCTTGCCGCAGTGATAGAACGCCTCCTCGACCCGCACCAGGATCGCGAAGTCCGGCACCCGGCCCTTGATCGCCATCCGTTCGCGCAGCTCCAGATCGCGCACCACCTGTGCCACGCCGTTGACCCGCACCACTTCGTTGCGGTTCGGCACCAGGAACACCAACCCGATGCGCCCGGTCTGCAGGATGTTGCGGAAGCTGTCGAAGCGGTGGTTGCCCGGCCGGTCCGGAATCGCCAGCGTGTGCCGGTCGACCACCTTGACGAACCCCGCCGGGTCGCCCTTGGGCGAGGTGTCGACGCGGCCCTCGGCATCCACTGTCGACATCACCAGGAAGGTCGAGCGTTCGATCCAGGCGGCGCAGAGCGGGTCGATGTGGTCGAGGATCTTGGCCTGTTGCGAGGCGAATTCACCACTGAGCACCGCGCGGATTTCATCTTCGGACGTGACAATGTCGGTGGCGACATAAGCCATGGCGCTGTCTCCTTATGCAAATCCGGCGAGCGCATTTGCATTCAGGGTAGCACACGATTCACGGCGCCGATAACCACATGTGCGGCATTCAGGGACTGGTCGATCCCGGCCCCCGGACCTACACTCGCGACATGCCATACCAATGGATCGAAAGCGCAGACCCCGAACAGGCCCCGACCTGGCAGCTGAGCGCCTGGCCGCACCGCTCACTGCCGCCGCACGGTTTCGCAGGTTTCATCGGCATCACCTTCCTGATGCTGTTGATCCCGCTGTTCGCGGTGCTCGGCTCGCCGATCCTCTGGGGGCTGCTGCCGTTCCTGATGGGTGTTCTGGCGTTGACCTGGGCGGCGTTGAAACGCAGCTACGCCGACGGCGATCTGCGCGAAGATCTCGCACTTTGCGGCGACACGATCGAGCTTGTCCGCACCAATCCGCGGGGCCCCAGCCAAAGCTGGCACGCCAACCCGTATTGGGTGCGCGTAGAGATGCATCAGACGGGCGGGCCGGTGGAAAACTACGTCACCCTGACCGGCGCCGGCCGGTCGGTCGAGATCGGAGCCTTCCTCAGCCCCGAAGAGCGCGTGGCGCTGCACCACGACCTCGCCGAGCGCCTCGGCCGGCTCGACATCAACGCCCGCTAGGCGCGCTTGAGCCTCTGGGTCCTCCTGGCGCTTGTCGCGCTTGCGCTGGTCGCGTTCGGCCTCTGGCTGCATCACCTGTTCGAGGGTGAATGGCTGCCCGCCGATCTGTGGCGCGAATGGCGGCTGTCGCGGCTGTCGCTGGGGGATCTCGACGGCCGTTGGGCCGCGGCGGCAGACCGGTCTGACATCGTCGTGACGCTGACCACCACGCCGAGCCGGATCGACCTTCTGGCGCCGACGCTGAAGAGCCTCCTCGATCAGACCCGCCCGCCGGCGCGCATCGTACTGAACCTGCCCGAGTTCAGCACGCGCGAGCAGGTCGCCTACACGACTCCCGCAGAGCACAAATCCCTGAAGTCCCTGCAGATCCGCCGCTGCGACGACCTCGGCCCCGGCACCAAGCTGATCCCCTCGGTCGCAGCCGAGCCCCCCGAAACTCCGCTTCTGGCCGTCGACGACGACCGGATCTACCCGCGCTGGCTGATCGCGACCTACGAGACCGCCGCCGCGGCGCATCCGGACCGTGCGCTGACGCTGTCGGGCTGGATCGTGCCCGCCGACCTCACCGATCGGATGACCACGATCGGCGCCAACCTGATGATGCGCCCGCCTGCGCCGATCCGCGCCCCGCGGCTGCGGCGACCGCGCCGGGTCGACATCTTTCAGGGTGTGATGAGCTATCTGGTGCGGCCGCGTTTCTTCGATGCCGCCGCGCTGGCGGATTTCTCCGCCGAGCCCGAGGCCACGCGGTTCGTCGACGACGTCCGCTCCAGCGCCCATTGCCGGGCCGAGATCTGGGTGATCCCGGCGCCGTCGCTCAGCTTCGTCCCCCGCGCCCAGGCCAAGGCCCTGCAGAAAAACCGCCTCGGCCTCGTCAACCGCATCCCCGGCGAGGGCCACAACCGCAACAACACCATCGCGCTGAAACACTTCGCCGACAACTGGCGCGTGGGCGGCCCGTCGGGTTGAACGGGGCGGGTTGACCGAACCTCAGGCACGGATCTTGGTCGGGAGCGATCGTTAGACCACTGCCCTGGGCCGGGTTAACAGCGACGAAGTCGCCCCGGCCCAGCGGCGGCCCGCCCCGGTGGGCTGCCGCTTTGGCTGTGCTGGGCGCGTCGTGGAAATGGAAGATGTACCTTGCTGCCACAAAGCGCATCGTACAAAGGCCGCCGCGGCATCCCGCGGGCCGCCGCTGGGCCGCGCGGGCACTGGCGACAGCCGGCGGCCTCACCGCCCCAGCTTCGGCCCGTCGGGCGTGATCATCCAGTCCGACAACCCGCGGTCGGCGTGGCGCATTCGGTGGTCCAATAGCCGCCGGGTCAGCCGCAACAGCAGGCCGGCCTGGCCCGGGTCCGCGGCATGGTTCACCGCCTGCCCGTCGGCCTCTGACAAAAGAAGCGGCGGCAGACCGCCGTTGAAATGCACCAGCGTCCACGGCCCCTCGCGCAGGATCGCCAGGTTGGCCTCCGCGACGCCGAGCCCCAGTTCGGTCTGCCACAGCGTCGGCGCCACCGGATTGCCGAAGTCGAGCTCGGAATAGGTGGTGTCGCGCCAGCCCTCTGGCGCCGCGCCGCGCAGAAACGGCATCAGCGACCGGCCGTCGGCCCAGTGCGGCGCCTCCAGGCCGACCGCCTCCAGAATCGTCGGCAACAGATCCACCGACTCGGTCGGCGCCGTCACCCGCACGCCGCCGGCGCCGCCGGGCCAGCGTACGATCAACGGCACGTGGTAGGACGCCGCGAACGGCGCGCGCTTGCCCCAGCAGTGCCGGTCGCCCAGCATCTCGCCGTGATCGCCGCAGACGATCACCATCGTCGACGACCACTGCCCGCTATCCTTCAGCCAGGCCAGCACCCGGTCCAGATGCGCGTCGACCTCGCTCGCCAGCCCGAAATAGAGCGCCCGCAACTGCTGCACCGTGGCCATGTCGTCGCCGAGATCGGGAAAGCCCACCACCGTTCCGCGGGCGTGGTCCTTTTCCAGAAGCGGCCCCAAATAGGGATGCAGGGCGGCCTCGGCGGCGCGGCTACGGGGCCGCACCGGCAGCGGCAGCGCAGCGGGGTCGTACATCGTGTTGTAGGGCGCGGGCGCGACGAAGGGCGGGTGCGGGCGCAGATAGGTCAGGTGCGCGCACCAGCGCTGGTCGCGCCGCACCGCCAGCGAGGCCAGGCAGGCATCGGTCAGAAACGCCGTGTCGCTGTCCTCGGCCCGGTAGAAGGCCGGCGCGGCAATGTGATCGCCTGCGGGATGCCAGACCCGCTCGCCCGCCGGCAGGTCGTAGCCCTTGGCGTGCAGATGCGCGAGCCAGGCGCGGTTTTCCTCCATCCGCATCTCGGTGACCACCTCGAAACCCGGCATCTCGGTCTCGTAGGTCCGCATCAGCGGGTCCTGCGGCGGATGCCGGCGTGGATCACGGGTGGTGTCGGTGTAGCCGAAGAGCAGCGGGTGATAACCGCCTTTGCGAAGCTCGCGCGCCAGGTTCGGCGTCTCGTGCGCCAAGGGCGCGCCGTTCCGGACCGAACGGTGGTTCATTGCGTAGCGCCCGGTCAGCATCGAGGTGCGCGACGGCCCGCAGGGGTTGGCGACCGAGTGATGGTTGGTGAAGCTGACTGCCTCGTCCATCAGCCCGCGCAAGGCCGGCAGCGCGATGTGATCGGCCAATGCGCCGAACAGAAGATCGGCCCGGATCTGGTCGATCACGACGAAGAGGACGTTGGGCGGCATCGGCGGTGGCCCCCTCTCGGCTGGGCGCGCGGCCCCGCCTTAGGACACCAATTCGCCGCGCCGGTCAATTCGCCCACAGCGGCGCCCGGCCGTGGCGCGACCGGCGCCCGGCCCGCGCCCGCAAGACGCCCGAATTTCGGCAGAAATGTGCCGGCCGATTCTGTGACGGTGCGGTGAAACGTTCGTCGCCTGTGGACAAAACCGGCGGTCTGCCGGGTTTGTCGCCGTTTTCCGGAAACTCGGGCCTTGGTTAATGGCACAAATTGGGCAGGGCCGGATCGGCGCGAGTTTGGCGCCGATTGCGAAACAATCGCGGCGGCGGGGCGCGGTCTGGCACCGTATTTGGGGTCTCGGAGGGTCCAATCCGCTAGCTGAGCTCCCTTCGCTCCCGAAACCGTCAACAATCCGTCCTGGGGGCCGGTGCAGAATGTGGCGTTAATGCGGCGGTTTGGGGGCGCAAATCTGCGGACCGCGCTGCGACGGCGGGAACAAAAGCGTTTTTCTAAAATCCGAAATTCCGCATACTGCTCGGTGTTTGGTGGGGGTGTCGCGTCGACAGCGGCATGGTTCAGCTTGATGCCTGGGGGCTCCCAGGGGCGTCACGGGTCCTCGACGGTGGGGGCACGAGCCGGTCAGGACGAAGTCGGATCACCTGGGGGGTGGCCTTCATCGCTTGTCACTGAACCATCCGTTGTCGGGGCAAAGGCGCCATGGGTCTGGACGGGCAGTTTCCCGCCCCGACCGCAGCAGGACCCTGGGCGTCCAGGGGTGGAGACGGTGATGAGAGAGTTTTTTGAGACCGAAACCGGGACAGGCGCCGCACCGCGGCGGACGGCCTGGACCGCACCGATATTCCGCAAAGCGCCGCGCGTGAAGCCACGGCCGGCGCGCCGTTACGTCAACCTTTGCGCTGACCGCCACACGGCGCGTTCTGGGCTTGTGAAATAAGGATCGCCACGATGTCTAACTTCGACCCGAACTCCGTAAACAACCTCGTTGGCCTCTGGGACTTCATCGCAGGCAACGAAACCGCAGACACTGGCCTGGATGACGGCGTTGCGCAGAACGGCGCCTTCTTCGGCAACGGCTCCGCCTCGGGCGACCGCGCCCATTTCGACGGCCACGGCGACCGCTTTGACGTGAGCGGCAACGACGATCCGTTCGACATGTCGAAGGGCACCATCGAGGTACAGTACCGCCAGGACAGCCACATCGGCACCAGCCCCGACACGCTGGTCAGCCGCGGCGAATACGCCGACCGCGGGTCCGAGGGCTATTTCTCGATCTCGGTCCAGCTAGACGGCTCGGTCCAGGTGATCCATTGCGACGGCGGCGGCGAAGAGGCGGTCGTGACCACCGATGCGGGCCTGGTTTCCCCGGGCGACCACGTCAACGTCAAGTACAGCTGGGACGAGGATACCGGCGTCCAGCTGATCGTCGAGAACGGCACCTCAGGCGAATCGCAGACCGTGGTCGACGACACCACCGGGCTCACGATGGAGATCGGCGACAACGACGACGAGAACTTCACCTTCGCCGCGCGCGAAGAAGATGACGGTGACTACGACCGGTTCTTCGACGGGTCGATCGATTATGTCGCGATCTACGAATCCGAGGCCACCGGCCCCGACGGCGCCGTCGACGGCGAGGCCTTTGGCGAGGTGATGGAGCTCGGCTACGACGACTCCAACGCGCCCACCGACCAGGGCGGCGACATGATCACCAACGACGCCGACCTGATCTTCGGCAACGGCGGCGACGACACCATCGACGGTGCGGCCGGCGACGACACCATCTTCGGCGACGACGGCGGCAGCGCCCCGCCGGTGCGCGAGATCTTCCAGTGGTCCGAGGCGCCCGGCTTTGCGTCGGACGACGACGACGATGACGACGAGGCGGATGACTTCACCCAGAACACCGGCTCGGCGAACATCACCTTCACGATCCTGAGTGAGCAGGGCAACGCGACCACCGACTACGAGGGCACCACGCAGAACACCGATCTGCTCGATGCAAACGTGGACGAAAACGCGTCGATGGAATCGACCACGAACGGCGACAACGGGTCGGCGGCCTATTCCTGGACCTCGGACGTGCCGATCTCGAACGTCGAATTCCGGGTCAACGACATCGATGGCGACGGTCGGATCCGGATCGAGGCCTATGATGCGGACGGCAACCTCGTTCAGGTCATGCTGTCGGATGCAGGGTCCGGACTCGCGCTGTCGGACACCGACGGTGTGCCCGGCAACGACACCGCGACCAGCACCGACAACAACTACACCGACGACGCGGCTGACGAGCACTCGGTGCTGGTCAACATCGCCGGCCCGATCGTCGAGTTCCGGCTCTATCACGAGCAGGACGGCAACTTTAACACCGCCGTGAACGTCACCGACATCACCTTCGACGTGATCGCCTTCGATCCCGGCGAGGCGGGCGACGATGTGATCACCGGCGCCGAGGGCTCGGACCAGATGTTCGGCCAGGACGGCGACGACACCTTCATCGTGGACAACGCCTCGGACGGCGACGGCGACGTGATCGTCGGCGGCAACGGCCCCGACGACACCGCCGACAACGACGTGCTGGATCTGCGCGGCGCCGGCCGGTTGACCATCAACGAAGTGGCCGACGGCTCGGACGCCGGCGCGACCATGGGCACGGTGACCTTCGACAGCGGCGAGACGCTGGAGTTCAGCCAGATCGAGACGATCCTGACCGATCCGCAGAACGAAGACCCGGATGCAATGGATGACTTCGTCAGCGTCGACGAGGACGACTCGGTTCTGATCGCGCCCCTGGCGAACGACACCGACCCCGACGGCGACCCGCTGGAGATCGTCGACTTCACCGATCCCTCGAACGGCACGCTGGTCGACAACGGCGACGGCACGTTCACCTACACGCCCGACCCTGATTACAACGGGCCGGACAGCTTCACCTACACCGTCTCGGACGGGCAGGGCGGCACCGACACCGCGACGGTCAACATCACCGTCGATCCGGTCAACGACGACCCGGTGGCTGTGGACGACGACGCGTCCACCGACGAGGACACGCCGGTCGTCATCGCGCCCTTGGCCAACGACTCGGATGTCGATGGCGACCCGCTGGAGATCGACAGCTTCACCCAGCCCGACAACGGCACGGTGACCGACAACGGCGACGGCACGCTGACCTACACGCCGGACCCGGACTTCAACGGCACCGATACGTTCGAGTACACCGTTTCCGACGGCAACGGTGGCAGCGACACCGCGACGATCACCGTCGAGGTGGAGCCCGAGAACGACGCGCCGATGGCTGAGGATGACGAGTACGACCTCGACGAGGACGACACCGTCACCTTCGACCCGACGTCGAACGACAGCGATCCCGACGGCGATCCGCTCGAGGTCACCGACATCACCGATCCGGCGAACGGCACCATCACCGACAACGGCGACGGGACCTTCACCTACACGCCCGATCCGGACTTCAACGGCACCGACGAGGTCACCTATACCGTCGACGACGGCAATGGCGGCACCGACACCGCGACGATCACCTTCAACGTGGCGCCGGTGAATGACGACCCGGTGGCCGAGGATGACGACGCCTCGACCGACGAAGACACGCCGGTCGTGATCGCGCCCTTGGCCAACGACTCGGATGTCGATGGCGATCCGCTGGAGATCGACAGCTTCACCCAGCCCGACAACGGCACAGTGACCGATAACGGCGACGGCACGCTGACCTACACGCCGGATCCGGACTTCAACGGCACCGACACGTTCGAGTACACCGTTTCAGACGGCAACGGTGGCAGCGACACCGCGACGATCACCGTTGAGGTGGAGCCCGAGAACGACGCGCCGATGGCTGAGGATGACGAGTACGACCTCGACGAGGACGACACCGTCACCTTCGACCCGACGTCGAA
>JASJCA010000162.1 GCA_030066215.1 Rhodobacter sp. | reverse complement strand
CGCTGGTCGATTGGCAAGACTACGGTATGCCGGTCGCCACCACCTACGACGCCGTCAACACGATCCTGCGCGACCGGCGCTTCGGCCGCGAGGTGCCGCCCGAACTTGCGCCGCGCACGCCGCCGCATCTCGCCGCCTTCCAGGCGGTCGAGCAGCACTCGATGCTCGACGCCGAGCCGCCGCGCCACACCCGCCTGAGATCGCTGGTGTTGCGCGCCTTCACGTCGCGCCGCATCGCCGAACTGGCGCCGCAGATCGAGGCGCTTTGCCATAGTCTCATCGATCGCTTTCCCAGCGGCACGTTCGACCTGCTGCCCGCCTATTGCACGCCGATACCGGTGATCGTCATCGCCCGCCTGCTCGGCGTGCCTGAGGCGATGGCGCCGCAACTGCTAAGTTGGTCAAACACCATGGTCGCCATGTATCAATCTCGCCGCGACCGTGCGGTCGAGGATGCCGCAGCGGTCGCGGGCGCCGAGTTTGCCGCGTTCATACGGGGCTATATCGACGAGCGCCGCAACCATCCTGCGGACGACCTGATCACCCACCTGATCGCCGCCGAAGAAGGCGGCGAGCGGCTCAGTACCGACGAGTTGATCACCACCTGCATCCTGCTGCTGAACGCAGGCCACGAAGCGACCGTGCATACCCTAGGGAACGGCGTGAAGACCCTTTTGGAACAGACCGCCCCGCCCGCGGGCCTGGGCCCGGGCGCTATCGAGGCCACCGTCGAAGAGATCCTGCGCTACGACCCACCGCTGCACGCCTTCAACCGCTATGCCTATGAAGAGATGGAACTTTTCGGTCACAAATTGGCGCGCGGTGACCGCGTCGGGTGTCTGCTTGGCGCGGCCAATAAAGACCCCGCGGCGTATCTGAACCCCAATGCCTTCGACCCGTCGCGCCCGCCGAAGCCCCACCTCGCCTTCGGCGCCGGCATACACTTTTGCGTCGGCGCCCCGCTGGCGCGCCTGGAGATCCAGATCGCCCTGCGTACGCTCTTTCGACGTCTGCCGAGCCTTCGCCTCGCCGCCACCCCGCGCTACGCCAACCTTTACCACTTCCACGGCCTCGAGCGGCTTTTGGTGTGCACATGAGATCGCGCGCCAAGGGAATCGCAGTGGGTGTGCTTATGTTGACCGCTGCGGCCGCCAAGTCAGACCCAGCCGACCTGATCGGGCGGCTGAGCCATGCCGGTTTCAAGACCAAGGCCCACTGCACAGCGACCTTGATCGAGGGTGGCCATATCGTCACCGCCGCGCATTGCCTTCCGAATGTCGCCACGGACACGGTCACCATCGCCCTTGGCTATGACCGCGGCAGCGCCAGCAACGTGATCCGTGCAGCCGGCAACGAATTTCGCCGCGACGCCACCCGCGACCTAGCCGTCCTTTGCGGCACCGGCTCCGGCCAGGGTGTTCCCGTCGCGGACGATCCGCCCAACCGCGCGGAGCCGGTGCAAATCGCCGGCTACGGCATCCCGCGCGTCCACGCCCTGCAACTGCGGTCCTGCCAAGTCGCGGCATCCGGCGCCGGTGGTTTCGCCGTGGCCTGCCCGTCACCCCCCGGCACTTCCGGCGGCCCTGTCTTCTTGAACGCAGGCGCATCTGCCGTTCTCGCAGGCGTCATCTCGGCCACGAGCCCCGACCAGACCATTGCCGTCCGCGTCACCGCCGCCGACATCGACCAAGCCTGCCCGGCGGGCCAGGGCGGGCGGGTGGGCAGGCGCCGCTCATAACGGCAGCATCGTCGTCGACTTGATCTCTTCCATCGATAAGAGCGCCGTGACGTTGTAGATCTTCACCTCGGAGATCAGTGCCTGATAGAACGCGTCATAGGCTCGTGCGTTGGCCACCCGCACCTTGAGGATGTAATCGATCTCGCCGGCAAGGCGGTGCGCCTCCATCACTTCGGGCCGCTCGCGCAAGGCCTTCAAGAACCGCTCCTGCCACTCGGCCTCGTGCTCTGAGGTTCGGATCAGAACGAAGAAGCAGGCCTCGAGCCCCAACTTCTCGGCATCGAGGATCACCGTCTGCTGACCGATCACGCCTGCCTCACGCATCTTGCGAATCCGGTTCCACACCGGGGTCTTGGACGACCCGACCTCTTTGGCGATCTCATCCAACGACTGCCCTGCATCCCGC
The DNA here is from genome assembly GCA_030066215.1 of Rhodobacter sp. Taxonomy (GTDB): domain Bacteria; phylum Pseudomonadota; class Alphaproteobacteria; order Rhodobacterales; family Rhodobacteraceae; genus JASJCA01. Next base: position 6,044 of record JASJCA010000162.1, on the reverse strand, counting down.
TGCAGCGCGCCGAGGATTTTCCGGTCCATCGCATCAATGCGGATATCCATTTTCGCTCTCCCTCGAATTCGGTCCCAGCGTTCCGGTTTTCGCCAAATCTAGAACACATGTCCTTATTCAGCTCAACCCATAGCGCTCCTGTGGAACATTTTCCTATATTCGTAACCAGGCAACCGGACACGCGCCATGAAGCACTTTCCGATCTTTCTCAATGTCGAGGCCCGCCGCATCGTCGTCTCCGGCGGCGGCGACGCGGCTCTGGCCAAGCTTCGGCTGCTTTTGAAGACCGCGGCCAAGATCACCGTTTTCGCCGACGATCCGGCCCCCGAGATCGTGGCCTGGGCGACCGACCACCGCCTCACCGTCGTCACCCGCCGGCTTGAACCCGGCGACGCCCTGTGCGCCACCCTGTTCTACGCCGCCAACGACAACACGGCCGAGGACGCTCGTGTGGCGAGCCTCGCCCGCGCCGACGGCGCGCTGGTCAACGTTGTCGACACCCTCGACGACAGCGCCTTCATCACCCCCGCGATCGTCGACCGCGACCCCGTCACCGTGGCGATCGGCACCGAAGGCGCCGCCCCAGTCCTCGCCCGCGCCATCAAGCGCGACCTCGAAGACCGCCTGCCCGCCACGCTCGGCCTGCTCGCCCGCATCGGCAAGGCGTTCCGCCCGATGGCCGAAAGGCTCGCGCCAGGCCGTCGCCGCCGCGCTTTCTGGTCGGATTACTATTCCAACGCCGGGCCCCGCGCCGCCGGACAGGGCGCAGACGCAGTGGAGGCCGCCCTCGTCGGTCTTCTCGACCAGCACCTCGCCGGAACAACCGGCGAAGGCCACGTGGATTTTGTCGGCGCCGGCCCCGGCGATCCGGAACTCTTGACGCTCAAGGCCCGGGCGGCGTTGGACACGGCCGACGTCGTCCTGCACGACCGGCTCGTCGCGCCGGAAATCCTCGAACTCGCCCGTCGCGAGGCGCTGCTGATCGAGACCGGAAAGACCGGCTTCGGCCCGGCGATGCCGCAGGCCGAGATCGACCGGCTGATCGTCGCCCATGCCCGGAACGGCGCCCATGTCGTGCGCCTGAAATCCGGCGATCCAGGGATCTTCGGCCGCCTCGACGAAGAAATCACCGCCTGCGAGGCCGCCGGCATCGCCTACCGCATCGTCCCCGGCATCACCGCCGCCTCCGCCGCCGCGGCTGCGCTCGGCCAAAGCCAGACGCAACGCGGTCGCAACTCTTCGATCCGCCTGCTCACCGGCCACGACATGCAGGGCTTCGCCGAGCATGACTGGCGGGCGCTCGCCCGCCCCAACGAGGTCGCTGCGATCTACATGGGCAAGCGCAGTGTGCAATTCTTGCAAGGCCGGCTGATGATGTTCGGGGCCGATCCCGCGACGCCCGTGACTTTCGTCGAAAACGCCTCACGGCCCGACCAGCGCATCCTCGGCACCACGCTCGGCGGCATGGCCGAGGCGCTTGCCGCTGCGGCGTTCGGCGGTCCGGTCCTGACCTTCCTCGGCCTCGCCCCGCGCGCCGCGCGGACCGCCGCCGACAGCTTCGAAAAGGAGATCGCCTGATGCCCAAGCCGTTCACGCCAAAGGTGGTCACCGCCAACGCACTGCTCGAAGGCGAGGTGGTCTATCTGACCGCCGACGACACCTGGAGCCCGCGCCTCGGCGACGCTGAACTGATCGACGACGAGGCCCATGCCCAGATCCGCCTGCTCGACGCCGAGATGCGCGCCGACGAGGTCGTGGGCGTCTACCTCGCCGACGCCGCGGTTTCCGTCCAGGGCCCACGCCCGGTGCATTTCCGCGAGACGTTCCGCGCCACCGGGCCATCGAACTACCGACACGGCAAGCAGGAAGAGATCACCGCGAAGTAGCCAGACTTTCAGTGAAAGTCTGGGCGCAAAGTTTCGCCGAAACTTTGCCCCGCCCGAAAGGACAGGCAGGATGTACCGATACACCGATTTCGACGCGGCCTTCGTGCGCCAACGTGTCGCCCAGTTTCGCGCCCAGGTCGCCCGGCGCATCGACGGCAGCCTGACCGAGGACGAATTCAAGCCGCTGCGCCTGATGAACGGTCTCTACCTGCAGCTTCACGCCTACATGCTGCGCGTCGCGATCCCCTACGGCACGCTGACCCCCGCCCAGATGCGGCAGCTGGCGATGATCGCCGAGCGATGGGACAAGGGCTATGGCCATTTCACCACGCGCCAGAACGTCCAGTTCAACTGGCCGAAACTGCAGGACGTGCCGGATATGCTCGATGCGCTGGCCGATGTCGGCATGCATGCGATCCAGACCTCCGGCAACACGATCCGCAACGTCACAGCCGACCACTTCGCCGGCGCCGCCGCCGACGAGATCGAGGACCCGCGGCCGGTGGCAGAACTCTTGCGGCAATGGTCCACCGATCATCCCGAATTCCAGTTCCTGCCGCGCAAGTTCAAGATCGCCGTCACCGGCAGCCCCAACGACCGGGCGGTCACCAAGGCCCATGACATCGGCCTGCGCATGGTCCGCGACCCGGCCGGGGCGCCGGGGTTCGAGGTCATCGTCGGCGGCGGGTTGGGGCGCACGCCGATGATCGGCCAGGTGATCCGTGGCTTCCTGCCGAAGGCGGATCTCTTGCCTTACATCGAGGCGATCGTCGCTGTCTACAACCTGCTCGGCCGGCGCGACAACAAGTACAAGGCGCGAATCAAGATCACTGTGCACGAGACCGGGCTGGACAAGCTGCGCGCGCTGGTCGAGGCCGAGTTCGCCACCCGCCGGGCGCTGTTCGACGGGGTCGACCAGGATTGGCTCGCCGGAATCGAGGCGCAGTTCGCGCCGCCGGCCCTCGCCACCAAACCGCTTGCACCTTTCGACGCCGCCTACCGTGGCGACCCGGTGTTCCGCTCTTGGGTCAACACCAACGTTGACGAGCACCGCGCCGCCGGCCACGCCATCGTCTCGATCTCGCTCAAGGCGCATGGGGCGACCCCCGGCGATGCGACCGCCGCGCAAATGCGCGTCATGGCCGACCTCGCCGAGGCCTACGGGCATGACGAGCTGCGCATCAGCCACGAACAGAACGTCATCCTGCCCCATGTCGCCAAGGCCGACCTGCCCGCGGTGCATGCGCAGTTGAAGGCGGCGGGCCTGGCCACCGCCAATATCGGGCTGATCAGCGACATCATCGCCTGCCCCGGCATGGATTACTGCGCGCTGGCCACGGCGCGCTCGATCCCGGTGGCGCAGGACATCGCTACGCGTTTCGCCGCGCTGAAGCTCGAACACGACATCGGCCCGCTCAAGATCAAGATCTCGGGCTGCATCAATGCCTGCGGCCATCACCACGTGGGCCATATCGGCATCCTCGGCCTCGACCGGGCGGGGGTCGAGACCTACCAGATCACACTGGGCGGCGATGGAACCGAGGATGCCGTGATCGGCGCCCGCACCGGGCCCGGCTTCGCCTACGACCAGATTGTGCCGGCGATCGAGCGGTTGGTCTTCGCCTATCTCGATCTGCGCGCCACGCCGGACGAGTCCTTCCTCGACGCCTACAAGCGCCGCGGCCTCGCGCCGTTCAAGGCCGCGCTCTACGACATCGAGGCCCGCGATGCCGCTTGAAGCCCCCCTTGCCCCGGTCGCCGACCGCGTCGCCGACCTCAACGCCCGTTACCGCCACCACGGCGCGACCTCGGTCCTGCGCCACGCCCTGACCGACCCGCAGGTTGGCCGCATCGCGCTCGTGAGTTCCTTCGGCGCCGAATCGGTGGTGTTGTTGCACATGGTCTCGGTCCTCGACCGCAGTACGCCGGTGATGTTCATCGACACCGAGATGCTGTTCGACGAAACTCTGGCCTATCAGCAAGAGGTCGCCCGCGATCTCGGCCTGACCGACATCCGCGTTTTACACCCCGACCGCCAGGCGGTCTTCGCCCGCGACCCCGACGGCATCCTGCATCTGGCCGACCCCAACGGCTGCTGTACCTTGCGCAAGATCGAGCCGCTGCGCGCCGCGCTGGACGGCTTCGACGCCTGGATCACTGGCCGTAAGCGGTTCCAGGGTGGCAGTCGGCAGGCGCTCGACTTCTTCGAGGTAGGGGACGGCGGGCGCATCAAGGCCAACCCGCTGGCGCATTGGACCAAGGCCGACGTTCAGGACTACATCGTCAACAACCGACTGCCGCGACACCCGCTGGTTTCGCGCGGCTACCCCTCGATCGGCTGTGCGCCCTGCACCAGCCGGGTCGACCCGGGCGAGCCCGACCGGGCTGGGCGCTGGCGCGGGGCAGATAAGGAGGAGTGCGGAATCCATTTCGTGGACGGTAAGCCGGTGCGCGGTGCGCCGGCGCCGGTGTGAGGGATGACCCATGGGATCCGACTATTTGCAACGAGAAGAAGCCTATGGTGGCGGGAGCGAGACGATGACCGTGATCGTATCGGATGACGGGTTTAAGCCCGACGATTGGACCGGCGGCTTCGCCCCGCTTGGCGATCTGCCGGCGAACGGGTCGGTTGCCGTCGATCTGGGCCCGGATACCGATCCCGACGCGCTTGCCGGCCGGCTAAACGAGATCGCATTGATCCGGGTCGATTTCCCCAGCTTCGCCGACGGCCGCGGCTTCACCATCGCGCGGCGGCTGCGGCTGATGGGCTATGCCGGGCGGCTCCGAGCGCGGGGCCACGTGATCGCCGACCAATACGCCATGGCCCGCCGGGCCGGCTTCGACGAGGTGGAGATCGGCGCCGAGCTGGCCGCGCGCCAGCCCGAGGACCAGTGGCAAGCCCGCGCCGACTGGGGCGCGCACGACTATCAGTCGCGGTTGCAGCGGCGCGCTTAGGCTTTCGCCGCGCCGCGATCTCCGCTAAAGGACACATTCAAAAGGGTGAACCTGTCGGGTTCGCACGATCCGGGACCATGACCATCGAGATGAACATCGCCCACGAGCCCGCCAAAGCCGTCAAGGCGCTGCCCGACGCCCAAGAGGTCACCGAGGTGCAGCACTACACCGACCGGCTGTTCCGCTTCCGCACCACGCGACCGGCCTCGTTGCGGTTCCGGTCGGGCGAATTCGTGATGATCGGGCTGATGGGCGACCCTGACCCTGCGACCGGCAAGCAGAAGCCGCTGCTCAGGGCCTATTCCATCGCCTCGCCGGCCTGGGACGACGAGCTGGAGTTCTACTCGATCAAGGTCCAGGACGGGCCACTGACCTCGAAGCTGCAGCACATCCAGCCCGGCGACCAGGTGATCCTGCGGCCGAAACCGGTGGGCACGCTGGTCCACGACGCGCTGTTGCCCGGCAAGCGATTGTGGTTCTTCGCCACCGGCACCGGCATCGCGCCCTTCGCCTCGCTCTTGCGCGAGCCGCAGACCTACGAGGACTACGACCGGGTCATCCTAACCCACACCTGCCGCGACGTGGCCGAGCTGAAGTACGGCGCGGATCTGATCGAGAGCATCCGGACCGACGAGCTGCTCGCCGAACTGATGGGCGAGGGCTTTCACGACAAGCTGACCTACTACCCGACCACGACCCGCGAAGAGAGCCCCAAGATGGGCCGCATCACGCATCTGATCGAGGACGGCACGCTGTTGCGCGATCTCGGCATCGACCGGATTTCGCCCGACACCGACCGCGCCATGGTCTGCGGCTCGATCGGGCTCAACACCGACATGAAGCGCATCCTGGAAGGTTTCGGCCTGCGCGAAGGCGCAAATTCGGAACCGGCGGAATACGTGGTCGAGAAGGCGTTCGTTGGGTAGATCAAGTTGACATGACGCTGAGGCGGTATCGGGTCAGTGTGTCTTGGGACCGACCTGAATTCAGAGCGCCAGGGTGCAATCAGCGGCCAGCTGCCGCTGCGCCGTCAGCCAGCGTCGGTTTCGGACCAAACGCCAACGGCGACACTCTTCAACTCACTGCGTCGGCTGTAGATCAATAGAACCTGGAAACGGCTCGGGACAGTGGCCCGATTTGGCCCAAATTGGACGTTGGTGCTTTGATTGCAGCGCCGCGCGAGCGCCGGACCGTGGGATGGCG
>JASJCA010000161.1 GCA_030066215.1 Rhodobacter sp. | reverse complement strand
GAAGACCGCCTTGCCGAGTTCACCGACATCATCGCGGGCGCCCTGAACGACGACACCGACGAGGTTCTCGTCATCGGCCATTCCTCGGGCGCGCACTTGGGCGTTTCGATCCTCGCCGACCTGATCCGCGCGGGCCGCGTGCCCGCCAACGGCCCCGCGCTGTCCTTCCTCTCGCTTGGCCAGGTCGTGCCCATGGTCAGCTTCCTGCCGAAAGCCGACCGCTTGCGCGCCGACCTGCATTACCTGAGCCAACGAGACGAGCTCACCTGGGTCGACGTCACCGCCCCCGGCGACGGCTGCGCCTTTGCCCTCTGCGATCCCGTGAAAGTCACCGGCGTCGAGCCCGAACGCCAGATCTGGCCGCTGGTGATCTCCGCCGCTTTCACGCAGACGCTGAAGCCCGAGACCTGGGAAAAGCTGCGCTGGCGCTTCTTCCGGCTGCACTTCCAATATCTCTGCGCCTTCGACAACCCGGGTGACTACGACTATTTCCAGATCACCGCCGGACCGACGACGCTGGGCGAGCGCTATGCCGGGCGCAAGCCGTCGCAAAGCCGGATCGACGTACCCGCCTCGCGCTACACCTCGATGGCGGCATGATCCCTCCGAAACCCGCCGCGCGGGCCGAAAAGGTCTCGCTCTGGCGCTACATGCGGCTCTTCCGGCAGGACATCCTGTCGGCGCAGCCCGCGAAGCTCTACCGCGCCTGGATGGCCGAGTTCCGCACCCCGTTCTTCCGCTCCTACCTCGTCAACCAGCCGGAACTGCTGCGCACCGTGCTCAACGAGCGCCCGATGGACTTCCCGAAATCCGACCGGGTGGGCGAGGGGCTACGGCCGCTTCTCGGCAACTCTGTTTTCCTCACCAACGGCGCGCAGTGGCAGCGCCAGCGACGGATCATCGACCCGGCCTTCGAGGGCGGCCGCCTGCGCGACACCTTCCCGGCGATGAAGGCGGCGGGTGAGGCCGCCGTGGCCCGGCTGCGCGACCGCCAAGGCGTTGTCGAGATCGAGGAAGAGGCCAGCCACGCCGCCGCCGACGTCATCTTTCGCACGCTCTTCTCGATCCCGATCGAAGCGCCCATCGCGGCAGAGGTCTTCCACCAGTTCCGCGCCTACCAGCGCACCCAGCCGATCCTGAACCTCGCCGCCTTCGTGCCGGTGCCGCGCTGGATGCCCAGGTTCCACCGCCGAAAAACCCGCGCCACGGCGCAAGCGATCCGGCGGCTGATCACCCAGCTCACGCAAGAACGCATGTGGCAGATCGAGGCCGACACCGCGCCTGACGACCTCGCCACCAAGATCATGACCACCGAAGACCCCGAAACTGGCCAGACCTTCGACACGCAGGAAATGGTCGACCAGGTGGCGATCTTCTTTCTCGCTGGCCACGAAACCAGCGCTTCGGCCCTCGGCTGGGCTCTCTACCTTTTGGCGATGTTCCCCGAGGCACAGGAGCGTGTGGCCGCAGAGGCCGCCGCCGCGGGCGACATCGATTTCTCCGACCTCTCCAAGCTTCGCTTCACCCGCGACGTCTTCCGCGAGACGCTGCGGCTCTACCCGCCGGTCCCAATGATGGTGCGCGAGACGACCTGCCCCGAACGCTTCCGCGACCGCGATCTGCCGCTTGGGTCACAAATCGTGCTCAGCCCCTGGCATCTGCACCGGCACGCGCGTCTCTGGGATAACCCCGACGCCTTCGACCCCGACCGCTACGCCACCGAGAACGGCAAGACCTGCCTGCGAGACGCCTATATCCCGTTTTCCTCCGGCGCCCGCGTCTGCACTGGGGCTGGTTTCGCTATGGTCGAGGGCCCGCTGTTGCTGGCGCTATTGGCCCGCGCCTTCCGCTTCGAGCGCATCGAGGGCGAAGAGCCAGTACCGGTTGCCTACCTCACCGTCCGCGCCCGCGATGGAATCCGCCTTCGCGTCACCGAACGCTGAGCACTGACGCCCGCCAATTCCCCGAAGTTTTTTCAGGCCGTTGTCTGCCCGGCTCCGGTTTCACGGCAAAGGAGCCTCGGCCGCCCCCGGGCTAACGGATCACTACTTCGTCGCCTCGCGCCAGGCCCAACACCTCGCGCGCCTGTTGGTCCAGAAGATCGAGATCCAAAAAGTCGTCGCTGAGCCGCCGGGTCTTGTTGCGCAAGGCCGCAACCTCGCCGACCAGCACGTCCCGCTCTGCCCGCAAGGCTTGCGCCTCCGCTTCGATCTGAATCCGGCGGAACAAACCGTAGTCGCCTTGCACGCTGGCGAAGGTGAAATATGCCCCGAGTGAGAACACCACTGTGAAGAAGAAGATTACCCCAAGCGCCGGGGGGCCGCTGCGATTGCTCATCTCTGCCTCTCTTGCTGCCTCTTCTAGGGCAACCTGTTGACAGATTGGCATAGGCTACCCGCTTTGGGAATCCCGAATTTCGCTCCGACCTGATATCGTGACCTGGAAAACCACGCGAGCCCGCCCATGTCCGCCCCACGCGCCGAGCTGCCGACCCACACTGTCGAAAATCAGCCGGCTCCTCGTCGGCCCGATCTTTGGCAGGATGACCTGCCTCTGCGCGAGGCTGTCACGGCACAGAACGGCCAGAGCGACACGGTCGCGGCGCTTGCCGCCCGCTTGTCGACCCCTGACATGGTCGAGGCCGGTCGCGAAGCCAATCGCCATCCGCCCGAATTGCGCCTCTTCGACGCTGGCGGCCGACGCCTCGATGAGGTCGCCTTTCACCCGGCCTATCACCAGCTCATGCAGGCCGGTCTCGAGGCAGGCTATTCCGCCGTCGCTTGGGAGGACGCCCCGGGCGGGCATGTCACCCATGCCGCAATGGTCTACGTATCCAGCCAGGTCGAGCCCGGCGCATGTTGCCCGATGACCATGACGTATGCCGCGGTGCCCGCAATTCGGACCGATCCGGCACTGGCCGCGGTCTGGGAGCCAAAGCTAACTGCGCGCGGATACGACCCGCGGGTGCTTCCAGTGACGCAGAAACCCGCCGCGACGCTCGGCATGGCGATGACCGAGAAACAGGGCGGATCGGACGTTCGTGCGAACACGACGCGGGCAGAGCCAGACGGCGAAGCGTACCGGCTGACAGGGCACAAATGGTTCTGCTCCGCTCCGATGTGCGACGGGTTTCTGACCTTGGCCCAGGCACCCGGTGGACTGACTTGCTTTCTGGTGCCGCGCTGGCTGGAGGGCGAACGCAATGCCATGCACCTGATGCGGCTGAAGGACAAGCTCGGCAATCGCGCGAACGCCTCGTCCGAGATTGAGTACAACGGCGCGCTGGCTTGCCGCCTGGGCGACGAGGGGCAGGGGGTGCGGACGATTATCGAGATGGTGCACCACACCCGGCTTGATGTGGCGCTTGCGCCTGCGGGGCTGATGCGGGCGGCGTTGGCCGAGGCGGCCCACTGGTGCCGCGGCCGGTCGGCGTTTCAACGGCGGCTGATCGACCAGCCGCTGATGCGGGCTGTTCTGGCCGACTTGGCGCTCGATTGGGAGGGCGCGCTTGCCCTGGGGCTGAGAGTGGCCAAGGCGTTCGACGGTACAGCGACAGAGGACCGGGCCTTTGCCCGGATCGCTGTCGCCTTGGCGAAATTCCTATCCAACAAGCGCTGTCCGAACCTGATCTACGAGTGTATGGAGGCGCTTGGGGGTGTCGGATATGTCGAGGACACGCCGCTGCCGTTGCTCTACCGCGAAGCGCCGCTCAATTCGATCTGGGAAGGCTCGGGCAACGTGATTTGTCTCGATATCCTGCGCACCTTGGCGCGGGATCCGATAGCGGCGGCGGCGTTGCAGGCAGAGTTGGACGCGGCGCGGGGTGCCAGCCGGAATTACGATGTGGCGTTGGACCAACACGGGGCGCGTTGGCCGGGGCTTCCGGTTGAGGCGGAGGCACGGTGGTTTGCCGAGCGGACGGCAAGCCTTCTGACGGCCTCGGTTCTGATCCGGACGGCACCCGGAGCGGTGTCGGACGGCTATGTGGCAACCCGGGTGGTCGGCGCACGGGGCCAGGTTGCTGGCAGCGTCGCAGGTCTTGATACCGAGGCGATCTTGGCCCGGATCTGACCCTTGGGACGAGGTCGGGACGCGCGCCGCCGCTAGGCGCGTTCTCCCACGCTTTGTGGGCTGGCGTTGTGATTGGAATAGGCAGAGGCGGTAGGCGAGCCAGTTGCGAAACCGACATCGCAATTGCTCCGGCTCGGCGGTCGCGACCCTGCGGAGGTGTCTTCAGTATGGTTGAAGGTTCAGAACGCTGTGCGTCCGCAGGGCAGGTTTGGCGGGTATTGCCGACAGGTCGTGCGCTGTTGTGCTGAGGCAGTCTCGGTTCAGTCTGTGGTCGGACTGCGGCTAACTCTGGTCCTTGCCCGGAAGTAGAATAGCATCGCCTGTCGGCTGTTCGCCGTGTCCGTCACCTGCGGGTCGCGCTCCATTCGGGCGGAGCTTTGTGTTCGCGAGTCCTCCGTCCCGCTCGGCAAAGCGAGGGGCTTCGAACCGCTTGCAACCGCCGGAGACTTCTTTCGCAAAAAAATGACGCCTCACTATCCGGCAGGCGCCCTCATAGGTTTAGCGCGGCCTTGTAGGCATGCATTGCCCCGTAAATCGAAGTCGGCATTCACCACGCGCGGCCGGGCGCTTTTCTTCGGCCCGTCTAGCTGGACCTCCGCAAGGTGCCCGGCGCGGAGAATTCGCTTGGAATTCGATGGCCCCTCGCGAGTGAGCCGCTCCGATTCGCCGGAAAGACACGCCAATTGCGGAGACACGGACAGCTCACGAACGCATGCGGCTCGACCAGACTGACATCGCCGCTAGCCAACCAGCGCTGTGGTGATCTTCGAGCTGGACTCCAGGGTCCGGTGCACCGGGCATTTGTCGGCGATCTCCAAGAGCTTCTGCCGCTGAACGGCATCCAGCTCGCCCTCGAGCGAAATCGACCTGTGGAAGCTGTCGATCTTCTGGCCCACGCCGTTGCTTTCGGCATCCTGGGCGTGGACCTTGTCGTGGCTGACGTCGACGCTGACATGGGACAGCGGCCAGCCCTTGCGGCGGGCATACATCCGGATCGTCATTGAGGTGCAGGCGCCGAGACCCGCCGACAGAAAGCCGTAGGGCGACATGCCACGGTTGGTGCCGCCATAGGCCAGGGGCTCGTCCGCCACGGTGTGGTGCCGCGGCCCGTGGTTGACGTCCTGCAGAAACCCCTTTGGATCGGCCTCTGATACCCGCACGATGCCCTCTGGCGCTCCGGGCGGCGGCGCGGGCGGGCGGATATCGACATAACGCGTGGCCCAGGCCGCGATCACCTCGGCGGCGTATTCGGCATCCGCGGGCTTCGACACCAGATGGTCGGCGCCGTCCAGCGTCACGAAGCTCTTGGGATGCTTGGCCGCCATGAAGATGTTGGCGGCATTGTCGATCGACACGATCGCATCGCGCGGCGCGTGCATCACCAGAAGCGCCCGGTGCAGTTTGCCGATCGCGGGCGCCAGCCGTTCCTCCTGCACGTCCCGCACGAAATCGCGCCCGATCCGGAACGGCCGACCGCCGAGGCTCACCTCGGCCGTGCCCTTTTCGATGATGTCGGGCAGGGCGTCGGCGAAATTGTGGGTGACGTGTTCGGGATCGAACGGCGCCCCGATCGTCACCACCGCCATGACCGAGGCCATTGTGTCGGCCGCGCGCAGCACCGCCGCGCCGCCAAGGCTGTGCCCGATCAAGAGGCCCGGCGCCATGCCGCGGGCGGTCAGGTACTCGGCCGCCGCCGTCAGATCGGCCACATTGGAGGTGAACGATGTGTTCTCGAACTCGCCCTCGGAATGCCCCAGCCCGGTGAAGTCGAACCGCAGGACGGCAAAGCCCATCGCCGCCAGCCGGCCCGAAATCCGACGGGCGGCCGGGATGTCCTTGCCGCAGGTGAAGCAATGGGCAAACAGCGCGGTGCCCAGATGCGGCCCCTCCGGCAGGTCGAGCCGGGCGGCGAGCTGGTCGCCGGCATGGCCGGTGAAGGTGATGCGTTCGGTGGACATGGGGGTGTTCCTGTCTGCGGGGGTCCGGTCAACCTGACCGAGGCCCGCCGGTCAAACAACCCCAAGGGCCCTGCCGTCACGCCAAGGTGAGCGCCTGCGACGGTCTTGTGTGCACCTGCGGCATGAGGCAGGAGGGGCGCCCATGGCACAACGTGCACAGACACTGCTTTGGCCCCTGTTCGGCCTAGCCTCCCTGGCATTGGCGGCCAGCCATTTGGGTGCTCTGCATGCCTTAGGCGATTCGCTCGCGGTCTTCCGATTGCATTTCGTCGCGCTCGCCGCGGCCCTGGCTCTGGCGCTCGCCGTGACAGGGCGTCGCGTCGGACTGGTCCTTGCGGTCGCCGCGGTCTTGGGCGGCGGGCAGGCGGTCTGGGGCTGGGTCTGGTCGCCGGGCGGCGCAGGGGCCGGCACGCTAACCGTCTACCAGAAGAACCTCAGCTTTCGCCTGGCCGATCCTGAGGCCGTCGCCGCCGATATTCTCGCCGCCGGGCCCGATATCGTCACGCTGCAAGAGGTCACTGGCCGCACCGCCGCGGTGCTCGACGCCCTGGCCGAGAGCTATCCGACCCAGCTCCGCTGCCCGTTCGCGGCGGTCGGCGGGGTCGCGGTCGCCAGCCGATTTCCGGCGGTGCCGGGCAGCGGGACCTGCGCCGAGGGCCAGGGCCTCGCCGCCTTGCGGGTTGAGACGCCCTCCGGTCCGGTCACCCTAGCGAGCCTGCATCTGCACTGGCCCTGGCCCTACCGCCAGCGCGACCAGCTGCGCCGCCTTTTGCCGCATCTCGCGGCGCTGACCGGCCCGGTGGTCCTGGGCGGTGATTTCAACATGGTGCCGTGGTCCCACACCGTGCGGCGGGTCGAGGCGGCCACTGGCGCCCTGCGCACCGGCCCGGCACGCCCGAGCTTCCCGCGCTGGTCGTGGCTGCCGCTGCCCATCGACCACGTGCTGGCGCCGGGAGGCACCGGCCAAACCCAGATCCGACCGCGTCTAGGATCGGACCATCGTGGCCTGCTGGCACGGGTCGGCGCGGGCGGTTAGCCTGATATCAGCTGAACGGGCGGTGCGAAGCGAACGCCTGGAATTTGTATCCCTAAAAGGACACTGGACATTTCGAGAAGAGCCGCGCCATCGCCGACCCGCGGGGTGGCGAGCCGACCTCTCTTCGGCAGCACTTTATGGCTGTCGAGTCCGTAGGGCATCGAGCGATGCGAAGGTGTTGATCAATCGCCGCCCCTCGGGGGCGGGTCGGCGATAGCGCGGCGGCGCTGCGCGCCTTGATTCCGCGCCGGATGCCAACTTCGGCATGCGCATTGGACCAACAGCCGCGTCTAGGCGCCTCCGCCCATCAAGGCGGCATCGAAGGGATAGGCGGTCAGATTCTCGTAGCCGTCTTCGGTCACCAGCACCTGGTCCTCGAGCTTGATCGAGAAATCGCCGCCCTCGGGCGAGGCCAGCACTTCGACGCACAGCACCATGCCTGCCTGAAGCTCGTAGTCGAACGCGCCCTCGACCCATTTGTCGGGGTAGGTGATCAGGGGCCACTCGTCGCAGAGGCCGACGCCGTGCATCATGCAGCCGTATTTCAGGGCCTGCAGGTTGGCGTCGAGTTTGTGGCCGTTGAAGGTGAGGTCGCGGAAGCTGACGCCGGGCTTGAGCATCTCCATGTTGGTCTGGATGTGCTCGACCGCGTGGCGCATGGTGTAGATCATGTCGGGGCGGGGTTTGGCGTCGCCGATCCACCAGGTGCGGGAGATGTCGACGCAGATGCCGTAAGAGCCGACGAGGTCGGTATCAAACGCCAGGATCTCGTTGTTTTGCAGCTTGCGCGGGCCGCATTCCTGGAACCAGGGGTTGGTGCGGGGGCCGCTTGTGAGCAGGCGCGTTTCGATCCACTCGCCGCCGCGCTTGATGTTCTCGGCGTGCAGGACGGCCCAGACGTCGCATTCGCTGACTTGGCCGGTGGGGCCGTGGGTGCGGGCGTAGTCTTCCATGGCGTAACAGGCGGCCTCGCAGGCGTGCGAGGCGCAGCGCATGGCCTTGATCTCGTCGGGGCCCTTGATGGAGCGGGCTTTCTCGGTGAGTTCCTCGCCTTCGTGGATGTCGAAGCCCTGGGCTTCGAGGGCCTTCAGCCCATGGAACATGATCTTGTCGACGGCGAGGCGGGT
>JASJCA010000070.1 GCA_030066215.1 Rhodobacter sp. | reverse complement strand
AACTTAGAAAGGTGGTGACAACCACATGCAGGTCAGTGTTCGCGACAACAATGTCGATCAGGCGCTTCGTGCCCTGAAGAAAAAGCTGCAGCGTGAGGGTGTGTTTCGCGAAATGAAGCTCAAGCAACATTTCGAAAAACCGTCCGAGAAAAAAGCACGCGAAAAAGCTGAAGCGATCCGCCGCGCCCGTAAACTGGCGCGGAAGAAAGCCCAGCGCGAAGGTTTGCTGTAAGACTGCAGCCATTCTGGCATCTGTGTTTTTGACGACCCCCGGTGGCGCTGCCCCGGGGGTCTGTCGTGTTTGGCCATGTTATCTTGAAGGGTGATGTGCACCAGACTTCCTGAGATTGCTATTTCTTGTTACGTTTTCGGCATGCGTGTGCGGCCGCGCGTCGTTTTCAGCGGAGGTGTTTCATGATCGAAGTCGTTGTTGTTGTCCTAATCCTGATCGTTCTTGCCACGCTCATCGCCGCCTTCCTCAGTCGACGCAAAATGACGGACCATCGGGTCAAAAAAAAAGAAACTCGACGCAACCCCGCCCAACAGTTATAGCGAAAGCCCAATTCCGCCGTGGATCGACGAGGCCCCTGCGTCCTACGAGGGCAATGAGGACCGTGAGTTCCCTAAGCCCGACGTTCAGGACAATCAGATAGATATGGAAGAGGTGGCCTCGACCGGCGACCGGCGGCTGGTCGTCGCGTTCGATAGGGTCATTGGGTCAGAGAATCGCGTCTCGCCGCTTGCACTGGACGAAGAGTTCGACGTCCAGCGCATCTTTTTTGGCACCGACCGGGCGCAGGATGGTAGCGACGACAAGGGCCCATCCTTTGGCGCCGACTGGGCCAATGCCCTGACGCTGGGCCATACCGATATCACCATTCCCAAGGACGCCCATCGACTGGGCCGGGTGGAGCGCCCCAAGAACCTGCGCATTCTGCGCGTCATCCTGTGGCAGCAGAAGGAAGACCCGCGCAAACACTTCACCGTTCAGGAGACCGCCCTGCACGACGAGGCCACTTTCCTGGAGTTCGCCGGTGCCGAGGCCCAGGCTGCAGAGGCCTATGCCAACACCGCCTTTGTCTTTGTGCATGGCTTCAATACGACCTTTGGCTCGGCGGTGTTCCGGGCGGCGCAACTGGCGCATGACCTCGGGTTCGACGGCCCTGCCTTTGCTTATAGCTGGCCAAGCATCGGCGAAACTGAGGACTACCTGCGCGACGTCGACAGCGCTGAAAACGCGACGCCTTATATGGATGCCTTCCTTGACCTGGTGTTCCAGACGCCGGGGGTGGAGAAAGTGCACCTGGTTGCGCATTCCATGGGCAACGCCGCGCTCGCTGAACTGCTGACCCGGTCGGGCACGAGGCTGTCGACCCGCGGCAAGGCCATCGAACAGCTAGTTCTGGCTGCCCCTGACCTAGACGCCGCCAAATTCGACAA
Organism: Rhodobacter sp.; assembly: GCA_030066215.1. Classification (GTDB taxonomy): domain Bacteria; phylum Pseudomonadota; class Alphaproteobacteria; order Rhodobacterales; family Rhodobacteraceae; genus JASJCA01. The sequence goes on along the minus strand of JASJCA010000070.1, from coordinate 21,566 downwards.
CATCGCTAGCTACTTCACCGACGCCGCGCGCAGCGTGACGCTATATGCCTGCGCCTCCGATAGGGCCTTGCTTGCGTCGCAGGCCATTCGCGGCGGCTTTATCCGGCTGGGCGATGTCGGTGCCGACGGCCCAAAGATTGTACCGGATGTGGATTCCATTGACATAACGGCGGTGGGCAGCGATCTGTTTTCGCTCAACCACTCCACCTACGCCGAGAACCGCACGCTTTTGGACGATCTGGGCGCGCTATTGCTGACCGGCGATCGCCCGCCGCCGCGGCGCATGCCGACCATCAAGTAAGTGTTGCGGCCAAACGGTACCTACTGGCGCATGCCGCGTTAACTTGGCCCGATCATAAAGCATGTCACCTGCCGCGCCTGCAGGCGCCGGCATGCCAGTTCCGCGGTCTCCCGCGTCAGTCCCATGAAATTGGCGTCAAACCCGGTTTTTCCGCGCACGACCTTGCGCAGCGAGCCGTCGAGCGTGGACATTTCGGCCAGGGCGGTTTTCAGCAGCATCTTTTCGGCGGCAAAGCGGCTGGGGTAACGGCCCACATTGATGCCCCAGTGACGGCCGCCAGAGGTGGAGAGGCGGGTGACAATCTCGGCTTTTTGTTTCGGCGTGGCCGGTTCGCGGGCCTGGATACTGGCCTGGGTGCTGGCAAGGACGATCTGATCGGGGCGGGTGACCGGCTTGACCGAGGCGGTGGGGGCAGTGCCGGCGGGTTCGGGCGCGGGCTCTGCCGCGGCTTCGGCGGCGGCGACGGTCTGCACCTCTTGCAATACGGCGTCGATATCGTCTTGCAGCTGCGCCACCAAAGGCGCGACTTTGCTGGCAGCGCTGTTGCGGGCCTGCGGCCGCAAGCTGCGGGTGACGGCCGCCGAGGCGACGCGGATTGTCTTGGCGCGGGTACCCGGGGCCGGGTCGGAGGAGCGGGCCACCACCGTGCCTTTGCCCATATAGGGCGGCTTTTTCGGCGCGCGGAAGTTGGCAACGCGCGGGGCGCGCTGAAAGCCCATATCCAGCAATTCGGCCACCCTGGCATTGCGCGACGCGGTGGAGCGGCCGCCAAAGACGGTGGCGATCACCCGTTCCTTGCCGCGCTCGGCCGAAGCGACGAGGTTGAAGCCGGCGGCGCGGGTGTAGCCGGTCTTGATCCCATCAGCGCCCCTGTAGCTGTCCAGAAGGCGCCGGTTGGTATGGGCGACGTTGCGCACGCCGGCATCGGCGGTGCGGCGGGAGAAGAGGTTGTAGTATTGCGGGTAGTCGTAAAGCACGTGGCGACCCAAAATGGTCATGTCGCGCGCGGTCGACAGATGCCCGGCCTCGGTCAGGCCATGGGCGTTCTTGAAGGTGGTCCGGGTCATGCCCAGGGCCTTCGCCGTCCGGTTCATCCGCCGCGCGAACGCCGCCTCGGACCCGCTGACCGCTTCGGCCAGCGCAGTCGCCGCGTCGTTGGCCGATTTCACCGCCGCCGCCCGGATCAGATAGCGCAGCGCGATCTTCTGCCCCGGCTTCAGCCCCAGTTTCGACGGCGGCTCGGCCGCGGCCTTCTTCGAGATCGTCACCCGCTGGTCGAGTCTAAGCTCGCCGGCCTCGACCGCCTGAAACACCAGGTAGAGCGTCATCATCTTGGTCAGCGAGGCCGGGTGCAGGCGGGTGTCGGCATTGCGCGCGTGCAGCACCTCGCCCGAGCGCGCATCCATCACCATCGCCGCATAAGGCGCCGCCACCGCCTGGCCGGCGGCCCAGACCAAAACCAAAAGCGAAATCAGCCCAAACCGGGCCCACTGCCCCAGACGTGTGTGCACGCCGAAAATCCTAACTCTGCCTCGTCGCCCCCGGATCCTGTCGCCCGAGGTTCGTTTGGCGTCACGCTAGCACAGCATTCCGAATCGGAAAACAGATAATTTTCAAGGGCTTTGAGAATGTTGTTCGCGCGATTTCCCAGATGTTGGGACGCCGCGTCAGCCGCCCTCTAGATGTTTCAATGTGGCAGAATTAAGGCGGCCGGGGCTCACGCCAGCTCGGCCACCAGATGCGCCAGCCCGCCCAGGTCCGCAATCTCGCGATAGCGGGCATGGGCCGCAGGCGGGTCGTCGTGCTCCAGAGCCCAGGCGAACCCATGCGGCACGTAGACCCCCCAGCCGCCGGCCTCGATCGCCGGGATGACGTCGGATTTCATCGAATTACCGACCATCATCGCCCGCTCGGCCCCATGGGCGTGGCGGTCGAAGATGTCGCGATAGACCGGGGCGGTCTTCTGCGACACAATTTCGATCCCGTCGAACAACCCGCCCAAGCCTGATTGCGCCAGCTTGCGTTCCTGGTCCAAGAGATCGCCCTTGGTGATCAGGATCACCCGGTAGCGCCCAGCCACCGCCTCTATCGCTTCGCGCGCAAACGGCAACAGCTCGATCGGGTGGCCCAGCATCTCCTGCCCGGCCCGGATCAACTCGCGGATCACCGCGGCCGGCACCCGTTCGTCGGTCACCTCGATCGCCGTCTCGATCATCGACAAGACGAAGCCTTTGATCCCGAACCCGTAATGGCCGATGTTGCGCCGTTCCGCCTCGAGCAGCCGCTGCAACAGGTGGTCGGGCTCGGTGAAATCGGCCAAAAGCTCGGCGAACCGCGCCTGGGTCAGGCGGAAGAATTGCTCGTTGTGCCACAGCGTGTCGTCGGCATCGAACCCGATCGCCGTCAAGCCAGTGCCCATCGCTGCCCCTTACTCTACGGAATCGCGGCGCGCCGCGCTCTGCCCTCTTTTCACACAGAGCCACGCGATTATATAGTCGCCGTCAGCACCGCACAGCAGGATTTGGAGAGGCCGCGCGTGGCACGCCCGCCAGTCATATCGTCGGATCAGAAGGACCAGGACCAGGGCGATACCGGGGTCGCCGTCGCGACGCGCGCCAAGACGAAACGCCCACCGCTTTATAAGGTCCTGCTTTTGAACGACGATTTCACACCGATGGAGTTCGTCGTGCACGTGCTGGAGCGGTTCTTCGGGATGAGCCACGCGCAGGCGTTCGAACTGATGCTGACGGTGCACAAGAAGGGCGTCGCGGTGGTCGGCGTCTTCGCCTTCGAGATCGCGGAAACAAAGGTCGGCCAGGTGATGGATTTCGCCCGCCGGCACCAGCACCCGCTGCAATGCACGATGGAAAAGGAATAGGGCCGGTCGCGCCCTGCCCATGTCCACGTCTCGCCTGACGACCGCGCTCGCCGAGGGCGCCGTGACGCTGCCGGCAGCGGGCCGTATCGCGGTGTTCGGCCCCGGCGCCGGCGCCGACCTCTCGGCCCTGCCGAAAGCGCGGGTGCAGGTGATCCAGGGGCTCAAACCCGACCACGACACCTTCGCCGACCAGGGCTTCGACACCGGCACCGCGCCCATGGGCACCTATGCCATGGCGCTGATCTCCGTGCCGCGCGCCAAGGCCGCGGCGCGGGCGCTGGTGGCCGAGGCGATGCGGGTCACCGGCGGCGGCCCGGCGATCGTCGACGGGCAAAAGACCGACGGGGTCGAGAGCCTGCTGCGCGACTGCCGGCGCCGCGCCGCGGTCGGGCCGGTCGTCGCCAAGGCGCATGGCAAGCTCTTCGCCGTCACCGGTGGCGACTTCGACGACTGGACCGCGGCCGACCGCATTGTCGCGGGCGGCTTCGTGACCCGGCCGGGTGTGTTCTCGGCCGACGGGCCGGATCCGGGCTCGCAGGCGCTGGCCGAGGCGCTGCCGAAGAAGCTGCCGGCCCGGGTCGCCGATCTCGGCGCCGGCTGGGGCTATCTGGCGCGCGCGATCCTCGACCGCGACGGCGTCGCCGAGGTCCATCTGGTCGAGGCCGACCACGCCGCGCTGAATTGCGCGCGGCGCAACGTCACCGACCCCCGCGCCCGGTTCCACTGGGCCGACGCCACCCGTTTCGCACCGGACGAGCCCCTCGGCGCCGTCGTCACCAACCCGCCGTTCCACGCCGGCCGCGCCGCCGATCCGGGGCTGGGGCGCGCCTTCATCGCCGCTGCCGCGCGCCTGCTGACGCCCTCGGGCACACTGTGGCTAGTGGCCAACCGGCACCTGCCCTACGAGGCTGAGGCGCAGGCCGCCTTCGCCGAGGTGCACCAGGTCGACGCCGCGCGCGGCTTCAAGATCCTGCGCGCGATCAGGCCGCGCCAAACGGGCCGGCGCTGAGCGAACGGGCCCGTTCCCACCGCCACCGACAGCCACTAGGCTCTAGCAAACGAATCGGGGACCGCTCCACCCATGACGTTTTCCATCGCGGGCAAGACCGCCATCGTCACCGGCGCCGCCAATGGCGTCGGCCTCGCCATCGCCCGGCACTTCGCCGACCACGAGGCCAACGTCGTCTTCGCCGACATGGACGAGGAGCGGCTGATCAAGGAGATCGGCGCCGAGGCCAAGAAGGACGGCACCAACGTGCGCTACTTCGCCGGCGACCTGCGCGAAAAGCTGACCATCAACAACCTTCTCTCGGCCACGATCGACAGCTACGACAGCGTCGACATCCTGGTGAATGCCTCGCGTCAGGTGACCTCGTCCGACCCGCTGAACGCCGACGACGACGCCGTCGAGATGCTGTTGCAGCAGAACCTGATGACCAGCCTGCGGCTGACCCAGCTGGTGGCCAAGCGCATGATCAAGCAGGCCGAGGCGGAGGTCCGGGACGAGGGCAATATCGGCTCGGTCATCAACCTCAGCTCGATCGCCTCGCGGCGGACGCATCCCGAGCTTCTGGCCTATTCGGTGAGCTCGGCGGCGCTCGACCAGATGACGCGGTCGATGGCGGTGGCGCTGGCGCCGCACCGGATCCGCGTCAACGCCATCGCCTTCGGGTCAGTGATGAGCGCGAGCCTGAAGGACGCGCTGAAGGCCGACGAGACCTGCCGCACCGACATCATCAGCCACACGCCGCTGCACCGCATCGCCAGCGCCGGCGAGGTGGCCGAGGCGGCGCAGTTTCTGGCCTCGGACGGGTCGGGCTTCATGACCGGCCAGATCGTCACCGTCGACGGCGGCCGGTCCCTGGTCGACAGCGTCGCCGCGCCGGTGCATTGACGCCTGGACGGACGCGCAAGCACTGCCCCGGGCACGGACTCAAGGCCGCAGGCCGCCGTGCCCATCGCCGCCCCGCCCCCGAGGGGTGGCGATTGGTCGCCGTCGGCGCATCGCTTGAGGTCCTACGGACTCCACAGCCATAAAGCGCCGCCGTTCAGATGTTGGGGCGCCACACCGCGGGGCAGCGATGGGCACGGCACCTTGCATAGCGGCCAGCCCACCTCCGGCGCACCGCTCGCCTCCGGGCCCAAGGATTTTCGGAGAATCCTTGGGCCAAAATTTCCCAAAAATATTGGCCCCCTACTCGGCCCCTCGGTACCAGTCGACGATCAGCGCCCGCTCCTCGGGTTCCATCCAGGACAGGTTCGCCGGCGGCATCGCGTGGCTGACCCCGGATTGCAGATAGATCGCCTTCGCCTGATTGGCGATCTGGGCCTCTGTCTCCAGCCGCACGCCCTTGGGCGGCCAGTGCATCCCCGGCCAGGCGGGCTCCTCGGCGTGGCACATCGAGCAGCGCCCAAGCACGATATCGGCCACATCAAGGAACCGGGCGTCCGCGGCGAACCGCTCGGCGCCCGGAGCGACCGCCGCCTCGGCGGTCATCTCAAGCCGCGGGCCCGTGGAGAGCCAGGCGCAGATCAGAAACAGCACCACGGTCACACCCCAGGTCCAATGCGGATTGCCCTGGCGCGCGTGTAGCGAGTTGAAATAGTGCCGGATCGTCACCCCCATCAGGAACACCAGCGCCGCGATCACCCAGTTCCACTCGGTCGCGAAGGCTAGAGGATAGTGGTTCGACAGCATCAGGAAGATCACCGGCAGGGTCAGGTAGTTGTTATGCGTCGAGCGCAGCTTGGCGATCTTGCCGTATTTGGCGTCCGGCACCCGCCCGGCCTTCAGATCCGCGACCACGATGCGCTGGTTCGGCATGATCACGAAGAACACGTTCGCCGTCATGATCGTCGCCGTGAAGGCGCCCAGGTGCAGCATCATCGCCCGGCCGGTGAAGATCTGGTCGTAGCCCCAGCCCATGATCACCAAGAGCACGAAGAGCAGCAGCATCAGCGCAGTAGGCCGCTCTCCCAGCGGCGATTTGCACAAGGCGTCGTAGACCAGCCAGCCGACCGTCAGCGACGCCGCCGAGATCAACACCCCCTGCCAGACCGCCAGATCGGCCTTGTTGGGGTCGATCAGATAAAGCTCGGCCCCAAGCCAATAGAGCAGCGCCAGCAAGGCCGCGCCGCTGAGCCAGGTCGAATAGCTCTCCCATTTGAACCAGGTCAGATGCTCGGGCATGCGCTCGGGCGCGACCAGGTATTTCTGGATGTGGTAGAAGCCGCCGCCATGGACCTGCCATTCCTCGCCGTCGGCCGCGCCGAGGTCGCGGTCGCGCCGCAGTCCCAGATCCAGCGCGATGAAGTAGAACGACGACCCGATCCAGGCGATGCCCGTGATCACATGCAGCCAGCGCAGGGCAAACTCCGCCCATGCCTCTAATATCGCCAGATCGACCATCGCACGCCTCCTTGCAGGCAACCCTATCGCGCCGCTCTTTTTCGCGCTATCCTTGAAAACGCTGGGCACTTTCAAAGAAATCCAAACGATGTCCTACGTCAAAACGCTGAAGATGTTCACCCGGGTCTACGAGCTGGGCTCGATGTCCGCCGCCGCCCGCGACCAGCGCGCCTCGCCCGCCGTGGCGTCGTCGCGCATCGCCGAGCTGGAAAAGCACCTCGGCGCGCGGCTCTTCAACCGTACGACGCGCGCGCTGCAGCCGACCGAGTCGGGGCACCTGTTCTACAAAGGCGCGCAGCGGATCCTGTCGACGATCGAAGCCGCCGAGGCCGAGGTGCAAGAGGCCAGCCGCAGCCCCAAAGGCACCGTCTTCGTGTCGGCGCCTCTGCACCTGGGGCGTAACTACATCGCGCCCGCGGTGCCGGAGTTCAAGGACCTCTATCCCTTGATCGACATCCGCCTGCGCATGTCCGACCGCGCCGTCGACGTCACCGCCGAGGGACTTGATTTGGCGTTCCACATCGGCCCCTTGGAAGACTCGGACCTCAAGATCCGCGTCATCGCCGATCTGCCCCGCGTGCTGTGCGCCGCGCCCGCCTATATCGCCGCCCGCGGCGGCCCTGAGACCGGCGAGGAGCTGGCGAGCCACGACTGCCTCAACCTGCGCTTCCCCGGCGCGCGCGAGTTCCAATGGACCCTGCAGACCGAGGATGGAGAGCGGCGCTACGACATCACCGGGCCGTTCGAATCCGACGACGGCGGCGTGCTCACCACCTGGGCCCTGGCGGGACGCGGGATCATCATGAAGCCGGTCTTCGAGGTCGCCGCGCATCTGTCGTCGGGCGCCCTGGTCGAGGTCTGCCAGGCCACGCCGCCCACGCCGACACAACTGGTCTGCCTCTCGCCGCACCGCACCGAAGGCGACCCCAAGACGCGGCTTTTTGCAGAGTTCATGGCCGGGCGGATCGGGAGCGAGATCGTCGCCTCAGGTGCGGCGTCTTAGAACCACGGTCCCACTTGCATGGGCCCGGTTCGCCCGTCCGGCCCGGTCCGCGTCAGCTCCCCCGGTACGTCGAATAGCCGTAGGGACTCAAGAGCAGCGGCACGTGGTAGTGGGCGTCTTCGGACAGGCCGAAGCGGATCGGGATCTGATCGAGGAACATCGGCTCGGCCCCCGCCTGCCCCGTCGACCTCAGATAATCGCCGGCGAAGAAGACCAGCTCGTAGGTGCCGGGTTTGAAGCCGCGCTCGGGCAGGATCGGCGCGTCGGTGCGGCCGTCGGCGTTGGTCACGGCCTCGGCGATCTTGCGGTGCGAGTTGCCCGACACCCGATAAAGCGCGATCGCGATCCCCTCGGCCGGCGTGCCCTGCGCCGTGTCCAGCACATGCGTCGTCAGGTAACCCATTGACATCTCCCAAGACCCGCGGTTTCCCGAGCCTGACCCGGGGCCTCCACCTTGCCCCATCGCGGGGCACAAATCACCCCGAAACACCTTTCCAAAATTCCAGAAAATCCTGTCGATTATCTGCGGTATAGTGAAAAAAACCGCGGGCGATCCGATGCAACGTTATCCCAGAGACATGATCGGCTATGGCGCCCGGCCGCCTGATCCGCGCTGGCCCGGCGGCGCCCGGATCGCGGTGCAGATCGTCGTCAATTACGAGGAGGGCGGCGAGAACAACATCCTGCACGGCGACGCGGCCTCGGAGGCTTTCCTGAGCGAGATCGTCGGCGCCGCGCCCTGGCCCGGGCAGCGCCATTGGAACATGGAGTCGATCTACGAATACGGCGCGCGGGCGGGGTTCTGGCGGCTGCACCGGATGCTCACCGCGCGCGGCATCCCGGTCACCGTGTACGGCGTCGCCACGGCGCTCGCGCGCGCGCCCGAGCAGGTCGGGGCGATGCAGGACGCCGGCTGGGAGATCGCCTCGCACGGGCTGAAATGGATCGACTACAAGGACCACGACCCGGCGGAGGAACGCGCCGATATGGCCGAGGCGGTCCGGCTGCATACCGAGGTCACCGGCGCCGCGCCCGAGGGCTGGTACACCGGGCGCTGCAGCGTGAACACGGTACGGCTCGCCGCCGAGCACGGCTTTGCCTATGTCGCCGACAGCTACGCCGACGACCTGCCCTATTGGCTGCGAATCGACGGCAGAAACCAGCTGATCGTGCCCTACACGCTGGATGCCAATGACATGCGTTTCGCCACGCCGCAGGGGTTCAACGCGGGCGACCAGTTCGAGGCCTACCTGCGCGACAGCTTCGACGCGCTCTATGACGAGGGCAAGGCGGGCGCGCCGAAGATGATGTCGATCGGGCTGCATTGCCGGCTGGTCGGGCGGCCGGGGCGGATCCGGGCGCTGGAGCGGTTCCTGGACTACGCGCGCAAGAAGTCCAAGGTCTGGTTCGCCCGCCGCATCGACATCGCCCGGCACTGGGCCGCAGAGCACCCGCCAGAGCCGCGCGAGCGCCCCAGCGAGATGGACCGCGCGCGCTTCGTCGCAGCCTATGGCGGGATCTTCGAACATTCTCCCTGGGTCGCCGAGCGCGCCCATGGGCTGGAGCTGGGGCCCGCCCACGACACCGCCGCCGGGCTACACAATGCCCTGGCCCGGGCGTTCCGCAGCGCCAGCCCCGAGCAGCGCCTGCAGGTCCTGCAGGCGCATCCCGACCTCGCCGGCAAGCTCGCCGCCGCGAGGCGCCTGACCGCCGAATCGACCGCCGAACAGGCCAGCGCCGGGCTCGACGCGCTGACCGATCAGGAGCGCACCGAGTTCACCGAGCTCAACGCTGCCTACACCACCAAGCACGGCTTTCCCTTCATCGTCGCGGTGCGCGACTACGACAAGGCGGGGATCCTGGCCGCGTTCGGGCGCCGGCTGGGCAACGACCCCGACGTCGAGTTCGCCGAGGCCTGCGCCCAGGTCGAGCGCATCGCCGAGCTGCGGCTGAAGGACCTGCTTCCATGAGCTACGCCTTCCCCCCCGGCGGCCTGCCCGGCCAGGACGTGGATCCCGAGGGCAGCGCGGTCTTCACATCGGCCTATGCGGTGCTGCCCGCCGCGACGCAGCGCGATATCGTGACCTCGCTGCTGCCCGGCTGGGAGGGCACCCGCGCCTGGATCCTGGCGCGGCCGCTGACCGGCTTCGCCGAGACCTTCGCGCAATACGCCGTCGAGGTCGCATCGGGCGGCGGCAGCGACCGGCCCGAGCCCGAGCTGATGGCGCAGGCGGTGCTGTTCGTGGCCTCGGGGCGGATGCGGCTGACGATCGCCGGCAAGGGCCACGATCTGGGCCCGGGCGGCTATGCCTATATCCCCGCGGCGACTGAGTGGACGGTGCTGAACCTGGCCGACGAGGCGCTGCGGTTCCACTGGATCCGCAAGCGCTATCAACCGCTCGACGGCATTGACCCGCCGGCGCCGCTGGTCACCTCGGACCACGACGTGGCGCCCGATCCGATGCCAGGTACCGCGGCCTGGGCCACCACCCGCTTCGTCGATCCCGGCGACATTGCGCATGACCATCACGTCAACGTCGTCACCTTCCAGCCCGGCGGCCGCATCCCGTTTGCCGAGACCCACGTGATGGAGCACGGGCTTTACGTGCTGCAGGGCACCGCGCGGTATCTGCTGAACACCGACTGGGTCGAGGTCGGGCCCGGCGACTTCATGTGGCTGCGCGCCTTCTGCCCGCAGGCCTGCATCGCCACCGGCACCGAGCCGTTCCGCTATCTGCTTTACAAGGACGTCAACCGGCACCCCGCGCTGACGCTCGGCGGATGACGACGATCCGGGTCGAGCCGCTGACGGCGGTAGCCTTCGCCCCGTTCGGCGACGTGCTGGACACCGGGGGCGCGCCCGACCGGTTGATCAACCAGGGGCTCTGCGGGCGCTATCACGACCGCGCGCGGCTCGATTTCGGCCCCGGCGGGCGGGCCGGGATATCACTGTTCAAGGCCGAGCTGCGGCGCCTTCCCTACCGGCTGGAGATGGTCGAGCGTCACCCCGAAGGCAGCCAGGCGTTTCTGCCGATGTCTGCCGATGGGTTCCTGGCCATCGTGGCGCCGGACGAAGACGGCCGGCCGGGCGTGCCGCGCGCCTTTCTGACCGCGCCGGGCCAGGGGGTGAACTACCTGCGCAACACCTGGCACGGCGTGCTGACGCCGCTGGCCGGACCGGGGCTCTTTGCCGTAATCGACCGGATCGGCGACACGGCAAATCTCGAGGAGTTTTGGTTTCCGACACAATATGTGGTAACTTCGTAGACGTGTAACACAAGATGGCCCCGAAAGAGGGCTGCTTTGGCCACTGGAAAGGACGGGACAATGACCGATACCAGCCTGGGGACCGCGGACCAGCTGCGCGACCCCAATTACACGCCACCCATCGCCGAGGCTGTGCCGCTGGGCATCCAGCACGTGCTGGCGATGTTCATCTCGAACGTCACGCCGGCGATCATTATCGCGGGCGTGGCGGGCTTCGGCTTCGGATCGGCGGATGCCGGCACGCTGATCTACATGATCCAGATGTCGATGCTGTTTGCCGGGATCGCCACGCTGATCCAGACCATCGGCCTTGGGCCCGTGGGCGCCAAGCTGCCGATCGTGCAGGGCACCTCGTTTGCGTTCCTGCCGGTGATGATCCCGGCCATGGTGGGGGCCGGCACCGCGGGGCTGCCGGGGCTGATGGGCGGCGTGATGATCGGCGGCGTCTTTCACTTCTGCATCGGGTTCTTCATTAAGGGCATCCGGTTTGCCCTGCCGCCTTTGGTCACCGGTCTGATCGTGCTGATGATCGGGCTGGCGCTGATCAAGGTCGGAATCGAATACGCTGCCGGCGGGGCGGGCGACTTCAACCGCTCGAAGCCGACCTGGGGCGGCATCGGCAACTGGTTCCAGGCGCTGGTGGTGATCGTGGTGACGCTGGGCATCAAGTTCTACCTCAAGGGCTTCCTTAGCGTGGCGGCGGTGCTGATCGGGCTGATCGCAGGCTATCTGGTGGCGCTGGTGATGGGCGATGTCAGCTTTGGCGGGCTCGGCAATGCCGGCTGGTTCGCGCTGCCGCAGCCCTTCGCCTTCGGGTTCGAGATCAACTGGGCCATCGTCATCGGCATGTGCCTGATGGCCTTCGTCTCGGCGATCGAGACGGTGGGCGACGTTTCGGGCATCGCCAAGGGCGGCGCGGGGCGCGAGGCCAGCGACACCGAGATCCAGGGCGCGACCTTCGCCGACGGTCTGGGTACGGCGGTGGCGGGCGTCTTCGGCGGGCTGCCCAACACATCGTTCAGCCAGAATGTCGGGCTGGTGGCGATGACCGGGGTGATGAGCCGGCACGTGGTCAGCTACGGCGCGATCCTGTTGGTGGTGGCGGGGCTGATCCCCAAGGTCGGCGCGCTGGTCAACACGATCCCGATCCAGGTCCTGGGCGGTGGGGTGATCGTGATGTTCGGTATGGTCGCCTCGGCGGGTGTCAACATGCTCAGTGACGTGGCGTGGAACCGCCGCAACATGGTGATCTTCGCCACCTCGTTGTCGATCGGTCTCGGCCTACAGCAGGTGCCCGACGCCATGGCGTTTTTAGGCGACACCATGCGCATCCTGATGACCAGCGGGCTGTTGCCGGCCGCGATCCTCGCGATCGTTCTGAACCTGGTGATCCCGGAGGAGGGCTAGGCGCGGTTCGCTTGGCGCGGGTTTGGCGAATTTCGAAGAGCCGGGCCCGTCGCCGACCCGCGGGGTGGCGATCCAGCCCTTGAGCGGTCGCGCTTTATGGCTGTCGAGTCCGTAGGACATCGAGCGGCGCGCGAGCCTCGACCAATCGCCACCCCACCCGGGCGGGGCGGCGATGGGCACGGCGGGGCTACGCCCCTTGAATCCGTGCCCAGGGCAAGACCCTCACCGCCGCAATATGGTCAAATCCGGACCCGCGGCGTCGCTCAGATCGTCACATCCGCCGGAGCGCTGTCGCTCAGCACCACACACGCGTTCGGCACGTCGTTCGACCGGGCGCGCGCGGCCGCTGCCTCGGGCGTGTGGTCGTGGTCGAGCCAACGTTGGATGCAGCGACGCTCGACCTCGTCGAGCGGCACGTCGAGGAACACCGACAGGTCCCAAAGCCCGTGCAGCCCGCGCCACGGCGCGCGGTCCAGCAGCAGGTAATTGCCCTCGACCACGGCCACTCGGGTCTCGCCGGTGATCACCTCGGCCCCCGCGATGGCGATGTCCTGCGTGCGGTCGAAGACCGGAATAGTCACTTCGTCCTCTGCGCCGAGCCGCCCCACCATGTGCACGAAACCAGCCGCGTCGAAGGTCTGCGGCGCGCCCTTCCGGGCCCGCAACCCGCGCGCGTCGAGCACCCGGTTGTCGAGATGATACCCGTCCATCGGCACCAAGGCCGCGCCGTCCCCCAGATGCGCCACGAGGTCGGCGGCCAGGGTCGATTTCCCCGACGCGGGCGGCCCGGCAATTGCGATCAGCTTGCGCCGGCCGTGCGCCGGAACGCCCGCGATCCGCGCCGCGAGTGCCTCAAGCGTCGCCTCCGGCGTCAGGCCGCCATCTCCTGCTCGGGCCGCTTGGCGCCGGTCATGAAGGCCACCGCGTCGGACATCGAAAACTCGTCGGGCTTGATCACCGTCAGCCGTTTGCCCAGCCGGTGGATGTGGATCCGGTCGGAGATCTCGAAGACATGCGGCATGTTGTGGCTGATCAGCACGATCGAGATGCCGCGCGACTTCACGTCGGCGATCAGCTCCAGCACCCGGCGGCTTTCCTTCACGCCCAAGGCCGCCGTCGGCTCGTCGAGAATGATCACCTTGGACCCGAACGCCGCAGCCCGCGCCACCGCGATGCCTTGCCGCTGTCCCCCGGACAGAGTCTCCACCGCCTGGTTGATGTTCTGGATCGTCAACAGCCCCAGCTCGGTCAGCTTTTCGCGCGAGAACTTCTCCATCGCCCGGCGGTCGAGCTGACGCAGCAACCGGCCGCGCAGGCCTGGACGCCGCAGCTCGCGCCCCATGAACATGTTGTCGGCGATCGACAGGGCCGGCGACATCGCCAGGGTCTGGTAGACCGTTTCGATCCCCGCCGCGCGGGCGTCGATGGGCGAGTGGAAATGGAACGCGTTGCCCTCCAGAAACATATCGCCCGAGTCGACCTGCAGCGCGCCGGACAGCGCCTTGATCATCACCGACTTCCCGGCGCCGTTGTCGCCGATCACCGACAGGATCTCGCCTGGCAGCAGGTCGAAATCGGCGCCGTCGAGGGCGGTCACGCGGCCGAACCGCTTGACCAGATTGCGGGCTTTCAGAATGGGTTCCATCAGACCGATACCTTTCTGATCCATTGGTCGACCGCGACCGCCGCGATGATCAGCACGCCGATCAACAGGAACGTCCACTGCGGGTCGGTTCCCAAAAGGCGCAGGCCAAGGGTGAAGACACCGACGATCAGCGCCCCGAACAGCGTGCCGAGAATCGACCCCCGCCCACCGAACAACGAGATGCCGCCAATCACCACGGCGGTGATCGACTCGATATTGGCCAACTGCCCGGCAGTCGGCGAGACCGAGCCGAGGCGCCCGATCAGGGCCCACCCGGCGAAGGCGCAAATGAGACCGGAAAGCATGTAGACCGAGATTAAGATGCGGCTGACCTGGACGCCCGATAGTTCCGCGGCCTCGGGATCGTCGCCCACCGCATAGACATGCCGGCCCCAGGACGTCTGGCGAAGCACATAGGCCAGGACCAGAACGAGCAGGACCATGAAGATCGCGCCGACGGTGAACACGGCCCCGTAAAACTTGAACTTATAGCCGAAGATCTGCAGCAAGGCCGCCTTTTCGGCGATGTCCTGGCTGCGGATCGTCTCGTTGGCCGAATAGAGGAAGTTCGTCGCCAGCACGATCTGCCACATCCCAAGCGTCACGATGAACGGCGGCAGCTTGACCTTGGCCACCAGCCAGCCGTTGACGAAGCCGAAGAACGTTCCACAGGCCAGCCCGCACATCACCGAAACGGCAGGCGGCAATCCGTAGCGAAAGGTGAATTGGCCCATCACCACGCTGGACAGCACCATGATTGCGCCCACCGACAGGTCGATGCCCGCGGTCAGGATCACCAGCGACTGCGCGGCGGCGACGATGCCGACGATCTGCACCTGCTGCAGGATCAGCGTCAACGCGAAGGGCGAGAAGAACTTGTTGCCCAATAGCGCCCCGAAGATCACGATCGCGGCGACCAGAACGATCAGCGGCACGATCGCCGGGTTCTGGTGCAGCAAGTTCTGGAACTTGTAGACAAAGCCCTGCCGGTCGTCTTCGAACTCGGCCACTTCCGTGGCGCTGTCGGACAAAACGGATTCGAAATCCTGCCCCTTGCTGGCGGATTCGGCCATCGCACGCTCCATCGTTGATGCGCTTGGTCGGCGCTGGTGCGCCTAGGTTAGACAGGCGATCGGGCGTCCGTCTAGGAAAAGGGCGGGCTTGCCGCCCCTTTCCCGGGTCTTGCCGCGGGGTCTAGCCCCAGCAAAGATCCATGCCTTCGGCGACCGAGATCGACTCGACGCCCTCAGCCGGCCGGTCGGTGACCAAGGCCACGCCGGTGTCGTAGAAGTCCTTGCCCGGGGTCGGCTCTGGCTTGGTGCCGTCCTCAGCCCAGGCCTTGACCGCCTCGACACCGAGCGAGGCCATCAACAGCGGGTATTGCTGCGACGTCGCGCCGATCACGCCGTCGGCCACGTTCTGCACGCCGGGGCAGCCGCCGTCGACCGACACGACCAGCACGTCGTTTTCGCGGCCCAACGCCTTCAGCGCCTCGTAGGCGCCGGCAGCGGCGGGCTCGTTGATCGTGTAGACCACGTTGATCCCGGCATCGATCGCCAGCAGGTTCTCCATCGCCCGGCGGCCGCCTTCCTCGTTGCCGTCGGTCACGTCATGGCCGACGATACGCGGATCGGTCTCATCGCCCCACTTGTTCGGATCGCCCAGGTCGATTCCGAACCCGGTCAGGAAGCCCTGGTCGCGCAGCACGTCCACGGTGGGCTGGCTGACGTTCAAGTCCAGCAGCCCGATCTTGGCATTCGCCGCGTCGTCGCCCAGCGTCGCCAGCGCCCACTGACCGGCCAGCAACCCGGCCTTGAAGTTGTCGGTGGCGAAGGTCGCGTCCGCAGCGTCGATCGGGTCGAGCGGCGTGTCGAGCGCGATCACTACCAGACCGGCTTCGCGCGCCTGGGTCACCGCCGGCACGATCGCCTTGGTGTCGGACGGGGTCAGCAGAATGCCCTTGGCGCCATCGGCAATGCAGGTCTCGATCGCCTGCACTTGCGTTTCGTGGTCACCGTCCAGCCGGCCGGCATAGGCCTTCAACTCCATGCCAAGCTCTTCGGCCTTGGCGGTGGCGCCTTCCTTCATCTTGACGAAGAACGGGTTGGTGTCGGTCTTGGTGATCAGGCAGACGCCGATCGAGTGGCTGCCGGCCTGCGCCGCGGTGCCCAATGCGACGGCCGCCGCAGCCCCGTAAAGCGCTGTCTTGATGGTCTTCATGGTTCTTCCTCCCAAGGTTGTGCCCCGGCAGATTACCCTGCCGAACGAAGCTGCCAAGCGTTTTCCGCCCCGGCACGCATCGCCAGCAGCAAACCGGATTCGCACCCGCCTGTCAATAAATAAATCTGTCTGATTTATTTATTGACTCGTTTGCCCGCCCCGATCATTCTTGCGGATAGGTATCTGGGAGGAGCCCGTTGCAGCATCAGGCGGATAGCTCTGCGGCGCCGGCAGAGGCCTCGGCGATCCGCGGCTCGAACCAGTCGGGCATGCGGGCGCATAATGAGCGCCTGGTCCTGTCGTTGATCCGCCAGCGCGGGCCGATGGCCAAGGCCGAGATCGCCCGCGTCTCGGGCCTGTCGGCGCAGACCGTCTCAGTGATCATGCGCGCGCTCGAGGCAGAGGGGCTGTTGATCAAGGGCGACCCGGTGCGCGGCAAGGTCGGCCAGCCCTCGGTCCCGATGCGGCTCGCCGTCGACGGCGCCTATTTCCTGGGGCTGAAGGTCGGCCGCCGCAGCGTCGAGCTGATCCTCACCGACTTCCTCGGCCAGGTCCTGCATCGGGCGATGCGCACCCACAGCCACCCTACGCCCAAGGCAACTGTCGCCTTCGCCCGCGAAAAAATCGCCGAGTTGACCGCGCGCCTGACGCCTGGCCAGCGCCGACGCATCGCAGGGCTCGGCATCGCCATGCCGTTCTTCCTGTGGGACTGGGCGCAGCATATCGGCGTTCCAGACGAAGAGATGGCCGGCTGGCGCAGCGCCGACATCCGCGGCGACATCGCGGATATGGTGAATTTCCCGGTGTTCCTGCAGAACGACGCCTCCGCCGCCTGCGGGGCCGAGGTCGTCTTTGGCCCCGCCGACCGCCCGCGGGATTTCCTCTATTTCTACGTCGGTTATTTCATCGGCGGTGGCGTCGTCCTGAACGGCGCGCTGTTCACCGGCCGCGGCAATGCCGGCGCGCTTGGCCCGCTGCCCGTCCCGGCGCCCGGCGGTATTCACCAACTGATCGAGGTCGCCAGCCTGTCGGTGTTAGAGGCGCGCCTCGCCGCCTCGGGCGCCGACACCGCCCGCCTCTGGACCGGCACCGACGGTTGGGACTTCGACGCCGCGATCGTCAGCGACTGGATTGACAGCGCCGCCGCGGGCCTGGCCTTCGCCGTCACCGCCGCCTGCGCGCTCATCGACTTCGAGGCCGTGCTGATCGACGGCTGGATTCCGGCCGACCTGCGCGCGCGGCTGGTCGCTGCCACCGACCGGCATCTCGACGGCCACACCCTCACCGGCCTGCAGCGCCCCGCCGTCCAACCCGGTACCATCGGCGCCGACGCCCGCGCGCTCGGCGCCGCGGGTTTGCCGCTGAGCGAGCGGTTCCTCGTCGACCAGTCCGGCATCGTGAAACCGGCCTGAAGCGCTAGATCGCCCCGCTCAAGATGAATGCGTTAACCTTTTAAATCTAATAATTTCAGAAAGTTAAGCCGGTGTCCCCATGAGGACACTTGGCCCGCGACCCTACCCCGCCATCATCTCGCAGCTCTCGGCCCCCAGCGCCAGCCGCGCCCACCCGGACCCCGCAGCGGCTCCGCCGCGGATAAGCTCCACGAAGGTCCAGTCGCCCGCATCATCGAACTGAAACAGCAGAGTATCGCCCGCCAGGGCCACCCCGGTCACCGCCGCACCCACGCGTCGCCCGGCCCGCAGCTCCAGCCGCGCGCCTTTCCAGCCCACGCAGGCGCTCTCATACCCGTTCGCCACCGGCAGATCCTCCAGCGCCATCCGCAGCTCCAGCTCCGGTACCGCTAGCGAGGTCTGCGAGGTGTCGACCGAGCACGCCCACTCCGCCTCCCGCGCTCGGATCACCGCCAGCATCGCCTTGGCTGCCGCCCCCAACTCGACCCCGGACGCATCGCAGCCCTCGTTGCCGAACACCGCCTGCCCCAGCGCCGAGCCGAAACACTGCCCCGCCTGGTGAAACAGTAGATTCCGCGTGAACCACAGGTCATCGCAAATCTCCAACGCCGCGGCCGGTCCCGCCGCCAGCAGAGCCGCCGCCAAAACCGCCGCCGGCATCACGACCTTCCCGGCCACGAAATAGGCCCGGGGCCGCCACCGGCACCCGAGCCTCCAAATCCACATCCCTGCGACCCTACCGGTCGTCTTCGACATCCGGCTGGTCGTCCGACGGCAGGTTGAAGAAGCTGTCGGCGTCCGGCAGTTCCTCCTCTTCCTCCTCCTCGCCGCGGGGATCGCCCTCGGTCAGCGAGAACGTCTCGAGCCCCGAAATCGCCGTTGGAATCCGCGGCTCGGGCTCCATCTCCAGCGATTGTTCGGTCGAAACCAGCTTGCGGCGCTCGTCGTCCGACATCACCGCGCCCTCGGCCTCTTTCTTCTTCGCCGCCTTCTGCACGGCCGCGTCGAGTTCCGTCTGTTTGGTCAGCCCCAAGGCCACCGGATCGACCGGCTGAATGTTGTTGATGTTCCAATGCGTCCGGTCGCGGATCGCCTGGATCGTCGGCTTGGTGGTGCCGACGAGCTTGCCGATCTGCCCGTCCGACAATTCGGGGTGAAACTTCACCAGCCACAAGATCGCCGCTGGCCGGTCCTGCCGCTTTGACAGCGGGGTATACCGCGGCCCGCGCCGCTTTTTCTCGCCCACGGCGGCGGCATAGAACTTCAGCTGCAGTTTGTGCAGCGGGTCCTTCTCGGCCGCGTCGATCTCTTCCTGGGTCAGCTGGTTGTTGGCGATCGGATCGAAGCCCTTGACGCCGGCGGCGACGTCACCATCGGCGATGCCCTGCACCTCCAACTCGTGCAGCTCGCAGAAATCGGCGATCTGCTTGAAGCTGATCGTGGTGTTGTCCACCAGCCAGACCGCGGTCGCCTTAGCCATCAACGGTTTCGCCATGTGCCTGTCTCCTTCGACAAATACCTGCTTCGCCGGGGAAATCCGGGTGGTCCGGCTGGACCTCTTCCGTGATTTCGGGGAAGTTCGACGCCGTATATAGCGATCCCGCGCCGCGAGGAAAAGCCCCCATGCGCTGGCTTCTGGCCCTCATTGTCACCGCCACGCTCGCCCAGGCGGAGGGCGAGCCGGCAGGCGAATTCGACTACTACGTGCTGGCGTTGTCCTGGTCGCCCACCTACTGCGCACTGGACGGCGACGCCCGCGACCACCCGCAATGCGACCGTTCGCTCGGCTGGGTCCTGCACGGCCTCTGGCCGCAATACGAAACCGGCTGGCCGAGCTTTTGCCCGACCGGCGCCCGCAACCCGTCCCGCGCCGAGACCGCGGCAATGGCCGACATCATGGGCTCGGGCGGCTCCGCCTGGCATCAATGGAAGAAACACGGACGCTGCTCGGGGCTAGAGCCGGAGGACTACTTTGCGCTCGCCCGCCTCGCCTTCGACCGGGTGACCCGCCCCGAAGTTCTGCGCAAGCTCGACGAACCGGTGCGGCTGCCCGCCGGAGTGATCGAAGAGGCGTTTCTGCGGGCCAATCCGGATTGGACAGCCGACATGCTGACCGTCACCTGCAAGGAACGACGCATCCAAGAGGCCCGTTTGTGCCTTTCCCGAAACCTGCTGCCGCGGCGCTGCGGTGAGGACGTAAGCCGGGACTGCAGCCTTGCCGACGCGCTGCTTGATCCGATCCGGTAGTTCGAGTGGGCAAATTATCATCCGCCGGTGCGGACGCCGTGAGACCTGAAGGTCACAGGATCATGCGACCTTGGCCAGCGTCAATAGCACGGAATTGATGTCTACGGCCACGAAAACGGGGTGACCTTGAACCTCAGGGTGGTAGCATTCTGAAGGCGTGATTGTGACGAGTGGAGGGCCAGATGCCGAAAATCTCCGAATTCATTTTAAACTTGTTCGAGCCGACCTTCGCAGGGACGCAGGCGCAGACCGGCGACCTTGTGATCATCGAAAGCGGTCTGACGAGCGACCAGAGTGGCGCGATCGACGACAGCGCGCTGACGCTGTCCCCCAGCGAAGTGGCCGCCCTGCAGGTGCAGGGGCGCACCGTTATCGGGTATTTGAACGTCAGCGTCACCGACCATTGGCGCGGGTATTGGAACGACGATTGGGTCGACTACGACGGCCCTGGCGGCGGCGGCGACAACAACCGCGACGTGGGGACCGTAAACTCGGGCGCGCCGGAATGGCTCAAGGACGGCAGTAATCACGGCTACGCAACCGACGGCGGCAGCACGACGTTCGGTTACATCGTCGACTACGCCAATACGGACTGGCAGCAGCGGGTGATCAACGAGGCGGTGTTCATGGTGACCCCAGCGGCCCAGGGCGGCTTGGGCTACAGCGGTCTGTTTCTCGATGATGTCGGCCGCTACTTTGACGCCCAGGCGAACGACCCAGGCTATTCCGCCGCACAGGCCGCCCGCGACATGATCGCATTCGTCAACGCGATCGCCGCCGCTGTCCGGGCCGTCAACGCTGATGCGTACATCACGGTGAACAACGGCCTGGACCTAGGCCTGAATAGCGTTCCGTCCTATGGGCCAGACTTCGCGCTGCTGTTGTCCAACGTCGATGCGCTGTTGATGGAGAGCCAGTACGCCACCGGCGCCTGGACGCGGGCGAAGGCGGATTGGGGCGCGGACGCAGCCTTGCTCGCCGTTGAACAAGCGCCGGCGCTGTCCGATCCACAGGCGTTCGTGGCTTGGGCAATTGCGGAAGGCGTCGTGCCGCACGTTGCGTCTGATGCAAGCTACAGCACGCCTGCAGTCACGCCCAGCTCGGCAACGACCGGCGACGACCAAATCGACGGTGGCGACGGCCCCAATGCGCTCGACGGCGAGGCCGGCAACGACACGCTGAGCGGATATGGCGGGAAGGACTCACTGATGGGCGGGCCCGGTGACGACAGCCTGCTCGGCGGCACCGGCCGCGACAACTTGCACGGCGGCGCACAGAACGATGCGATCTTCGGCAATTCCGGCGCCGACCGGCTTTTCGGCGACGCCGGTGACGATACTCTGAGCGGCGGTGACGGCGCCGATCAGCTGTTTGGCGGCGGCGGGAACGACGAGTTGATTGGGCGCAGCGGGTGGGATTCGCTATATGGTGAGATCGGCAACGACCTGCTGCGCGGCAGCTCCGGGGCAGATCTACTGAACGGCGGCGACGGGAACGACAGCCTGAATGGCGGCACCGGGGTCGACACCCTGCTTGGGCGCGCCGGCGATGACGAACTGTTCGGCAACCAGGGCGCGGACGAGATGTTCGGCGGTGCTGGCAATGACGAGCTGTTCGGCGGGTCGGGCGTGGACAGCCTCAATGGGCGGGAAGGCGATGACACGCTTTGGGGCAACGAGGGCGCCGACGAGATGTTCGGCAACAGCGGCGGCGATCTGCTCTACGGCGGCACCGGCAACGACAACCAGCGCGGCGGCGACGGCAACGACACGCTCTA
>JASJCA010000015.1 GCA_030066215.1 Rhodobacter sp. | reverse complement strand
AGCCGCAGGGCGACCGACAGCTCGACATCCGCATCGGCGGTGCCTTGTAGGAAGCGGACGGGATACGGCAGGTCGAGCGGGCTGCGCAGCACCAGCTGGTTGCGGCCGTCCTCGATCAGGCGCTTGGTGATGATGTAGGGCTCGTCGGAATAGTCCGAGGGCAACGCGACCTGTCCGGTTTCGGCAAGCTCGGCCCGTTGCGCATCGTCGAACCCGTCCCACATCGAAACCTCGGTGAAGTCGGGCGCCGAGGCGATGCCGACCAGCCCGGCGACCCGGGCAAGCCGTTTCGCCAAGAGCAGCGCGATCCATCCGCCCATCGACGAGCCGACCAGCAGCACCGGCCCCTCGGTTACTGCACTGACCGTTTGATACGCGTCTTCGGCCCAATCGCCGATGCAGCCGTCGAGGAAGTCGCCCGACGATGCCCCATGCCCGGAATAGTCGAGCCGCAGGAACGCACGGCCGCGTTCGCGCGCCCATGATTCGAGATGCAGCGCCTTGGTGCCCTCCATGTCGCTGCGAAAACCGCCGAGAAACACCACCGTTGGCGCCTTGCCGCGGGTCAGATGATAAGCGATCCGGCGGCCCTGGGGGGTGTCGAGAATGGCTGGCTGCTGCATAAGTCCCTCGGCTTTTCAACGCTTTGCCACATCCCGGGCCGGAATTCCAAGCCGGGAGCGGCCAGAATCTTTACGTGACTATCTTGTCACGTGACTATCTAGTCACTTATAAGCACCCCATGGACGCGATCTTCAAAGCCCTGAACGACCCCTCGCGCCGCGTGCTTCTGGACAGCCTGCGCCGGAAGGACGGCCAAAGCCTGCAAGAGCTGGAAGAGGGGCTCGAGATGACCCGGTTCGGGGTGATGAAGCATCTCAAGGTGCTCGAAGCCTCGGGCCTCGTCGTGTCCGTAAAACGGGGCCGGTTCAAATACCACTACCTGAATGCCGTGCCCCTGCAAGAGGTGCTCGACCGCTGGATCGAGCCTTTAATCGCCAAACCCCAGGCCCGTCATCTGATTGATCTAAAGGCCAAATTAGAAGGAGCCGCCCAAATGACCGAGAAACCCGATTTCATGATGCAGACCTTCATCCGTACCACACAAGATGCTTTGTGGGACGCATTGACCGACCCCGAGAAGATGGGGGCCTACCATTTCATGGCGTCGGCGGTCGAAGGCGACCATTCAGAGGGCGGCACGGTGGTCTACAAAACACCCGACGGCAATTCGATGCTGGAAACCAAGGTGCTGAAACTCGACCCGAAATCGCGCATCGAAACCACCTTCGAGCCGAAATGGCTGGGCCCGGACACCCCTGCGTCGCGTTGCGTCTACCTGATCGAGGTCGAGGGTCCGATGTGCAAGCTGACGCTTGAACACTATGGTATTCCGCCGGGTCTGGACGATGTCGCCGAGGGTTGGGCGCGCGAGTTTTCGTCGCTGAAAAGCTACCTTGAAACCGGCGAGCCGCTGAAGGCCCCGATGGGAGGCATGTAGGATGACCCTGGAACTGACCTATTTGGTGCTGACTGCGCTTTTGGCGGCCTCGCTCTGGATCCCCTACATCGTCGGGGTCAACGTGCAAAAAGCCGTCGACACCACCGACTTCACCCGGCCGCCCGACCTGACCGCCCTGCCCGCCTGGGTGCACCGCGCCCATCGCGCGCATCTGAACCTGATCGAGCAGATGCTGCCCTTTGCGGTGATCGTGCTGGTGGCACATGTGCTGCAGGTGTCGACCGCAGTGACGGTTTGGGCCAGCGTCGCGTTCTTCTGGCTGCGTGTGATCCATGCCGCCGGCATGATCAGCGGCCTCGCCCGGTTCCCGGTCCGGCCGATCATCTTCACCGCAAGCTGGGTCTGCACTTTGCTGATCGGCTGGCAGGTGCTGGCGCAGGCCTGATCGGGTGAAGCGAAGCGTGGGAAGGCGTTTCGAAACGCCTTCCTTCAAGCGATTTCGAAATCGCTTGGTCGCGCTAGCCGCAACGTCTTCGAAAATAGCTAGATGAGGCATAATCGCCTGGAGCGGACATTGGAGCAAATGCGCGGAGCCGGGCCCATCGCCAACCCGCGGGGTGGCGAGCCAACGTTTGATCGGAAGCACTTTATGGTCGTCGAGTCCGTAGAACCTCACGCGGTGCGCCAGTTTCGACCAATCGCCACCCTACCCGGGCGGGGCGGCGATGGGCACGGCGGGGCTGAGCCCCTTGATTCCGTGCCCGGGGCGGGTTCGTGTTGTGAGCACTTGGCCAGAACGCCACGACTGCCTGCGTCGCAACCCGCCGCGCCCGCGGCACCTGCGCATAACCATAGCCGCCAGGGTCCCTCAGCCCCGCGGGATAGATCCGCTTGATCGTCGCTCGTCCCCTTGACGGCGCATCCCCCAGCCGTCACATAGCCCCCACGACATAACCCGCAACCGGGCGTTCCGTGGGCGCCGAACCGACGAGGAGACCAGGCCGATGGCCCAGATTTCCCTGACCTTTCCCGATGGCAATGCACGCGACTTCAATGCCGGCGTGACCCCTGGCGAGGTCGCCGCGACGATCAGCAAGTCGCTGGAGAAAAAGGCGATCTCGGCCACCGTCAACGGCGCGCATTGGGACCTGCAATGGCCGATCGAAGCGGACGCCAAGATCGCCATCCACACCATGCAGGACGACGCCCAGGCGATGGAACTGATCCGCCACGACCTCGCCCATATCATGGCGCGCGCGGTGCAGGAGATCTGGCCCGAGGTGCAGGTCACCATCGGGCCGGTGATCGAGAACGGCTGGTACTATGACTTCGACCGGGCCGAGCCGTTCACGCCCGACGACCTCGGCGCCATCGAGGCGCGGATGAAGCAGATCATCGCCGCGCGCGATCCGGTGCGGACCGAGGTTTGGGACCGCGACGAAGCCATCTTGCACTACAAGAAGAGCCACGAGCCCTACAAGGTCGAACTCGTCGAGGCGATCCCGGAAGGCGAGCAGATCCGGATGTACTGGCATGGCGACTGGCAGGACCTCTGCCGTGGCCCGCATCTGCAGCACACCGGGCAGGTCCCGGCAGATGCGTTCAAGCTGATGAAGGTCGCCGGCGCCTATTGGCGCGGCGATTCAAACCGCCCGCAGCTGCAGCGCATCTACGGCGTCGCCTTCAGAAACCGCGATGACCTGAAGCAGTACCTACATTTCCTGGAAGAGGCCGAGAAACGCGACCACCGGCGTCTGGGCCGCGAGATGTCACTGTTCCATTTCCAGGAGGAAGCGCCGGGCATGGTGTTCTGGCACCCCGACGGCTGGACGGTCTACCGGATCATGGAAGACTATATGCGCCGCCGCCTCGATGCGGCCGGCTACCGCGAGATCAAGACGCCCCAGGTCGTCGACCGCAAGCTGTGGGAGGCCAGCGGTCACTGGGACAAGTACCGCGAGCATATGTACATCACCGAGATCGACGAAGAGCACGCCAACGAAAAGCGCATGAACGCGCTGAAGCCGATGAACTGCCCCTGCCACGTGCAGGTGTTCAACCAAGGCATCAAGTCGTACCGCGACCTGCCGATGCGGTTGGCAGAGTTTGGGTCCTGCCACCGCTACGAACCGCACGGCGCGTTGCACGGCCTGATGCGGGTCCGCGGCTTCACCCAGGACGACGCGCACATCTTCTGCACCGAAGACCAGATCGAGAGCGAATGCGCCAAGTTCATCGAGCTTCTGTCGACGATCTACCGCGACGCGGGTTTTCCGAAGTTCGACATCAAGTTCTCCACCCGCCCGGAACAGCGCGTGGGATCGGACGAGATTTGGGACAAGGCCGAGGCGGCGCTGGAGAGCGCGATCCTCAGCGTGCGCAACGACTTCGAACTCGACCCCGGCGAGGGGGCGTTTTATGGGCCGAAGCTCGACTTCAAGCTGACCGACGCGATCGGCCGCGAATGGCAATGCGGCACGTTCCAGGCCGACTTCAACCTGCCCGAGCGGCTGGATGCGAGCTATGTCGGCGCCGATGGCGAGCGGCACCGCCCGGTGATGTTGCACCGCGCGATCCTCGGGTCGTTCGAACGCTTCATCGGCATCATGATCGAGAACTATGCCGGCAAGCTGCCGTTCTGGATCGCGCCGCGGCAGGTTGTAGTGGCGTCCATCGTCTCGGACGCCGACAATTACGTGCACCACGTGGTCGAAACGCTGAAGGCGCGCGGGCTCAGGGCCGAGGCCGATATCCGCAACGAAAAGATCAACTACAAGGTGCGGGAACACTCGGTCGCCAAAGTGCCGGTGATTCTGGCCTGCGGGATGAAAGAGGTCGCCGACCAGACGGTTTCGGTCCGCCGGCTTGGCGAGAAACAGACCCGGGTCGAGATGCTGAACACCATCGCCGACCAGCTCGACGCCGAGGCGACGCCGCCCGATATGGCGGAAAAGCATGCGTTGGCAGTGGTTTAGCCGAGGGGCCTGCGGCAGCCCGCCGCAGGCTCACGCGTCAAGTCACATTTTCGTATGTTTCAGCCCGTCACAGGCGCGTGCCACACGGGCACGTTATTGGCTGTGTCAGTTTCGCTGTCTTAATTGACGTCGTGCCGCAAAGCGCGGCTGAAACCACGACACGAAACGACAAATCGGAGATCTCGAATGTCCACCACCATGAAGACCCTTGCCGTTGCCGGTGCCGTTGCTGCCGCGCTGAGCGCCACTGCCACCACGACCGCCCACGCTCAGGCGAAAGAAAAGTGCTACGGCGTTTCGCTCGCCGGCGCCAACGACTGCGCCGCCGGCCCCGGCACCACCTGCGCCGGTTCCTCGACCGTCGATTACCAGGGCAACGCCTGGACCCTCGTCGACGCCGGCACCTGCACCGAGATCGATCTGCCCGCGATGGCCGACGGCACCGCGCGCATGGGTTCGCTCGAGGCTCTGGACCGCGACCTGCCGTCCTGACCGGACCGCCGATTTCGCAGGGTGGGGTTTCCGCCCCATCCTGCGCATTTCCTGCTAGATAGGCTTCACGTAATCGACCACAGCAGGGACGTTTGATAAATGCTGGACGCCACCACACCTCGCTTCGACCGTCTGCCGGACGCGCCCGGCGTCGGTTATAAGCCACAGCATTTTTCCGACCTCCTGGCCGATCCGGGCGCTGTCTCTTGGCTGGAAATCCATGCCGAAAACTACATGGGCGACGGCGGCCGTCCGCTGGCGCAACTTCGTCACCTGGCCGAGCGTTTTCCGATTTCGGTCCATGGCGTGGGCCTGTCGATCGGCGGCGAGGGGGCGTTGGACGCCGATCACCTTGCGCGCCTGAAACACCTGATCGGCTGGCTGCAGCCGGCGAGCTTTTCCGAACATCTCGCCTGGTCGACCCATGACAGCCATTTCCTGAACGACCTGCTGCCCTTGCCCTATACCGAGGCCACGCTGGCGCGCGTTTGCGACCACATCGACGAGGTGCAAGAGGCGGTCGGCCGCCGGATGCTGCTGGAAAACCCCTCGACCTATCTGGCCTTCGCCGAGTCCGACTTGGCCGAGGTCGACTTCCTGGCCGAGATTGCGCACCGCACTGGCTGCGGCCTGCTGTTGGACGTCAACAACGTCTTCGTCTCGGCCACCAATCAGCAGACCGATGCGCCGGGCTACATCGACGCCTTCCCGCTGCACCTCGTCGGCGAGATCCATCTCGGCGGCCATGATGAGGACGCCGACGAAACCGGCGCACCCTTGCTGATCGACAGCCATGGCCGCGAGGTGGTCGATCCGGTCTGGGCGCTCTACGCGCACACAATCCGGCGTGGCGGCCCGAAGCCGACGCTGATCGAATGGGACACCGACGTGCCGGACTGGCCCATATTGCGCGCCGAGGCCGACCGCGCCGCACCGGTCCTTCAGGCAGCATTGGCATGACAGTCGCCCAAGCGGAGTTCACACAAGCGCTGCTCGACCCGGCGACGCCTGCGCCAGCGGGCCTCACCAACCCCGACGGCGTCCAGGCGACGAAACGCTTCAACGTCTACCGCAACAACGTCGCCGTCAGCCTGACCGACGCGCTGGAGACCGCCTTTCCGGTGATCGCCAAACTGATCGGCGCAGAGAATTTCAAAGCCATCGCGGGCGTCTACCTTCGCCAGCACCCGCCGTCGTCGCCCTTGATGATGTTCTACGGCGCCGAGCTGCCGGACTTTCTGGCCGGTTTCGAACCGTTGCAGCACCTGCCCTACCTGCCCGACGTCGCGCAGCTGGAACTGGCCCTGCGCCACGCCTACCACGCTGCCGATGCCGCGCCGCTGCCGCCCGAGACCTTCCAGGCCCTGCCGCCCGACCGACTGATGGCCGCCCGTATCCGCTTCGCCCCGACGGTCCATTTGATCCGCTCGCGCTATCCGGTGCACGGCATCTGGGCCTACAAAATGGAGGACGGCGCACCAAAACCGGAACCCCGGGGCGAGAACGTGCTGGTGACGCGACCCGACTTTGACCCGCAGCTGGCCACACTCGCGCCCGGCGGTGGAACATTCGTCGCCGCGCTGATGGACGGCGCGCGGTTCGGCGCCGCGCTCGACGCGGCGACCGAGCAGGTGCCCGAATTCGACCTGACGGCGACCCTCGGTGTGCTCTTTGCCGGCGCCGCAATCACAATACTGGACGAGGACTGAGGATGAACGCCCTGATCAATCTCCACGACGACGCCGTCGATCTGCTTGAACACCGAGTTGCCCCGTGGCTTCTGCCGACGCTCGCCCGCATCGTCTTCGCCGCCGTTTTCTTTGTCTACTTTTGGAATTCAGCGACACTGAAACTCGACGGTCTCTTCACCCCGACAGCTGGGGCGTTCGGCCAGATCTTCCCAAAGTCCGCCGAAGCCGTGCTTTGGGACGTGTCGCAGGCGACCATTTTTCAAAAGACGGTCATGGTTCTCGGCGGCTGGGCAGAATTCGTGCTGCCAATTCTGCTTCTTGTCGGCTTCGCGACCCGGCTCGCCGCGCTCGGTATGATCGGCTTCGTCCTCGTGCAAAGCCTGGTCGATGTGACCGGCCACGGTGTCGCACTGGGCGCATGGTTCGACAACGATGCGCTGTCTGCGATCATGGACCAGCGGACGCTTTGGGTCTTTCTACTGGCCTATATGGTGTTTCGCGGCGCCGGTCCGATTTCGGTGGACGCAGCGATCCGTCGGTTGCGCGGCGAAGCGTTGACGCCGCAGTCCGCCGACTGACGCACGTCCCGTCAAGCAGGGTCCGGCCGACGGGCAGCCAAGGCCAGAAGGCCACCCGCGCCCGCCATTGCAATCGGAAACATCGTAAACACGCCGAATCCGAAGGCCCAATACATGCCGGCCGCCGACATCAACATGCAGGCGCCGCCGGCCGTCGCCTGAGATCGAGACATCGCCCCGCCCGCGATTGCCAAAACCGGAGCAAGCAGGCTCACCGCTTTGACCAAGCCGGGGTTCGCCACCTGTCCGGCCACCTCTTCGATCTCGCCAAACCAGTCGATGAACTCGACATATCCGTAGCTGAAAAACCCCACGAACATGCCGATTATCCCGGCAATTACCCCCAACGTCAGAGCTGCGTTCCGCATCCCGAACTCCCTGCAACCGGTTTCGACATAGGCGCGGCCGCAGCGCTATCCAAGGAGGGAATTCTGCACCTCCTTTCCCCATCCCAGGTACAGCTGTCCGTCCGCCTCGATCACCGGACGCTTCATCACAGTCGGATGCCGCGCCAAAAGCTTCAACGGGCCGCCCGCCCGCTCTGCCTCGCTCAAGCCCCGCCAAGTGGTCGACCTGCGGTTGATCATTGCTTCGCCGAACCGGTCAAGAAATCGTCGCAACTCGGCGCCGGGCACGCCGTCGGTCCGTACATCGACCACCTCTGGATCATGCCCCGCCGCCCGCAGCGCCCTTTCCGCCTTCCGGCAGGTGTCGCAGGTCCTCAGTCCGTACATCCGCATCGCCAACCTCCTATCGGCAAAGCCCCGCAGACCCCGCCCGTCATGATAAATTCACTTGCCTTTTCCGCGGATTGGCTCATGCTTTCAAGCGTGACGACAGACTTTCTACGAAGACCGCTCCTGATTTGGGGGCAGCCTCACACCTTGAAAGACCTGGCTGCACCACCCCGCCGCACGACCGCGGGCGGGCCCAAAGAAGGAGAAACGGCATGCCCAGCGGCACCGTGAAATGGTTCAATACCACAAAGGGCTACGGCTTCATCGCGCCCGATGACGGCAGCAACGACGTGTTCGTGCATATCTCGGCCGTCGAGCGCGCCGGGATGACCGGGCTCGCCGACAATCAGAAGGTGAGCTACGAGCTGCGCGAAGGCCGCGACGGCCGTTCCATGGCCAGCGATCTGGTCGACCTTACAGAAAAGTAGGCGCAGCGTCAGATCTGAAACGGCCCCTGTGCGGGGCCGTTTTGCGTTTCAGGCGACCCTAGTCGCTGGTGTCCTCTTCCCACCAGAAATTCTGGTATCCGGTGCCATTGCCGTAGGCATAGACGCGAACGTCATAGCCCCAGCCGTAGTTCCTGTAGAGCCCCGGGCCCGGCGAGACCGGCAGGTTGCGTGAGGTTTCGGTCAAGGTCTTCTTGCCCTGATACGGCACCGGCTTCGGGCACAGGATCGTCACGTCGGCCCATTTGTCGGTGCAAAAGGCGTGCGCTGCCGGCGCCGCGCCCAAGACGGCCACGGCCACAGCGGCCGCAACCCCAAATCTTGCGTTCGTCATTGCTACCCCCATCAAGATATTGCGTTGAAAACGGCAATAATATCAGAAGCTTATCAGGACGGGGGCCACGGTCAATTTCGCGCCGGGAAACACTGCGTTTCGGCAAGCCAAAGCGCCCCGCAACCGCGGGGCGCCAGGCCCGTATGAGGGGCCGCGCGGGAATTCGGCTAGGGCGCCCTACTGACCCTTTTCGTAGACGACGGTGTCGCCGTAGCCCTTGCCGTAGGAGACGTAGGTGGCCTGTGGCTTGTGTTTCTTGCGCGGTTTGTGGACCGGCTGCGGGTGATACACCCCATGGGTCGGCTCGCCGCAACAGATCACACCGCCGACGACCACCGGCTGCAGTCCAGCCGGGCAGTAATTGGCTTTGGCCGGATAGGCGTAGACGGCCATGTCGTTCGAGGCCGGCTGGGACATCGGGTCGTGGGATTTCGGATAGTGCCCGCCGGCAAAGGCGGGCGCGGCGACCAACGCCAGGCCCACGGCGGCAGAGAACAGAATACGCATGGATACCTCCATCACAGATTGCGCGGCCCCCCAAGCGCTGCGGCATCGGTAACATGCACCTGTGGATAGGTCCAAAACCGCGTTTGGAAACAATGCGTTTCGCGACGGCGTTGTGGCAGAAATGCGCCGATTGCAACGGCCTTATGCGGGGCTATGTTCACCGATATAACGCGCAACTCAGGCCTTCTTGATGACCAAACTCCGCATTGCGCTGGCCCTTCTTCTGGCGGCCGCTCTCGCCCTTCCGACCGTGGCATTCACCCACAAACCGCGCCCACCCAAGCCGGGCGGCGGCGCGGATCTGAACGAGACCACACTCCCCGGCGGTGGCGGCACCGAGCTGACCGCCGAGATCTGGGTCGACAACTGGTTTGCATTCTGGGTCAACGGCGAAAAGCTGATCGAGGACTCCGTGCCGATCACCACGGAGCGTTCGTTCAATGCCGAGCGGGTCACGTTCAATTCCGACCCGCCCTTCGTGTTTGCATTCGAATTCAGGGACTTCATGGAAACCGCCACGGGGCTTGAATATATCGGCACACGGCGGCAGCAGATGGGCGACGGCGGCGCGATCGCCC
Source organism: Rhodobacter sp. (assembly GCA_030066215.1). GTDB lineage: Bacteria > Pseudomonadota > Alphaproteobacteria > Rhodobacterales > Rhodobacteraceae > JASJCA01. Next base: position 32,244 of record JASJCA010000015.1, on the reverse strand, counting down.
AAGTTCGCGACAGTACGGGTGCGCTCGTCGCCGCGACCGACGCGGACTGGCGGTGCTTGGTGGTGCAGCATGCCCCGGAACAGACATCCTGTGAACGGGAACGCAGCCCGCAAGTCGATAAAGCCCCGTGTTCTCAGCGGGTGGCAGAGGTGCCAGCCGATTGGTACGCGCCAGGGTTCGACGCAAGCGGCTGGGACGCGGCGATGGTCCACAGCGCCCGTGATGTCGGACCGAAGGACGGCTATGACCGGATCGACTGGGACCGGGCCGCGCGGATCATCTGGGGGCCGGATCTGAAGCGCGACAACGTGGTGCTCTGCCGGGCGGAGGTGCCTGGCTGAGACCTCAGGTCGGCTCGCCCGGCAGGCTGACGGTCGCGGCGTCCTGGCCGGTCCAGCTTTCGCCGTAGGACATGATGCAGCTCAGCCCAGAGCTGTCGCTAAGCACAATCGTCCAGGTGCCGGTGCGATTTGATGTCCAGATTTCAAAGACTTGACCCTTGGTCGACAGCCCCATGCCCGCCTGGGTTTCGCCCAGTCCGCTGAGCCTGGCGACCACTTTGGCGCGGTCGGCGCAGCTGACTGTCTGGGCGCTTGCGGGAAGGCTCAGGAGCATGGCGAAGGGTAGGACGAGGCGCAGCATGGGCGACCTCCTTTCTTCTAGCTCGATTGTTCGAGGCTAAGCGACAATTATGGCGAAATCATGCCGGGTGGGTGTGGCGATCGCGCAACTTCGGCAAATGTTGCAGAGAATTCAACGCACTACACAGGGCATCACAGGTCTGTGTGAGGGGGTATTTTTTTCGCGCGGGGCGCGCATCTTGGGCGCAGGATTAGATCAGAGGAGACACGCCCATGCCGCTTAACCGCCGGACTTTGCTAGGACTTTTCGCCGTGGCCCCGATGGCCACGTTGGCCGCCCGCCCCGCATTGGCCATGGAACCGGAAACATTCCAGACCAATGGCGTCGCGATCAACGGGATCGACCCGGTGGCGTATTTCACCGAGGGCGGCCCGGTCGCGGGTTCGGCCGAGCACGCGGTGATGTACAAGGGCGCCGAGTGGCGGTTTGCGTCGGCGGCGAACAAGGCCGCGTTCGAGGGCGATCCGGAAAAATACGGTGCGAAATTCGGCGGTTACTGCGCCTTCGCCGCCTCGCGCGGCTACCTGGCGCCGACCATCCCCGAGGCCTGGACGGTTTATGAGGACCGGCTGTACCTCAACGCCAACCTGCGCGCCCGCGAGCTGTGGCTGGAGGATATTCCGGGCAACATCGCGGCCGGCGAGGCGAATTGGCCCGGGATTTTGGGGTGAGGCGCGCCCGGAAAACGGTCCAGTGGACCGTTTTCAGCGCCGAACGGGCGGAGCCCAAGGCGGCCCAGCCCGAATCGGGGTTAACGAGCTGAAATCGCTCAAAAACCGCTGTCTGTATTACGTCGGTAAAACGTCGGTATTACGTCGGTGCGCAAAACAGCCCCGGTCCGGGATGGGCCGGGGTTAACTGTGCGTGCGGTGTGGTGACGGGATCTTCAGGCGGGTCCGTTAAGGGGCCCTCAGCGGCCGAGCAGGACGCGGATCTGCGCCGGGGTCAGCGGGAAGATCGGGTTCGACGGCGCGGGCGCGCCGGGCGCTTGGGGGGTCGGCATGGGTAGTCTCCGTTCTGCTGGGCGAGAGATGGGCCTGCAGCGGAGACGGTTCACGGGGAGTTCGGGGCGGATGGTCCCCGGTTGTCTTCGGAGTCCGAGCGGTTCAGATCAGGCGTCGAGCCATTTGGCCAGACGCCGTTTAACCTGTTCATGGGTGAAGGTCCGGCCAGCCTCGACATCGGCCATCCCCGCCTCGATGCTCTCCAGCACATACAGTTTGTAGAGCATTTCCTCGTAGGTGACGTCGTCCGGCAGTTTCTGGATCATGGCCTGGACGGATTCCTTGGGCGTCGGCATGGGTGGCTCCTTTGGGTGGAGGATAGCCGAGGGAGCGATGGGTTGGGAACCCATCCTCCGGAGAACCGCCCCGTCCAACCGTTCCCCCGGGGCGTCAGCCCCGGATCGCGCCCGGCCCGTTCGATGGGCTTTCGCGGCCCCACTGGGGCCACGGTCCCATCTCACCCAAGGGCGGGCGCGATCCTTTGTGCGGGGTGCCTACGATGCAGAGTGGTGCGCTAAAGCTCACCCTACGGCTTGCTGGGGGTGGAGGGGCTTGGCTGGCTTAAAGCGCTGCAGACCAGAGGTCGGATCGCCGCGCCTCGGCCCGTCGATGCGCGGCTTTGTGCTCGTGGTGGGCAGGACTGCCCACCCTACTCGCTGGATTTAACTCGCTAAGAACCCTTCAAACTCTTCGAATATCTTCACCAATTCAGCATCAATCTGATTGCGCTGAACCTCCGCCAAAATCTGATTGAATGTGATACTACATCCGTATTCGCCTTGAAGTTTGGCTGATAGTACGGCGATGAAGTCCTTACCCGGAATGATCTTTAACCGTTTAGAAAGATCATCCCAATCTGAGTCGAAATCTCCAAGTGTTGTTTTGGCGACGGAGCTCGCATCAATATCAGGTTTAGCTTTTCGATAGTACGCGATTGCTGAACCAGTCAGGTTGGATTGGACATCCACACGGTATTGATCAGATAGATTTCTCAGAATTTCTTCGGCTTGTTCGTCAGATAGGTTTTGCCCACGCTCACGAACGCGTTTTGTCATTGCCTTGATCAACCCCTCGACTTCAAGGCAATAATTCTCAATCTCTTTTCGATTAAGCACTCGGCATAATACCATCTCAGACGAAGTATTTTCCTCGAATTCGCGCACCTCTTCTTCTGTTCGATAGTCCCGATCAAAAAGCGCGATAATCTTTACGTCCATTCCGAACAGGGTTTCCAGTGTCCAATTCGTATTGACGATACGCTTCCACTGCCCAAACCCGCCTGCCTGCAAGACAACAGTATCGGTTGAGCTGAGGGCACCCATGGTCTCAAGTTTGTCGCTCAGCCAGCGCACCATACGTTTGTCTTTGCCTTCAAAAAAGACAATCCGTTTGGCCCTAGCGACCCGGGCAAACTCGGCATTCTCGCTTGAGCCAATATATTTGAAGAGTTGACGGTACGCTTCGTCCGAATTCACACGTCGTGCGTTTCGCCATTCACTATTAATTGAGAGTATATCGCCCGGCTCGGCTTCATTTATGATCTCCGTGGAATGTGTCGCCAGGAAAAGCTGCTGGAAACGCGACTTTACAATTTGCACCAGTCTTTTTTGAAGGTCGGCATGTAGATAAATATCGGGCTCATCAAGGACCAACACGCTGTTCCCAGAACCCCGCATGATTTGAACAAGCATCTGCAACCAAACCTGAAATCCAAAACCAGACCAATGCAACTCTCTAGGGATGCGCCTTTCTTGATACATCATCGAGACCCACGGCGATTGGCCGTGAATTACCCTCGGCCTCTCGATTGTCATTTCTGGCCAAGTAGACTGGAGCAGTTCTGCCAACTCATTGAAATCCGTTGCGGACTTCCGAAGCATTATGTTTCGAAAGTTTCTGTGAGCTAGCCTCGTATTTTCGTTTGCGCGAACAGTCTCATCAGTGAGATAGCGTTCCTCTGCCTCGAATGGCCCTAGGGTCGGCACGATCACGAGATCGATGGGGAATAGCGCCCGAAACGCGGCCGGAGATCTTGGCAGTGCGTTTTCTGTTTTTAAATACGCAACCGCGCCACTTCCGGCGCCAACAACAAGCACAAGTTCATTACCGTTCTCGTGGCGAACCACCACCCGAGCATCGTCGTCTTGGTAGTTCCTGTTAATGCTGTCAATCGGCACAGAAAGCCTATTGATCGATAAACGGTAAGTGGCACACACGCCATCGTCGCCTTGACTTGCGAGTTCAGGTCTGCGGCGATTGGCAAAACGTATTGCGTCGTTTGCTAACCTTAGGGCGTCGAGAGTTGTTGATTTCCCGGCATTATTCGGCCCGACCAGAATATTGTTTTCTTTGCAATTTACCGAAAAATCAGCAAACCGCTTGAAACCTGTGAGGTGAATCCGGGAAATCGTCAATCGTTTAGCACCCCCTCAAACTCCCGCCATTCCCCCTTGGACATGCCGGAGGTCTCTTGGGTCACCTCTTCACCCTGCAGCATCATCCGTAGACACTCAATCGCCTTTGACGAGAGGGTGACGCCGCCCAGGCGGTAGTCCTCGAAGGCGGCGTAGGCGAAGGGGACCCAGTCGGCGACGACCTTGCAGATCGCCTCGGCATAGACGCGGATTTCGTATTGGGCGTGGGCGTCGGCGCGCAGGCGGAGGAAGTGGAAGAGGTTGTGCAGGTCCACCTTCCAGTACCATTGCGTGTAGACATTGGCGGGCAGGTTCATGCGGGCGAGCTCTCGGGCGAGGCCTTTCTGGTCGTCCTGGGCGAGCATCTCCTCGTAGTGGTCGTAAGCCCGGGCGCTGTCGGATTTGAGGATGTCGAGGACGCGGGCGGCCTCGGCGCCTTCCAGCACGTCGCCGCGGCCTTGCGCGTTGGCGGTGGATTGGGCGGCGAGCTGAGAAGGCTCGGGGATGTAGAATTCGCGGTCGAGGATCGAGTAGCGGGCGGAGTATTCGTTGACGTTGGCGGTGCGGTGGCGGATCCACTGGCGGGCGACGAAGACCGGCAGTTTGACGTGCAGCTTGATCTCGCACATCTCGAACGGGGTGGAGTGCCAGTGGCGCATCAGATAGCGGATCAGCCCCTCGTTCTGGCTGACCTGCTTGGTGCCCTTGCCATAGGAGACGCGGGCGGCCTGGCAGATGGCGTTGTCGTCGCCCATGTAGTCGATGACGCGGATGAAGCCGTGGTCGAGCACATCGTAGGCGGTATAAAGATGCTGCTCCATCCCCTCGGCGACCACGCGCAGGGTCTGGCGCGGGCTGGCGCGCAACTCATCGATCTCGGCTTGCTGCTCGGGCGTGAGGGGCATGGGGCGAATCCTTTCCGTGCGCCACGTGTGGGGGGATATACTACATCTATGGGCGTGGATTGGAACTGCCGCGAGATGGGGTAGGCTTGGCGCGCATGGGGGCCGAAAAAAGCGCGATATTCCTGCATCAGTTTCTCCTTGTAAGCACCTCGATTCGTTGACTTATCGAAGCTTTTTCCACAGGGTCGCGGAAAAATAGGCAGGCTTCGAGCAGAGTTATGCGTAGATATCTTACGGCCTTGGCCACCGCGGTCGCGGTGGTGGCGTGCGACGGCAATCCGCTGGTGACCACCGACACGACGGCGGAGCCGACAGACCCGGGCACCCCGGCAGAGCCCCCCACAACGACGGATGCAGGCATCCCGCTGGAATTGGCCAACAACCTGCGGTCGGTGACCTACGATCCGGTCGCCAAGACGCTATCGGTCGAGATCACCGGCATCGACAGCACGCCGGTCATGGTGCCCTATACGCGCAACCTGGCCGCCGAGGCCGGGCTGGCGCCGGGCTATGAAGCCTACACGATCCAAGAGGACGCGCTGGACCGGCTGTTCCTGGGCGTCGCCCGGGAATCGGCCGACGGCTCGGTCCGCGGCGTGGCGGTGGGCGACGGCGGGCAGTTCAACCGCTTCGCCTCGGGCGGCTATTACGAGCGCACCGGCGGCTTCACCCCGCCGGCGATCGGCTCCGGGCCGGGCGCGGGCCAGGTGTCCTATGCCGGCGGCTATGTCGGGCTCGACAACTACAGCGGGCCGCTGCCGCCGGTGCCCGATCCGGCGCTGCAGATGCAAGGGCCGGGCCGGGTCGACGGCGACGCCTTCATCAACGCCAACTTCTCGGACATGCAGATCAACGGCACGATCTTCAACCGGGTGCGGCTGGACGCGCCCGCCCTGGCCCCGGCGCTGACCGACCTGATGCTGATCATCACCGATATCGGCACCGACGGCACGTTCATCGGCGATGTCGAGCAGATCACCGGGGTCGGCATTCCGATCGGCAAATACGGCGGTACATTCGGCGGCGTCGATGCGGCCGGTCTGGCTGGCGTGCTGAAGATCGACGAATGGGATCCCACGCGAGAGGGCGAGAGCGAAACCGGGGTTTTCGTGCTGACCCAATGCGGCAAGCCGGGCGAAGATGTTACACTGTGTGCCGGCACGGCGCCGTAGGAGCCGCCTGCCAGGCCTGATCGCCGCGCTGTTTCTGTGGGCCGCGGGTCCGGTTTGGGCCGAGCCCAACGCCGAGACGCCGGCGGAGGCCGGAGCCCAATCGCTCAGTCTAAACGAAACCCGTGCCGTGGCGCTGCAAGCGGCATTGACGGGCCAGCCGCATATTGCCGCCCCCCTGGCAGCGGCGCTGTTGCGCAACGACCCCGACGACGAATACGCGCTGCTGGCGATGTCGGCGCTGCAGCTTGGGACCGGCGACAGCGGCGGGTCCTACCGCAGCGGGCGGTTGGCGTTCCGCCATGCAGAGGACGCCGAGGTCAAGTTCCACGCCGCCCGGATGACCGCGGTGGCAGCAATGGCCGACAACCGCACCATCGCCACCCAGTTCTGGCTGCGCCGCGCCGGCGATCTGGCGCCGAGCCCGGCGCAGCGCGCCCGGGTCGAGCGTAACTATCGGATATTTCAGGCCAAGAACCCATGGCGTTACCGCCTGGATTTCTCGGCGACCCCATCGTCGAACGTCAATGGCGGCGCCGAAAGTCCCTACAATATCATCGACGGCGTGCCGCTGGTGGGCATCTTGTCGTCCGACGCTCAGGCGTTGTCGGGTTGGATCGCGCAGGGCAAGCTTGACCTGTCCTACCGGGTTCAGCGCAACGCGCGCAGCCAGACCGACCTGACCGGGTCGGCCTATGCCAAGCGGGTCTGGCTGTCGGACGATGCCCAGGCCAAGGCGCCCGGCTTCGACGCCGGGGACCTGTCAGCCGAGGAATTCACCGCCGGTGTGCGCTATTCGCGCCGGCTGCGGAAGCCGGGCGAGATGGTCCAACTGGCCGGCCGGTTCAGCCACTATCGCCAAGGCGGCGCGGCGTCTTATGACGCGGTGACCGGCAGCGCCTATTACCGCCGCCCGCTGAGCGGCCGCCTGGACGCCTCGGGGCAGATCGAGGCCGAGTGGCGCGACTATGCCGGTGGCGGCGGCAGCGGCCGAGTGCTGCGCGGCAGTGCCGGGCTGAGTTACCGGTTCGCCGATGGCGGGCGTCTGTCGGGCAGCGTCTATGTCGGCGACACCGACAGCCCAAACACCAATTTCGACAACCGCGCGGTCTACGGCAAGCTGACCTACGCCCTGGGAAAGCCGGTCATGGATCTGGGACTGTCGGCCAGTATCGGCGCCTCGTTGTCGGACTATCCCGATTACGCCTTGGGCTTCATTCCGGTGCCCGGCGGGCGCCGCGACGAGGGGCTGTTCGCCGATCTCGACATCACTTTCGAGAAGATCGAATATGCCGGTTTCTCGCCGCACCTGAAGATCCGCCGCCAACGCACCTCGTCGAACGTGTCGCGCTTTACCACGTCGGAATGGGCGGTGTCGGTCGGCATCCGGTCGAATTTCTGACCGATCGTTGGGCGGGTCCGGGCTGACCCGCGTGGGCGTGGACATGAACCTGGCGCATCCCGCCTTAGGATGAGCCGTGGCCCTGGGCAGCGGCCGACTGACAGCTGCCGGCATCTGCTTCGGTCGCGTTGTCCTCCGTCTGGCCCAAGCGTACGCGAAAAAACCCGCGTGGAATCCCGCCGCTGCCGAGTGCTTGGTCTGGCCGCCGCGGCGGATCATGCTAGGCTGGCCGCAAAACAGCGGAGTCAGCGATGAGCATCACCTATCTGCACACCATGGTCCGGGTGAAGGACCTGGACACGTCGAAAGCGTTCTACGAACTTCTGGGCCTGGAAGAGACCCGGCGGATCGACAACGACCAGGGCCGGTTCACGCTGGTCTTCATGACCCCACCGGGGCAGGACAACGCCTCGGTCGAGCTGACCTACAACTGGGACGGCGACGACGGGCTGCCCAGCGACAGCCGCCATTTCGGGCACCTGGCCTACCGGGTCGACGACATTTACGCGATGTGCCAGCACCTGATGGACAACGGGGTGACCATCAACCGGCCGCCGCGCGACGGCCACATGGCCTTCATTCGTTCGCCCGACAACGTCTCGATCGAGCTGCTGCAGGCGGGCCAGTCGCTGGCCCCCGCTGAGCCCTGGGCCAGCATGGAGAACACGGGCCATTGGTAAGGCTTTGGGCGCTGCTGGTCCTGCTCGCCGCGGGTCCGGCGGCGGCCGAATGCCGGCTGGCCCTGGCCCTGGCGCTCGACATCTCGTCCTCGGTCGACCAGGACGAGGACCGGCTGCAGCGCTTTGGCCTGGCCAACGCGCTGGCCTCGCCCGAGGTGCAGGAGGCGATCCTGTCGGTCCCGGGCGAGACCGTGGCGCTGGCGGTGTTCGAATGGAGCGGGCGTTATCAGCAGGACGTGACGCTGAACTGGCGGATCCTGCAGACCCGCGCCGACATCCTGACGGCGGCCTCCGAGATCCGCCAGTCGCGGCGGCGCTATGCCGAGTTTCCCACCGCCCTGGGCTATGCGCTCGGCTACGCCGCGCAGGTCTTCGCCGAGGCGCCGCCTTGCCTGTTCCAGACCCTCGATGTCTCGGGCGACGGGGTCAATAACGACGGCTTCGCACCGCGGCTGGCCTACGAGAACTTCGCGCTGAGCGAGGTGACGGTGAACGGGCTGTCGATCGGCGGACAGGACGACGATCTGGCCGGCTACTACCGGCGCGAGCTGATCAAGGGGCCGGGCGCCTTTGTCGAGGAGGCCGTGGATTTCCACGATTTCGAACGCGCGATGAAGCGCAAACTTGTGCGCGAGCTTGAGACCCGCGCGATTGGCTGGGCGCCGGGGCGCTGGCTTAAACGCGGTGGCTGATGCGGGCCGCTGCCGATTTCGGTTTCGGATCGCTGCGCGATCCGACCGGCTGAGGGAGCGTCGTCCATTGGGGGCTCAACCCAATGGCGCACCCACGCAAAGCTCCCCCAGATCCCGACAAGATGTCTTCCGCCAGATGATTCCTTGGAGCCGGTGGCTGGCTGCCCGCGCGGCGCGGCGCTGCGGGCCAAGGATCAAGTCCCGTATGCGCCTATGCGTGGGCGGCGGGTCCAGGGCGGCGGTCTTTGCGCTTGTGCTTGCGGCGTCTGGGGCCGCAGAGGCCGCGTGCCGGCAGGCATTGGCGATCGGGCTCGACGTCTCGGGCTCGGTCGACGGGCGCGAATATCGGCTGCAGCTCGACGGGTTGGCCGGGGCGCTGCTGGTGCCGGACGTTCAGGCGGCGTTCCTGGCGTTTCCAGACACACCTGTGCGGCTCTACGTCTATGAATGGGCCGGGCTCGGAAGCACCCGCGCGCTGGTGCCCTGGACCGAGATCACCGATGCTGCGGTGCTGCGCGGGGTCGCCGCGACGCTGGCCGGTACGCCGCGCGTCGCCACCGAGCCGCCCACCGCCATCGGCCAGGCGATGCTCGCCGGCGCCCGGCAACTGGCGCGGCAGCCGGACTGTTGGAAGCACACGCTCGATCTCTCCGGCGACGGCAAGTCGAACACCGGCCCGCGGCCCCGCGACCTGGGCGGCGAGCCGCTGCTCGAGGGCATCACCGTCAACGCGCTGGTGATCGGCGCCGATCCGATGAGCCATGGCGATGAACGCCAGGTGCAGATCCCCGAGCTTTGGGCCTATTTCAAGGTCGAGGTGATCCGCGGGCCGGACGCCTTCGTCGAGGTCGCGCTCGGCTTCGAGGACTTCCAGGACGCCATGGCCCGCAAGCTGTTGCGCGAATTGCAAACACTCGCCGTCAGCGACGCTGGCCACCCGGCTCGTCTGCAGCCCCTGCGCCCGAAGCCCGCGACGTCAAGCGGGCGCGCCGAATAGGCCGACGGGTCCCAACCCGCGGCGGCCATTCCGGCGCCGTGGAGGCCCACCGGTCCTCCGCGCCGCCAATTCACACACCGCGCCTTGTCCATCTTCATACCGCGTCGACACTACAGCCCTGAGCGCAGCCGTTCCGCGCGCCGCGCAGCGAGTCCAGGTGCCGCGTAGCCACTCTGACCATCGCGCTGCCTCTGCGGCCCCGACGCGGCTCCGCCGACCGGCCGCACGGCCGCTCCGGCCCAGACAAAGCCCCTCCAACCGGCCACGCGGCCCCTCATTCCAACACAGTGGATGAAGCGACGGCACCGGTACTGCTGTTCTTTTCGTCCCAAAACCTCCTGGCGGCGAGGGAGACAGCCGTCCCCAACCGCCGCAGACGTTGCAGGCGGGCGCAAACCGTAAGGCGCGCCGCCGCTTCCCATTTTGAGATGCGGACCCACACCTCTAGCCGTCCCGCACGATCTCGAACGCAGAGGTGTCCGGCTCTTCTTCTCGTCCGAAATATTCCAGGGGGCGCGGGGGACGGCGTCCCCCGCCCACCGCGACCGCCGCAGGCGGGCGCAACTCAAAGAGCGCGCCGCAGGCGCACAATTTGGCAGCCGGTGCGTCAGTAGATATAGCGGATCTGATCGCTCCAATAGCGCTCGACCCGACGAAGCGCTGTGTTGATCTCTTCGATACCGTTCAAATCCAGCACCGAGCGTGCCTCGAGTCCGTCGGCGTGACGCAAAAACAGCTCCGACACAATCTCCTGCACATTGCGTCCCTTTTCGGTCAGCCGCACGCGGACCGAGCGTCGGTCGATCTCGCACCGTTGGTGGTGCATATAGCCCAGTTCGACCAGCTTCTTGAGGTTGTAGCTGACATTCGAGCCCTGGTAGTAGCCGCGCGATTTCAGCTCGCCCGCCGTAACCTCGTTGTCGCCGACATTGAACAGCAAGAGCGCCTGGACCGAGTTGATCTCTAGAATTCCCAGCCGTTCGAACTCGTCCTTGATCACATCCAAAAGAAGCCTGTGCAGCCGTTCCACCAGCGACAACGACTCAAGATACTGGGACATAAAGCCCTTGTCCGCGACCCTGCCGCCGAAGTTGGAATGAATGCTCATATGTGTCTCCGCCATTCGCTGCCTCGGCCCGAGAAATAGCGGCGCAACCCCAAACATTCGGTTAAGCGGCTGAGATTTTCTAAGAATTTGCCGGATCAGGCGGCCCGGGCATGGGCTGCGATGTCTGCGATCAGACCGGCGAACCGATGCGGCGGGGTCGCCTGCCCGGTCACCCACAGATACAGATCCTGGTCGTTCTCGCTGAGCATCGCGTCGTAAAGCTGCAGCGCGTCCTCATCCATCGCCGCCAGCCGGTCGCGCGCATAAGCCCCCAGGATCAAATCCATCTCCTTGATCCCGCGCCGGCCAGAGCGCATCGCCAGCCGCTTCATCCGCGCCTCGGCGCTTTCGCCCATCAAACCGCGTCCTTCAGCGCCCGGCGCAGCCGTTTCTCCAGCCCGCCCAGCCGGTCCGCGGCCTGCGCGATGGTGCCCTTGAGCTGGCGGATTTCGGTCAGCAGCTCGCTGACGTCGCCGTTCAGCGCACCCTCTTCGCCCGGCTCGGCGACGCCCGCGCCTTCGCCGTTCAACAGCCAGACCAGCGACACGTTCAATACGCCCGACAACATTTGCAGTTTGTTCGCCCGCGGCTCGCTGAGGTCGTCTTCCCACGCCTGCACCGTCTTCAGCTTGACGCCGAGTTTCTTGGCCAGGTCGGATTGGCTGATCCCCAGCGCCTCGCGCCCCGCCGCCACTCGATCGCCGAAGGTGGCGGCCTCGTTGGAATACCAACCGGCATGGGTCAGGACTTGGGGGGCCTCCAGGTAATCGCGCTCGGCCATCACACACCTCTTTCCGCCGATACCGGTTGATCGGCCCTGGCGCGCATCCTAAGAGGTGGCGCCGCCCTACGCCACTCGGAGACGACCATGTCCTTCCTGTCCGCGACACTGGACCGCGTCAAACCTTCGCCGACGATCGCAGTGACGACCAAGGCGGCCGAGATGAAAGCCGCCGGGCGCGACGTGATCGGGCTGGGTGCCGGGGAGCCGGACTTCGATACGCCGCAAAACATCAAGGATGCCGCGATTGCGGCGATCGCGGCCGGGAAGACGAAATACACCGCGCCGGACGGCATTCCAGAGCTGAAGGCGGCGATCTGTGCCAAGTTCAAGCGCGACAACGGGCTGAACTACAAGCCATCGCAGATCAGCGTCGCCACGGGCGGCAAGCAGATCCTCTACAACGCGCTGATGGCGACGCTGGACCCCGGCGACGAGGTCGTCATTCCGGCACCCTACTGGGTCAGCTATCCCGACATGGTGCTTTTTGCCGGCGGCACGCCGGTGGTGGCCGAGGCGTCGCTGCAGACCGGGTACAAACTGACGGCGGATCAACTGGAGGCCGCGATCACGCCAAAGACCAAGTGGCTGATCTTCAACTCGCCCTCGAACCCCACCGGGGCGGGGTACGCCTGGGACGAACTCAAGGCCCTGACCGACGTGCTGATGCGGCACCCCCACGTGTGGGTGATGACCGATGACATGTACGAGCACCTGGTCTTCGACGATTTCCGGTTCTGCACCCCCGCCCAGGTCGAACCGCGGCTCAATGACCGGACGCTGACCTGCAACGGCGTCTCAAAGGCCTATGCGATGACCGGCTGGCGGATTGGCTATGCCGCAGGACCCGAGCCGCTGATCGCGGCGATGCGCAAGATCCAGTCGCAATCGACCTCGTGCCCCTGCTCGGTCAGCCAGTGGGCTGCGGTCGAGGCGCTCGACGGTCCGCAAGACGTCATCGCCGCCAACAACGCCGTCTTCAAGCGCCGCCGCGACCTGGTGGTGGACATGCTGAACGCGGCCGAGGGCGTGTCCTGCCCGGTGCCCGAGGGCGCGTTCTACGTCTACCCGTCGATCGCCGGCTGCATCGGCAAGACCACGGCCGGGGGCACCGAGATCGCGGATGACGAGGCCTTCGCCACCGCGCTGCTGGACGAAACCGGCGTGGCGGTGGTGTTCGGGGCCGCCTTCGGGCTTTCGCCGAACTTCCGGGTCAGCTACGCTACCTCGGATGAGGCCTTGGCCGAGGCCTGCACCCGGATTCAGGCGTTCTGTGCCGGGCTAAGGTAAAGGGAGAGGGATGGCCGCAGAGCTTCCCGAGTATTATTTCCGCGTCCGTGAAAACGGCGCCTTCGTGTTTCGGGTCGATACGGCGAACCGGCAGCGGCGGATCGAGATGGACCAGATCGCGGTCGTCAACATCCGCAACGGCCAGGTGAAGCCGCATGGCAGCACCCAACTGACCGAGGCCGACATGGCCGTGATCGAGGACTGGATGGCCGAGCGCCGGGCGCTGTTGGCCAAGCGCAATATCGACGACATCCACCGGGCGGTGGATTACCTCAACCAGACCACGCATTGGGTAAACTCGGACGCCTCGGATTCGGACTTAGAGGACGTGACCGACGCGTTGCTTCTGGCGATGCACGATCTACGCTCGGTGCTGGTGCGCAAGAAGGCGGATCGGCTGATGCAGTCGGTGAAGCGGCGCGCCGAGGGGTAAGCGGCACGCCGGTCCCACTGGCTGATCTTCATTGTGCCGCAGTGGCGCGGGATCCGTTTTTCCTCAATCCGCTATGGCAGGCGCTCGTGCTAGAGCCGACGTCTGCCGATGCCGGACCGATTGCATTCATGGAGCGATCGGGTCGTTTCAGGCCACGGTGCGGAATACGGTGCGGGTGGCGCGTTGGTCTTCGAGTGCGGCCAGAAGGGCGAGCCCGTCCGCCGTGGGCCGCCCATGGTCGTCGAGCCAGCGACGGCTGCGGGCTTCGTGCTCGGCGCCGGCCTCCCAGCCGCGGCCCAAGTGCTGGGCGAATGTGAGGATGCGGTTCAGACGGTCGTGATCGCTCATCATGGTCTCCATCGGAATTGCCCGAGAAGTACGGTCCAGGTCGCCAGGTGGATCACTCGCCGCGGCGCAGCACCGACAACGGCCTCAATTTGGCCGCAAACAGGCGTTAACCTTGATCGGATAGGCAAGGATATCGGCGTGGGATTGCCGATTGGGGGCGCCTCAGCGGGATCCGTTTTGGGACCGGCCTCAAATCTGGCATACGACATCCACGCGGGCAGGAAACCCGAGAATGGGGATGAGGGCAGATATGAGATCACTCACGATTGCGGCAGTGCTGATTGTCGCGTCCGCGAGCGTGGCGAGCGCGGGCATGATCGAGCGGGCCTGTATGAAAGCGGACCGCAAGGCGGCGAGCCGGGCCTTGTGCGGCTGCATCCAGGACGTTGCGGACCAGACGCTCAGCCGCAGCGACCAGCGCCTGGCGGTCAAGTTCTTCAAAGACCCGCATATGGCGCAGGAGATCCGGCAGTCGGACCGCGAAAGCCACGAGGTGTTCTGGAAGAAATACAAAGCCTTCGGCGCGACCGCGAAGAGCTACTGCAGCTAAGGCCGGCCGCGCGGTCTCGAGGTCGCGACTGTTCACACCGCTCGGCCGCGGGTCGGGGGTAGGAACGCGTGGCCCTGAAAACGCTAGAATCGCCCTAGATTGGCACCTCGGCGCACGCCCTCAGACGCGCTCGCCGTCGGGGTCTTGCCGAGCCCGTTCGGCAGTGGTCATTGTCAATGCCGCGCCCTCTCGAGCCGTGGTTTGCCAGGTGCGAACTGAACCCGCTGTTCGCGACAGCCAAGAACACAAAGCCTCAACCGTGCGAAAGGGTCGCGCCCGGCCCCGAGGGCGGGCGCCTTGCAACTAGCACTGCGAATTCTCAGAAGCGCAGAGGCTTCAAGTGTGGCAGGCCTATCGACGCATCGCGCCCGCCCTGGGGTGAGATGGGATCGTCGCCCCGGCGGGGCGGCGAAAGCCCTTCGAACGGGCTGGGCGCGATCCGCGGCTGACGCCGAGGGGAACGGGCGACCAGTGATACCCTAGCAACGTCGCCGAGGGCGAGTGTCGACTCCTCGTCAGGTCACTCCAACCGCCGACCAGCAAACCCATCGCGTACCGCAACAAAAAAAGAACCCGGCCGCGGGGCCGGGTCTTCTCTCGCGGCAATTACCACGGCTTCAGTGCAGCTTGGTCTCCACCGCCGCAATGGCGTCGTCGACCAGTTTGTTGGCGGCCGCCGACGTCATCTGCTTGGCGATCACCTCGCGCGCCGCAGCCACGGCGACCGTGATCGCCTCGTCGCGGACTTCCTTGACCACCTTGGCCTGGGCCGAGTCGATCTGGTCCGCAGCCGCCGCGATGCGGCGTGCCATCGAGGCCTGCAGCTCCTCCTTGGCCTTCTCGGCGGCCAGTCGCGCCTCTTCGCGGGCATGCTCGACGATGCGTTGGGATTGTTCGGCGACCTCTTTCTGTTTGCGCTCGTAGGACGCCAGCACGGTCTGCGCCTCTTCCCGCAAGGCCTTTGCCTCGTCCAGCTCTGCCCGAATTCCCTCGGCGCGTTTGTCGAGCATCCCGCCCAACAGCCCCGGCACCTTCAGATAGACCAGGATGCCGATGAACAGCAAAAACGAGATCAGAACGATGAAGTCGGTATTGGCCAGCGAAAAGAACCGGTCGCCCGCGGCCAGCGCGGGCCCGGCGGCCAGGATCATCGGAACCGTCAGTCGCAGCATCGCCCTACCCCTTCACCTGCGCGGCGATCGCCGCGTCGATCGCCTTGGCGTCGGATTTGCCGCCCATGGCCGAGACGATCTCTGCCGCGGTCGCTTTGGCGACCTCTTCGACACTCTGCATCGCGCCGGCACGAATATCCGCAATCGCACGTTCGGACTCGGCAGCCTTTGCGGCGATCTCGGCATCGGCCTTGGCAGTCGCGGCGTCAAGCTCGGCCTGCATCTCGGCTTTGGCTTCGGCGATGATCGTCTGGGCCTCGGCACGGGCGTCGGCGAGCGCCTGATTATAGGCGGCCTCGGCCTCTTCGGCCTGCAGCTTCAACTCTTCGGCGCGCGCGATGTCGCCGGTGATCGTGCTCTTGCGATCGTTCAGAACGCTTTCGATCCGGGGCAGCGCGACGCGGCTCAGGATCAGGTAGATGACCACCAGGGTGACCACCAGCCAGAAGATCTGGTTGGGGAATGTCGTAAAGTCGAGCTGCGGCATGCCGACGGCTTCGGCCCCGCCAGGGGCGGCATCGGCGCCGGTCGCGGCCGCGTCACCTTGGCTTTCTGTTTCGGTTGCCATGTCGTCCTCCTGACACCTTGTCTACAACGGGCGGGCCACAGGGCCCACCCGCGCGTAAGGAGCGGTGGAGGCCTTAGACGGCGAACATCAGCAGAAGCGCCACGAGGAACGAGAAGATCCCCAGCGCTTCCGAGAATGCGATACCGATGAACATGGTCGCGGTCTGGCCGCCGGCGGCCGACGGGTTGCGCAGCGCTCCGCTCAGAAAGTTGCCGACCACGTGGCCCACACCCACCGCGGCGCCGCCCATGCCAGTGCATGCCAGACCCGCGCCGATGTAAGCGCCCATTTGTACGACGTCGCCTTCCATTTCAGTTCTCCTTACGTTGGAATTGGCTGAGTGTGTCTTTGCGTCAGTGGTGCGGATGCAGCGCATCCTTGAGGTAGACGCAGGTGAGGATTGCGAAGACATAGGCCTGGATGAAACTGACCAGGGTCTCCAGCGCATAGATCGCGGTGATCGCCAGGATCGACAGCGGCGAAATCAAAGCGACGGCGGCGAAGGCCGCGAAGACTTTGATCACCGCGTGGCCAGCCATCATGTTGCCGGCAAGACGGATTGAGTGGCTGACGGGCCGCACGAAGTAGCTGATCACCTCGATCAGCGCCAGGATCGGCCTGAGCGGCAGGGGCGCGGCGCTGATCCAAAAGAGCTTCAGGAACGACATACCGTGCAGCACGAAGCCCAGGATGGTCACGGCCAGGAACACCGCCACCGCCATCACCGCGGTCACCGCGATGTGCGATGTCGTCGTAAACGACATCGGGATCAGGCCCAACATGTTCGAGAACACGATGAACATGAAGAGCGTCATGATGTAGGGGAAGTATTTCACGCCGTCCTTGCCGGCCACATCCTCGACCATCTTGTAGACGAACCCGTAGGCAAGCTCGGCCACCGACTGAACCCGGCTCGGCACGATCGCACGGCCGCGGGTGCCAAGGACCAAGAGCGCGGTGATCGCAAGGATCGCGATGACCATCCACAGGGTCACGTTCGTGGGGGTGTACCAGTTGACGGTATCGCCGCCAAAGAGCGGCTTCACGATGAACTGGTCCATCGGGTGGAAGACCAGGCCGCCTTCTTCCTCTGCCGTCGCCACGTCGTCAGTCCCCTTCTTCACCGGGCGCGTCGCCCGCCTGTTCCGCCTGGATCTCCTTCGCCGAGCGCATCATCGTGCGCACTCCGGCGAGAAACCCCAGCACCGTCATGATGGCCAGGAAGACAGGCAGCGTGCCCAAGAGCACATCGAGCCCGTAGCCGAGGCCAAAGCCGATCGCGACACCCGCCACCAGCTCGATCACCATGCGCCAGGCGAGCTGTGCCTGCGAATGATGCTCTTCGATCTTGGGCCGCTCCTCGGTGGCGCCTTTCGCCGCCTTGATCCGCGCGTCCAGGCGGGCAAGCCGCGCCTTTTCCTCGGGATCGACCATGAGTGTGGCCCTTCGATCAGTCGCGCGGAAGCTAGGCACAGCGTCGGGCAGAGTCAATGCCGCGCGCCTCTCCTCAACCCATTGAATTAAAATATATAAATTGCAGTGCGACAGGGTGCACAGGGCGTCAGTGGGCCGTTTTCCGCGCCGCGGCATATTCAACCAAACGGTTGACCTTTCGCCCCCGGCCAGCCTATCGGCGGGCCATGGATCCAACGCTCGACACCGTCTTCGCCGCCTTGGCCGACCCGACCCGCCGGTCGATCCTGACGATGCTTCTGGAAGACGACATGGCGGTGACCGACGTCGCCGAACCGTTCGAGATGTCGCTCGCCGCGATTTCGAAGCACCTGACCATTCTCGCCGCCGCCGGGCTGATTGCCCAGGAGAAGCGCGGCCGGGTGAAATGGTGCAAGCTGGAACCGGATGCGTTGAAGACGGCCAGCGTCTGGATGCAGGGCTTCGGCCAGTTCGAACCGGTCAACCTCGACGCCTTCGAGGCGTTCCTGGAGCGCGAGCTCGGCGAAGACCGGCCCTAAGCTCCTTCATCTGGCCCCAAATATCTCGGGGGGCCGCCGCAGGCGGCGGGGCAGAGCCCCCAACAACCGCGACGCGCGGCACGCGCGGCGCAACCCAACCGGTGTGCCGCAGGCACTCAATTTGAAAACGCCTTCACCCGCGCGCGCACGTATTTCGCCGCGGACCGGTAATGCGACGCGCCCGCCGCTTCGGCCCAGCGGCCGGTGGTCCAGGCGTTCTTCGCGCCCTTCATCGGCCCGCCATAGAGTGCGTCCTCTCCGAGCCCATCCAGAAACCCCATCAGCCGCGCATGACCCGCCGCCAGCGCCGCCCGCGCCTCGGCCCAGCCCATATCCGCCTGACGGGCGCGCAGATCGGCGTTGTAGGCCTTCAGGTCCGACCATTTGTAGCCCGGTGCAGGGAAACGCACCTCACGGCCTGCCTGTCCGTCGGCATACCAACCCAGGAACAGATCGATCCAATGCGCCCGGTGCGCGACCACGTCCTTGACCGAGGTGTCGTCGGCGTCCTTCTCCAACGCCCGCGCCTCGGGCACGGTGTCAAGCACCGCCTGCAGCTTGGCGAATTCCTTTTCGGTCACGGCGATCAGGTCGGCCTTGGTCGTGGCGGCGGGCATCGGGCACCTCCCTTTGCGCTGCACGCTAGGGCACGGGCCACCAAGCCGCCTTGCGCCACATCAACCGGCGTTCCCGAGGCGGTCAATCCACCGGCCAGGACTTCGCCTCTTCCTTCAGGAACGCGGTGAACGCCTGCACCTTCATCGTCCGGTGCAGATCGACATGGGTGACGAGCCACAAGGGCGCCGACCATTCCTCGCGCGGTGGCAGCACCTGTACCAGTTCCGGATAGTGCTTCGCCTCCCACAAGGGCACAAAGCCGATTCCGGCGCCGTTGCGCACCGCGGCCTGCATCACCGTCTGTTCGGTGGCACGGAAGCTGATCTGCGCATCAGGGATGTTGTCACGGATCCAGCGGTCGAACGGCGCGCGCGCGGTCTCGCTGTCGTGGCAGATAAACCGGTGATCGGCGAGATCGGCGTCGCCTTTCGGCATGCCGAACTGTTTGATGTAGCCTTTCGAGGCATACATCGCCCCACTTTGTCGACAGAAGGCCTGGACCACATTGTCGGGCTGGTCCGGTGGCGACCCAGCGCGGATCGCCACATGCGCCTCGCCATATTCCATCCGGAACAGCCGCTCGCCGGTCAGAAGCCGCACGATCAGGTCCGGATGCGCGTCCTGGAACTTCACCAGCGAGGGCACCAACAGCGGCGCCAGCCCGCTGAGCGTGGTGACGATCAGCTCGCCCGTCACTTCCTCGCCGCGGCCCCGGATGCGGCCCGCAAGCTGGGTGAACTGGTCGTCTGTCGTTTGCGCCACCTGCAACAGGTCCTGCCCGGCCTCGGTCGGGGTATAGCCGCGCGCGTGACGTTGGAAGAGCTTCGCGCCCAGCCGTTCTTCCAACGCGTCGATATGGCGGATCACCGTGGCGTGGTGCACGCCCAGCACATCCGCCGCGCCGCTGACCGTGCCCAGCCGCGCCACGTGAAAGGCGGTGCGAATCTCGTCCCAGGTTCCCAAAGCCATATGTGCACTCCTAAACAGATCATGTTCAAATTCACCAATTGCGTTCGAAAATGCAAGGGCCATGTTTGTCCACAGCACACGAACCAACAGGACCCAGACATGACCCACCACATCCTGCGCATCGACGCCTCGGCCCGCCGCACCGGATCGATCAGCCGCGAGCTCAACGACCGCCTGATCGCCCGCTTCGCCACCGAGGGCGAGACCCAGGTCACGACCCGCGATTTGACCGACGCCCTGCCGCAGATCGACGAGGCCTGGATCGGCGCCAACTTCACGCCAGAGGCCGACCGGACGGATGACCAGCGCGCGCGCCTGGCGCTGTCGGATAGCCTGGTCGCGGAACTCGAGGCCGCTGACACGCTGATCATCGGCCTGCCGATCTACAATTTCGGCGTGCCGGCGGCGCTGAAGGCCTGGATCGATCTCGTCGCCCGCGCCGGCCGCACGTTCCGTTACACCGCCGAGGGCCCGCGCGGCCTGCTGGAGGGCAAGCGCGCCATTATCACCGTCGCCTCCGGCGGCACCGAGATGGGATCGGACATCGATTTTGCCACCGGCTATCTGCGCCACGTGCTGGGCTTCATCGGCATTGAGGACGTGCAGTTCATCCGCGCCGACCGCACCGCGATCGACATGGAAGGCACCGTGCGCGCCGCCCAGGACGCCGTCGACGCCATGCCATTGGCCGCCTGAGGCTGGCCAAGCCCGCGCGGCGCGGTCTCCTCCCGCCGTGCCGCGCGGCACCCTATTCCTCCGGCTGACCTCGGATCAGACCGCCGACCCGGCCAGCAATGGATTTTGCGCGGTCGCCTAGGGTCGGCTTGGCTGCCTCTTCGACAGGCTCCGGCCCCGCGTCAGGTGGCGCATCCGAGCCCGTGATCTCGATCCCGTTCGCGGCCAGCAGCTGTTGCAGCGCAGGCCGCATCGCCTGCCACAGCGCCGATAGATCGCGCGAGCCCGTGGCGCTGAACGTCTCTTCGTCGAGGTAAAGGCTGAACGACAGGTCCACCCCGTCGGGCCGACCCTGCACCACCTTGTTGAGCGCCGCGGCCAAGGCCCTGTCGCGCAACCGCGCGCCCTCTGGCGCCGCGATCACCGCATCCGCCAGAAACAGCCGCCAGTCCATGTCCACCGTCAGGTCGTCGAGATCCCAGAAATCCTCGACCTCCACCGTCACGATGCCGTCCCGGAACCAGGTCGCGGGAGCGCGGCCCACCAGATCGCCGATCGGTTCGACCGGTGCCTTGTCGAGCCGCCAGGCGGTGCGGCGCGACCGCTCCGACAATTCCTCGGTCTCCACAACCAGCGACACGTCATCGACCCGGGCCTCGAGATTGGACCGGAAGAACAAGTCGAACGCGGCGTGGCGGCTGCGGAATAACCCGCTCGACGCTTCAATGATCTCCAGACGCACGGGGCTTCGGTCGTGTTGTACAATGTCGACCACGACATCCGCCATCTGCAGGTTCGCAACGGCGAACGCGCGTTTCGGCCGCTCGGCGTCGGTTTGCGGCAGGTTGGGTCTGCCTGCGTCCTCCGGCACCGGCGCGCCCGCTTCGAGCCGTCCCGTGACGCCTTCGATCGCCAGTGCCTGAAGGCGCCGTTCGCGGGCGAAGATCGTCCATAGATCGGCATCGGCCGCCACGCGCGCCACCTCGACGTCGAATCCCGGCTTGGCATCGGCGGGACGGGCCACGCGCAGCCCTTCGACCGCGAGCTTGCCGGTAAACAGATCGCCGTCGATCCGGTCATAGGCGATATCGATGCCCGTCCGCCCGGCGATCCGGTCCGTGACCCAGCGCGCCATGGGGTCGAAGAAGACGAGGTTGATCAGGATCACCGGCACCAGGGCCACCGCCAGCGGCACCCCGATGAAGCCCACAAGCCGCCGCCGCACCGCCCGCGCCGCCCGGGCGCGTTCAATACGCGCCGCCGGGCTCTCCACCGGTTCCGGCCGGGGTGCGGGGCTTCGCCGCGCGGCGCGGCGGCCAAACAGCGCCCGCACCAGTTCGAACAGAATCTCGATCAGCGCCAACAGTGCCGCGGCGCAGAGTGCAAAGACCGGCCACAGCAACACGGCCAGGAACTCGACGACGAGAATGATCAGGCCTTCCATCGCGAATTCCCCGGCAACCGCTAACGACTAACGCGGTTAATAGCATGACCGGGCTGATTTGTGGCCCGTGCTTGACTTTTCAGCGCCCAAGCGGTTTATGCGCCCGACCCCGGAAGTTGCGATAGCTTCCGGTCCCGGGTGTGGCCCGGGATCGCCCTCCGCCAGCGTTGTACGCCCGCGGGGGCGCTTGTGGTTGTCACGCCGGAGGCGTGCTTGAGAAAAACGCCGGTCGGCCCCACCTCGGGGGAGACCAGAAGAAGGGACGAGACATGTTCGAAAACCTCTCCGAACGCCTCTCCGGCGTCTTCGACCGGCTGACCAAGCAGGGCGCACTTTCCGAAGACGACGTCAAGACCGCGCTGCGCGAGGTGCGCGTGGCGCTTTTGGAGGCCGACGTCTCGCTGCCCGTGGCACGCGATTTCGTCAAGGCGGTGCAAGAGAAGGCCACCGGCCAGGCGGTGACCAAATCGGTTACGCCGGGCCAGCAGGTCGTGAAGATCGTGCATGACGAGCTGGTGCATGTGCTGGCCGGCGACAACGACGAGCCCGGCGAACTGAAGATCGACAACCCGCCCGCGCCGATCCTGATGGTCGGCCTGCAGGGCGGCGGCAAGACCACGACCACGGCGAAGCTCGCCAAGCGGCTTACGGAAGTGAACGGCAAGCGGGTGCTGATGGCCTCGCTGGACACCAACCGCCCCGCGGCGATGGAGCAACTGGCGATCCTCGGCACCCAGATTGGCGTCGACACCCTGCCGATCGTCCCGGGCCAGGGCCCCGTCGACATCGCCAAGCGGGCAAAACAGCAGGCGACGCTCGGCGGTTACGACGTCTACATGCTCGACACCGCCGGGCGGCTCTCGATCGACGAAGAGCTGATGCAGCAGGTCGAAGACGTGCGCGACGTCGCCACCCCCCGCGAGACGCTGTTGGTGGTCGACGGCCTGACCGGCCAGGACGCGGTGCACACCGCCGAGAATTTCGACGAACGCATCGGGATCTCAGGCGTGGTGCTGACCCGGATGGACGGCGACGGCCGCGGCGGCGCGGCGCTCAGCATGCGCGCGGTCACCGGCAAGCCGATCAAATTCGTCGGCCTTGGCGAAAAGATGGACGCGCTGGAGGAATTCCACCCCGAACGCATCGCGGGCCGGATCCTCGGCATGGGCGACATCGTCAGCCTGGTGGAGAAGGCCCAGGCCACCATCGAGCAGGAAAAGGCCGAGCGCATGATGAAGCGCTTCCAGAAGGGCCAGTTCAACATGAACGACCTCAGGATGCAGCTCGAACAGATGCAGAAAATGGGCGGCATGGAAGGCATCATGGGGCTCATGCCGGGCATGAAGAAGGCCGCGAAACAGATGGACGAGGCCGGCATCGACGACACCATGATCCGCCGCCAGGTCGCCTTGATCCAGTCGATGACCAAGCGCGAGCGCGCCAACCCGCAGATCCTGCAGGCCAGCCGCAAGAAACGCATCGCCAAGGGCGCCGGGCTGGAGGTCAGCGAGCTCAACCGCCTGCTGAAGATGCAGCGGCAGATGGGCGACATGATGAAGCGCATGGGCAAGATGGGCAAAGGCGGCATGCTGAAACAGGCAATGAAGGGCATGTTCGGCAAGGGCGGCCCGTCGGAGGCCGAATTGCAGGCCGCGGCCAAGTCCATGGGCGGCCCTGGAGGTATGCCCGGCGGCTTCCCCGGCATGCCCGGAGGCGGCATGCAGCTGCCCCCCGGCCTCTCCGGCTTCGGAAAGAAGAAATGACCGCCGCCATTCGCACCACCGCCGCGTGGACGCGGGTCAAGGACCCTGAAGGCGCCGCCGCAGGCGGGCGAAGATCTTTGACGCGCGGCCAGGCGGCCACGCGATCGCGAACGCGCCTTGAAGGCAGTCGTTCGTCGGGGAAACCGTCCACCGGACGCTTTCCTTGTCCGCCTCACCTTCAAGCGCTTCTCAGCAAACTCCGCGCCCCCGCAACCCGCGCAATGATGGCAACACCGCGTCGCCTCTCTCCTGGCCGAAAAAGAGCCGCGCGGCAGCGCGACAGTTTGACAGCGGCCCGGCCCCAGACATGACCCCGCACCTCGCCGATACCCCGGTCCTCGAGACCGACCGCCTGCGGCTGCGGGCGCCGGACGCGCAGGATTGGCCGCTGTGGAACGCCTTCGCGCAAAGCGATCGCGCCGAGCATATCGGCGGACCCTACACCCTGCGCACCGCCTGGCGCGGCTTTGCCCATGTCGTGGGCATGTGGGTCCTGCGCGGATACGGCAGTTTCGTGATCACGGCGAAAGACGACGACACCGCGCTCGGCATGGCCGGCCCGTGGCACCCCGCCGACTGGCCGGAGCAGGAAATCGGCTGGACCATCTGGGCACCCGAGAACGAGGGCAAGGGCATCGCTTTCGAGGCCGCCCAAGCCGCCCGCCGCTTCGCCTATGACAGGCTCGGCTGGACCACCGCGGTCAGCTATATCGACGCGCCCAACACGCGCTCGATCGCTCTGGCCGAACGCCTTGGCGCAACGCGCGACCCCAACGCCGAAGCCCCCAACAATGGCAGCGACACCGAGGTTCTCGTTTACCGCCACCCGGCCCCGGAGGCGGTGCATTGACGCCGGTGCTCGAAACCCCGCGCCTGCGCCTGCGGCCGCACGTCATGGACGATTTCGAGGGCTTCGCGGCGTTCCTCGCCAGCGACCGCGCCGTGCATATGGGCGGCCCGCATCCGCGCGACACCGCGTGGTCGTGGTTCGCCTCGGACGTGGCGCAATGGCCGCTTCTGGGTTGGGGCGGGCTGGCGATCACCGACCGGACGACGGGCGAGGTCAATGGCCAGATCGCCGTGATCCAGCCGCCGCGCTGGCCGGAACCCGAACTGGGCTGGCTGATCTACGAAGGCGCCGAGGGGCGCGGGCTGGCCCAGGAGGCCGCCGCGGCGATGCGCGACTGGGCGCTTGGGCCACGCGGCCTGCCGACGCTCGTCAGCTATGTCGATCCCGCGAACACCCGGTCCGCGGCCCTGGCCGAGCGGCTCGGCGCCGTGCGCGACGATGCCGCCCTACGTCCGCATCCCGAAGATCTGGTGTTTCGCCACCCTGCACCGCAGCCATTGGCATGACCCGGCCCTACCTGACCCCGATTCCAGCGATGGAGCCGCACCGGACCGCCATCGCATCGGCGATCCCGGTATTGGAAACCGAACGGCTGATCCTGCGTGCGCCGCAGCTCGCCGACTGGCCGGAGCTAGAACCGATCTGGCGCACCGAGCGCGGGCGCTTCATCGGCGGGCCGTTCGACGAAGACGACGCCTGGCTTGATTTCACCCAAGCCGTGGCAAGCTGGGTGCTGCGGGGCATCGGCTATTGGACCGTCACCGCCAAAACGGACAGGGCCGTCCTGGGCCTCGTCGGCATCGGCATGGAAATCCCCGACCCCGAGCCGGAATTGGGCTGGCTTCTGACCGAAGCGGCCGAGGGGCAGGGCATCGGCCTCGAGGCCGCCACCGCGGTGCGCGATTACGCCTTTGCGCAAGGGCTGCCGACCTGCATCAGCTTCATAGATCCGGCGAACGCGCGCTCTGTCGCGCTGGCCGAACGGTTGGGGGCGCGGCGCGATCCGGATGTGCTGTCCGCCGATGCCCCTGATCTGGTCTACCGCCACACGGTACCGGGGGCGGCATGATCGACATCCCAGTGCTCCAGACCGACCGCCTGACCCTGCGTGCGCCCTCCGAGACGGACTTCCCGGCGCTGGCCGCATTCTACGCCTCGGACCGGTCGCAATTCGTCGGCGGGCCGCAGACGGCAGAGCAGACCTGGCGCACGCTGGCCTCGGAACTCGGCCACTGGGCGCTGAAGGGCTATGGCCGCTGGGCCGTCGAGATTTCAAAGACCGGCGACTTCATCGGCCTGATCGGCCTGTGGAACCCCGAGGGCTGGCCCGAGGAAGAACTGGGCTGGGATCTGATGAACGGGTTCGAGGGCAACGGATACGCGACCGAAGCCGCCGTCGCCGCGCGCCGCTACGCCTACGAGGTGCTCGGCTGGCCGACCCTAATGAGCCTGATCCGGTTTCCCAACACCCGGTCGATCGCGCTGGCCGAACGCATGGGCGCGGCTTACGAGCGCGACTTCACCCACGAACGCCACGGGCATATGGGCGTCTGGCGCCACCCGGCCCCGGGGGCGCCGGCATGACAATTCCCGTAATCGAAACAGAGCGACTGACACTGCGGCGCCCGCGGATCGAGGATTTCGACGCCTACGCCGCCGTGTTCGCCTCGGACCGGTCCCGGTTCATGGACGGCCCGAAGCCCAGACGCGAAGCGTGGGACGAATTCGCCAGCGATTGCGCCGCCTGGGTCTTGCGCGGCTACGGGATTTGGTCGGTGGAAACCAAAGACTATGGCGCATTGGCGGGATGGGCCGGCATCATCCACCCCGAACGCTACCACGAGCCAGAGCTTGGCTGGTTCCTGGTCGAAGAGTACGAGGGCCAAGGCTATGCGTTCGAGGCAGCCAAAGCGGCCCGCCAATATGCAAGGCAGAACTTTGGTCTCAATTGCCCGGTCAGCTTCATTTCGACCGGAAATCACCGCTCGATCCGCCTGGCCGAACGTCTGGGCGCCACTGTGGAAGAAACCCGCGGCAGTCCCGATGACCGCTTTTTCGTCTACCGACACCCTGCAAGTGAGGCGGCCCAATGACAGACGCAATCGCCCGTGCGGCAGAGGTATTGAAGGACCACCGCGCCAGCATCGACCGGTTGGACACGATCCTCGTGAACACGCTGGCCGAGCGCTTCGCCCACACCCGCGCCGTGGGCAGGCTTAAGGCAAAGCACGATCTGCCGCCGGCCGATCCGGTACGCGAAGCGCAGCAGATCGAGCGGCTCGAGCGACTTGCGCGCGAGGCCGACCTCGACCCCGAATTCGCCAAGAAATTCCTGGCCTTCATCATCCAGGAAGTCATCCAACACCACAAACAGCAGCAATCCTGACGCGGTGCCCGCGTCGAACGCCATCGAAAAGGAGACACCCCCATGGCAATGAAGATCAGACTGGCCCGCGGCGGCAGCAAGAAACGCCCGCACTATTCCATCGTCGCCGCCGACAGCCGCATGCCGCGCGACGGCCGGTTCATCGAGAAACTCGGCACCTACAATCCGCTGTTGCCGAAGGACAGCGAGGACCGGGTGAAAATGAACATGGAACGCATCCAGTATTGGCTGGGCCACGGCGCGCAGCCCACCGACCGGATCAGCCGGATGCTGGAAGCCGCCGGCGTGCTCGAAGCCAAGACCCGGTCGAATCCGAAGAAGGCCGAGCCCGGCGACAAGGCCAAGGAGCGCGCCGAGGAGAAGGCGGCGAAAGCGGCCGAAGCCGCCGAGGCCGATGCTGCCCCGGCCGAGGAAGAGGCCGCCGTGGAAGAGACCGCGGCCGAAGAGACGGCTGCGGAGGAAGCGCCCGCTGAAGAGGCGGCGGCTGAGGAGACCGCTCCGGCCGAAGAGGCAGCTGCCGAGGACGCCACCGCAGAGGACGCGCCGGCGGAAGAGGCCGCGAAGGAGGATGCCGGCGAAGAGGCCGCGGCAGACGACGCCGCGGCCGAGGACGAAAAGGCGGCCGGGTGATCCGGCGCGCCGAACCGTCCCGGGCGGTGCTTGCATCGCCCGGCGGGACATTGCGGGCTGGATCTCGACTTAGGTGACGATGGTGGCCAGGGTCTGTGTGGGCGCGATCGCCGGGGCCTTCGGGGTCCGGGGCGAGGTGCGGCTAAAGAGCTTCTGCAGCGAACCGGCGGCGATCGCCGATTACACGCCCCTGACCAACGAGGACGGCAGCCGCAGCTTCGACCTGACGCTGTCGCGCCCGGTCAAGAACGGCTTTGCCGCCCGGATCGCCGGCATTTCCTCGAAGGAGGCCGCCGACGCCCTGCGCGGCACCCGGCTTTACGCTGACCGCAACCGTCTGCCCGATTTGCCCGATGACGAGTTCTACCACGCCGACCTGATCGGTCTGACCGTCTTGGATACCGGCGGCACCGAGCTCGGCCGCGTCAAGGCGGTGCTCGACTACGGCGCGGGCGATCTGTTGGAGATCGCCGGGCTCGCGCTGCCGGAACCGGTCTTGTTGCCGTTTACCAAAGACGCCGTCCCAACCGTCGATCTGGCGGCCGGCCGGATCATAGCCGACCCGCCCGACGGCCTTATTCCCGACGCAAAACCGAAGTAAGGCACCGCGCATGACGCGCGTCATCGTCCATGCCGGGTTTCACAAAACGGGCACCACCAGCCTGCAGAGATATCTGCGGGAAAACCGACACGCGCTGGCACCCTGGTTCGCCTATCACGGCACCAGTCAATTCGATCTCGCGGCAGAGCGTTCAAAGGTCTATGCGCAACGGCGCTTCGTCTGGCGCCGCTGGCGGTTCCGCCGGGCGCTCCATGACTGCCTGGCATCGCTGCCCGACGCCGATACCATCGTGCTGTCACGCGAGACGCTGACTGGGGTGATGCCCGGTCACCGCGACTGGCGTGGTCGCGTGATCCAAAGCTACCTGCCCGCCGCGGTGCCGCTCTGCCGCGATACGGCAGCCGCGTTGCGGGCCCGGTTTGGACGCGACGTGCGGATCGAGTTCGTGATCACCACGCGCGAACAGAGCACGTGGATCGAGAGCGTTTATGGCCATCTGGTGCGCTCGATCCATCTGACCGAGAATTTCGCAGCGTTTATCGCGCAGTTTCCAAACCCCATCGACCTCGATGAAGAGGCCGCGCGGTTGGCCGAACGGCTGGCGCCCTACCCGACCCACATCTTCCGGATGGAGGACTACGCCGACAGCCATGCCGGTCCGGCCACCCCGATCCTTGACCTCTGCGGCGTACCCGATGAGTTGCGTACCGCCTTGCCGCCGGCTGCACACGCCAACGCCCGGCAATCCGCCGACCTCGAAGCCGCCTTCATAAGGCTCAACCGGTCGGGAAAGACCAAAGCCGACCTGCGCCGCATCAAAGACCGGATGCGCGCCGCACACCCGGCTTGATCCACCCATCCCGAGACCCCGGTTTGCGCTACGGTGGCGTCGGTGCGGCAAGAGCAGGCGGTTTCAAGGTGCGAAAACCGGTTCGCGGGCCGGCCGAAAGGCGCGTGCGCGGCAGACGTCTCATCCGGTCCATTTTCTGCCGAGACTTGGTCCGGAACGGAAGTTTACCGCGCCTTGAGTACGTGCCCGGAGCCTCACAAGAGTGTCCGTTGTGGGCCAACACCTCACGCTAAACACCCTGTCGACTGAATCTGCGTCACCGTCGACTCTCCCCGAGACCCCGCGTTTTCGGGAATGGCTCCCAGTCCCGCGAGCCGTTAAAAGCGGGCTCAGGCCGGCGTCGCGCTGAGACCCGCGACCCTGAAAATCCGCAAAGCCCGCCCCGGGGGGCACGCCATGAAGACACCGACGAAATCCCACGGCCGCCTGTCGATCAGCGCCTCTCCCCGCCCGCGCGCGCTGATGAGCGACCGCCCGGAGCTGCAGGGGGCTTGGACCGCAAAGGTCATCACGCTCTTTCCGCAGGCCTTTCCCGGCGTGCTCGGCGCCTCGTTGACCGGCAAAGCGCTCGACGACGGGCTTTGGCGGATAGAGACCATCGATTTGCGGCCATTCGGCGACGGCAAGCACCGCAACGTCGACGACACGCCCGCAGGCGGCGGCGCCGGCATGGTGCTGCGCGCCGACGTCATGGCCCGCGCCATCGCGCAGGCCGCCGAGGGCACGCCCGACGACCGCGACGCTTGGCCGATCCTCTATCTGTCGCCCCGCGGAAAACCCTTCACCCAAGCCACAGCACGGCGTCTCAGCCAATGCCAGGGCGTCACCCTGATCTGCGGCCGCTTCGAGGGCCTCGACCAGCGCGTCATCGACCATTTCGCCATCGAAGAGGTGTCGCTCGGCGACTTCGTCCTGACCGGTGGAGAGATCGCCGCACAGGCCTTGATCGACGCAACGGTCCGCCTTATACCCCGCGTGCTCGGGAATCAGGCAAGCACCGAGGAAGAAAGCTTTTCCGACGACCTGCTTGAACACCCGCACTACACTCGACCCGCCACATGGGCCGGCCATGACATCCCCGGGGTTCTTCTCTCCGGAAACCATGGCGAGATCGCGCGCTGGCGGCGGGAGATGGCCGAAAGGCTGACGAAGGAACGGCGACCTGACCTCTGGCGGGCTTACTGTGCGGCGCACGGCAAGGACCCGGAAGAAGACGCAGAGCTCTGAGGCGGCACCAACCTCTCCGGGGAAACCGGAGGCAAGATAGGAGTAGGTCCAATGGACCTGATCGCACAGCTTGAGGCAGAGCAGGTGGCTGTTCTGGCCAAGGACATTCCCGATTTCAAGGCCGGCGACACGATCCGCGTCGGCTACAAGGTCACCGAGGGCTCGCGCTCGCGCGTCCAAAACTACGAAGGCGTCTGCATCAGCCGCAAGAACGGCGACGGCATCGCCGGCTCGTTCACCGTCCGCAAGATCAGCTTCGGCGAGGGCGTGGAGCGCGTCTTCCCGCTGCATTCCACCAACATCGATTCGATCACCGTGGTGCGCCGCGGCCGGGTCCGTCGTGCCAAGCTGTACTACCTGCGCTCGCGCCGAGGCAAATCCGCCCGGATCGCCGAGGACACCACGTACAAACCGAAAAACGGCGCCGGAGCCAAGGCATAGGGGCGAGACGATGAAAAAAGACACCCATCCCGACTACCACATGATCGACGTCAAAATGACCGACGGCACCGTGGTGCAGATGCGCTCGACCTGGGGCAAGGAGGGCGACACGCTGACGCTCGAGGTCGACCCCTCGGTGCACCCGGCCTGGACCGGTGGCGCCCAGCGCCTCGTCGACACCGGCGGCCGCGTATCGAAGTTCAAGAAGAAGTACGAGGGGCTGGGCTTCTAGGCCACCCTCGCATTGAACTCACCAGATCGCCGCCCCACCCGGGCGGCGATTGTCGTTTGGCCGGGCCGTTGCATCGCCTGCCCCGCTTTGACCTCACCGGGGCCGAAATTTCGCTCGGACCTTTTCCGCGGCCCTGACTGGGCCGAGCGCTGGCCCGAGCCGCCAGTTTAGGTCGCCGGCAAATGCCCCGCAGAATGCGCCGGATATTCAGGCCCCAGCTTCCGCGGCGCGCCTTACGCCGACTGCGGCGGCCTCACGCGACCTTGGCGAGCCCGCCGAGGCTTCGGCGATGGGCAAGCTCCGCCCACACGTCTTCCGTGCCAAGACTGTCGCGGGCCAAAGGTCCGATCGGAACCGGTCCTGGCGCGAAAGCCTGCACAAGACGCCCGCGTCTGAATGGCCGTAACGCGGCGATGCCGGCCGGACACAGGCTTAACGTCTCGGCATAGAGTCCGTTTGCGCAGACCACCTCATGGCGGTCGAGGAAGATGTGTACCCAGCGGATCGCGTCGCGACCGAACATCGGTCGGATCCGCGGCAATCGGGTCAGCGCCCGTGCCGTGGCAAAGGCCTGGCCGCCGAACGCACCATCGATCTGCCCGAGCGCGCCGACCAGGATGCGGTGCTGCGGTCCGACCACCAGGTCGCGCGCCGGGCGGCCCGGCCCAAAGGCGCCAGCCTGGATCAGCACCGGTCGCGCCTCTATCCGGGCGCGGCGCAAATCCAGCGTCTCGGTATGGACCCAGCGTACCGCCATGCCCCCATGATCGAGCGTTTCGACACGGTCGCCGGCGACGATCGCTTCAACCGGACGGGCGCCGGCGGGCGTATCGATGAAGGTCCCCGAGGCATAACCCAGGATCGGCGCCGAACCCGGCAAGCGCGCCGCGTCGGCCGCGCCCCCGTCCTCGGATCCGTAATAGAAATCGGCCATGCCGCCCCGCATAACTGCTGCGAGGCGATTCCCTACCCGATCGCGCCTAAAACGCGGTTAATCGCCCTCGGCGGAAACCTCCGGTGAACCCCAGCGTCAAATCGCAGCCTTCAAGGCCGCGACGAGGTCGGTTTTCTCCCAGGAAAAGCCGCCGTCATCTTCGGAGTCTCGGCCGAAATGACCATAAGCTGCGGTGCGCTGGTAGATCGGACGGTTCAGCGCCAGATGCTCGCGGATGCCGCGCGGGGTGAGGTCCATCACCTGGCCCACGGCGGCCTCGATCTGGCGATCCGGCACTTCGCCGGTGCCATCGGTGTCGACATAGATCGACAGCGGCTTGGCGACACCGATGGCGTAGCTGAGCTGCAGCGTGCAGCGATGTGCCAGGCCCGCCGCGACCACGTTCTTGGCCAGATAGCGCGCCGCATAGGCCGCCGAGCGGTCGACCTTGGTGGGGTCCTTGCCGGAAAACGCACCGCCGCCATGGGGCGCGGCACCGCCATAGGTGTCGACGATGATCTTGCGCCCGGTCAGG
>JASJCA010000160.1 GCA_030066215.1 Rhodobacter sp. | reverse complement strand
ATGACATTCGCGGCACGATGGAGCAGGTCTATCGCCTCTTCCCGATCCTGAAGGACAAGCGCCGCCAGGCGGCAGGCGAATTGTCTGGCGGCCAAAGACAGCAAGTGGCCGTGGGCCGCGCGCTGATGACCCAGCCCAAGGTGCTGATGCTGGACGAGCCGACCGCCGGTGTTTCGCCCATCGTGATGGACGAGCTTTTCGACCGCATCATCGAGGTCGCCCGCACCGGCATCTCGATATTGATGGTCGAACAGAACGCCCGCCAAGCCCTGGAAATCGCCGATCGGGGATACGTGCTGGTCCAGGGCGCAAACGCCTATACCGACACCGGCGAAGCCCTTCTGGCCGACCCCGAGGTACGGCGGAGTTTCCTGGGAGGATGATCATGGTCGATCTCTCCGGCACTGAGCCAATGCGCGTTGTGGTCATGTTAACCATAGAGAACGACCTGAACTTGGAATACGCACGATCCTTGCTAGGCTGGACCGGTGGGGGGTCTGCCAGAACCGCCGGACCTGAATTGACGTGTTCCGCAGCAAGAAACGCGCGGATTGCGTCCGATACGGCATGTATCGGCACCGGGGGCGGGCGACATGGGGCTAACCGCAGCATTGATCGGGTTGATGGCGTTGGAGGCCGCACAAACGCTCAGTGGCGATGCAGGGATCGCCTGTGTCTTTCCACCATCAGAGACAACACCGGGAGCTTCTATCGAGTTCAAGGTCGATCCGACACCGCCATCGCTGCGCGATATGCCGGACCTGCATCGGGTATCGATGCAACTGAACCGGAAAATGCTCATGTTCGGTGCAGTTCAACGCGCGCAAGGCGCGGACACCGTCCTGTTCCGTGCGCGTTCGCAGCAAGACCACAGCTATACCATCGGGTTGCACCGGACCGGCGTCGCGGTGCTGACGATCCAGTCACCCAAGATCAAGGCCGCGTCACGCCCGGGCAAATGCGTCGGTCACGGCGGTTACATGCAACGCTGGATCGGGCAGTAAGCGCTCCGGCAACGGGAGACGCGCCATGGACCTGCTGAACGCCCTGGTCGCCTTCCTGAACTTCGTTGTCGTCCCGGGAGTGGCTTACGGCAGCCAACTGGCCCTGGGCGCGCTTGGGGTGACGCTGATCTACGGCATCCTGCGGTTCTCGAACTTCGCGCATGGCGACACCATGGCATTCGGCACCATGATCACGATCCTCGTCACCTGGTGGCTGCAGGCGCGCGGTGTCCATCTCGGCCCGCTGCCGACCGCGCTGCTGGCGCTGCCGGCGGGTATTCTGCTGACCATTTTACTGCTGGTGATTACCGACAAAACCGTATATCGCTACTACCGTCATCACAAGGCGGTGCCGGTGACTTTCATGATCGCGTCGATGGGAGTCATGTTCATGACCAACGGTATCGTGCGTTTCGTCATCGGCCCCAACGACCAGCGCTTTGTCGACGGCGAGCGCTTCATCATCCGCGCGCGCGATTTCAAGGAAATGACCGGCCTGCGCGAGGGGCTGGCGTTCAAGACCAGCCAGGGCATCACCATCGTCACCGCGGTGATCGTGGTGGCCGCGCTGTTCTGGTTTCTGGGCCGCACCCGCACCGGCAAGTCGATGCGCGCCTATTCCGACAACGAGGATCTGGCGCTCTTGAGCGGCATCAACCCAGAGCGTGTGGTGGCGATCACCTGGATCATCGTGGCAGCACTGGCGACCGTGGCCGGCGTGCTCTATGGGCTCGACAAGTCCTTCAAACCCTTCACCTATTTCCAGTTGCTTCTACCAATCTTCGCCAGCGCCATCGTCGGCGGGCTGGGCTCTCCGATCGGGGCGATCGTCGGCGGTTTCGTGATCGCGTTTTCCGAGGTCACCGTGACCTATGCCTGGAAGAAGGTGCTGACCTATCTGGCGCCCGAAGGGTGGGAGCCGGCGGGCCTCGTCCAGCTTTTGTCGACCGACTACAAATTCGCGGTGAGCTTCGTGATCCTGGTGATCGTGCTTTTGTTCCGCCCCACCGGCATTTTCGCGGGGAAGACCGGATGACCGTTCCTGCGCGCAACCTGGCGCTTTTTGCCGTGGTCTTCGGACTGATCCTAGCGACCGGCGTGTTTCAAAGCTGGAACGTGGCGCTGGCGATCCTGAACATGGGGCTGATTAGCGCGATCATGGCGTTGGGCGTCAACATGCAGTGGGGCTATGCCGGGCTCTTCAACATCGGCGTGATGGGCTTTGTGGCCTTGGGCGGGCTGGCGGCGGTGTTGGTCGGCATGCCGCCGGTGGCCGAGGCCTGGGCGGCGGGGGGGCTGCGGGTGCTGCTGGCGCTGGTCTTGGGCGCCCTGACCATCCTCGGCGCGATCTTGGCCTGGGCGCGGCTGCCCCGAGGCCGCGGCCGCGCGCTGGCCGTTTTGGCAATCCTGGTCGCGGGATTTTTTGTCTACCGCTGGGTCTTCGACCCCGCCGTGGCCGCGATCGAAAAGGTCAATCCGGCGGGCACCGGTTACCTCGGCGGGCTGGGGCTGCCGGTGCTGGTGGCTTGGCCGGTGGGCGGGCTTTTGGCCGCGGGCGCGGCCTGGCTGATCGGCAAGACCGCCCTTGGCCTGCGCTCCGACTACCTGGCCATCGCCACGCTCGGCATCGCCGAGATCGTCATCGCGGTTTTGAAGAACGAGGACTGGCTCGCCCGCGGCGTCAAGAACGTCATAGGCCTGCCGCGGCCGGTGCCGTACGAGATCGACCTGCAGAACGACCCGGGCTTCGTGGCGCGGATCGAGGGCTGGGGCTACGACCCGGTCACCGCATCGTCGATCGTAGTCAAGCTCGCCTATGCCGGGCTGTTCCTAGTGGTGCTGCTGGCGCTGATCTGGCTGGCCGAGAAGGCGCTGAACTCGCCCTGGGGCCGGATGATGCGGGCGATCCGCGACAACGAGGTTGCGGCCGAGGCGATGGGCAAGGACGTCACCGCGCGGCATCTGCAGATCTTCGTTTTGGGCTCGGCGGTCTGCGGTCTGGCCGGCGCGATGATGACCACGCTCGACGGCCAGCTGACACCAGGCACCTACCAGCCCCTGCGGTTCACCTTCCTGGTCTGGGTGATGGTGATCGTCGGCGGATCGGGCAACAACTTCGGCGCGGTCCTCGGCGGGTTCCTGATCTGGTTTCTCTGGGTCCAGGTCGAGCCCTTGGGCCGCTGGCTGATGGATGTGATCACCCTGGGCCTGCCGGACGGCAGCGGGCTGAAGGCGCATCTCTTGGAATCGGCGGCGCATATGCGGCTGTTGACCATGGGGCTGATCCTGGTGCTGGTTCTGCGGTTCAGCCCGCGGGGGCTGATCCCTGAGCGGTGATCCTGTCAAAATGTGCGGGCTGGCGCCCGCGCTCTGCGTGACCGGCGCGGGCGCCGGTCGGTGGGTGCCCGGGGCGGGCGCGGCGCGCTGTGGTTGAGGTCGCGGTCCTGCTTCTGGCGGCCGGCGCCTCGTCGCGGATGCGCGGGGCCGACAAGCTGTTGCAGGCCGTCGACGGCGTGACGGTGCTGCGGCGCCAGGCCGAGGCGGCCTTGGCGGCGGGCGCGGACGTGGTGGCGTGCCTGGCGCCGGATCGACCCGAGCGTCGGGAGGCGTTGGCGGGGCTAGACCTGCGCTGCGTGACCGTGGCGGACGCCGTCCGCGGCATGTCGGCCTCTATTCGCGCCGGGGTAGCGGCGCTGCCGGAGGGCTGCACCGGCGTGATGATCCTGCCCGCCGACATGCCCGAGATCGACGCCGATGACCTACGCGCCGTCCTGGCGGCCTTCGACACCGCTGGGCGCGACCGCGTGGCGCGCGGGGCGTCCCAAGACGGCACCCCCGGCCATCCGGTGCTGTTTCCTTCGCGGCTCTTTGCGGCGCTGTCAGGGCTCACCGGAGACGCCGGCGCGCGAAGTGTGCTGCGAGGTGAGGACGTCGTGTTGGTTTCCCTACCCGGCTGCCACGCGCTGGTCGATCTCGACACACCCGAGGACTGGGCGGCCTGGCGCGCAAGCCGTGGGAACTAGCCGCGGCGGTCGCGGACGTGCAGTGCCCGGGCGTAGAGGTAGAACAGGAATGCCGCGGCCGTGGCGGCGAGCATCAGCCAGACGCCCACGGATCCGGTGACGGCGTAGAGGCCGGGTGGGTAGAGATAGACCAGCCCAGCGGTCAGCACGATGAGGCCCGCGAAGGACACCGCAAACAGAAGCGTGGCCGCTGCGTGGCGGCGCCAGAGCAGCCAGGCGGCGAGCAGCCCGGGCCAGACGCCGATCGCCCAGGCGATGTCGGCCCAAAGCGGCATCTGGGTGAAATAGGCGACCTGGTCGGCGGTGAAGACCGACAGATAGGCCGCGAGCTCAAGCTTGGTCAGCAGGTAATCGGCGGCCGCGACGGCGTGCCAGATCAGCGACAGGATCGCGACGGGCCAGAAATGCCAGGGCGGAGCGGTCATGTGGGTCTCGGGTTATTGGCGTCGGCGCGACACTGGCCCGCCCGCTTGCGCCTGTCCAGCGCAAAGGCCGCCCGTGACGGGCGTCACTCGACCAATCGGCGGGCCTCATTGCGGTTGAGGATACGGCGGGCCGAGCGGTAGGTGTCGATGCCGACGACGGTGCGCAATTCTGGGAACAGCTCCAGGATTTCCGACCGCTGCGCATTGCCGATGCCCTTCAACGAATAATCGCTGGGCTGAAAGCTTTCCGACCAGGCGCCGTCGGCCAACACGACCTCGTGGCGGTCGAACATGAAGTGGATGTAGGTTGTGCCGGTGGTGGCGACTTCGAAGACGCCGCGGTTGTTGATCAGGTGCTTGGCGGCGCAGAGCACCTCGCGCTCTTGGAAATACAGCGCGGTGCGGTCGCTGGAGACCAGAAGGCGGTGGTTGGGGCTGAGCTGCATGTCGCGGTCCGGCAGCCCGTCGCCGAGCGCGCCCTGCCGGATCAGAACCGGACGCAGATGCGGATAATCAGCCAACTGGCGCCCGGTAAGGCTGCGCGCGCCGATCCAGTGGATTTCTTGCAGGCCGTTGTCGCGGGTCTGGACTGTGTCTCCGGGGCGCAGGGTCTCGACCGGGCGCGCGCCGCGCCCAGTGGCGATCAGGGTGCCGGGGGTGAAGCAGGGTGTGGCGGAATCGTCCGCGTCGGGTAGTTGCGAGGGACGGCGCGGTGACGCGCCCTTGGCGGGCGGCGCACGGAAGATCTCCCCCAAGATATCCATGTGCTTCGTCATCGACCGATCCCTCGCACGGCGCGCGCCGTATCTCGTGCCCAGCTCGCCCGCTCCCTGCCCGACAAGAAAATACCGGCCGCGGCGGGGGCGGCGAAAGCAATTGTGGTCAAAATGTGGCGGCCTGGCGGGCCCGGGCGGGCGGTTTCGGGAGATTTGGGCAGGGTCAGCGTCGCGCGGTGGCCTTGGATTGTTTCGGTTGGCGGGACATTGCCGGGGCCGGCGCGTCGGGCGGCGATACGCAGAGTTTCCTGTCAGACAAAGCCATTTGCGCCGGGTAGACGCTTGCGCCCGGATACTCGGCGCGAGGCCAAGGCGCATTTCCGTTTCCGGTTTGGCACCAATTAACCAGGCCCGCGCTTTCGAGATGCCTTGAACGCGCCCCATTTACGTCAAAGTTGGCGAGAATTGTCCAATGCGCCGGGCGGGTCAGGGATTGTTCGTGATGGCCGGCCTCGAGGTGCGAATCAACGCGGCCCGGCCAGCCGTCCCGTCACTCGGGTGAGCGTCAGCCAAAGCGGCGTACCGGGCGCGGCGTCTGGGGGCGCGGTCCACGGCAAGGTCAGCGTCTGGCCGGCCACCTCGATCCGGCACTGGCCGTCCAGGGGCGGCTCAATAAGGGTGGCGGGCAGGCGCAAGGGCGCGGTGCTGTGGCCGGGGTCTTGGGTCGACAACACATAGGCATCGCCGAGCGGCAGCGCCCAGGTCTCGCCAACCGCGCCGCGGCCCGCCAGGCGCACCGTCCGGTCGCCAAGCGCGACATCGACCCTACCGTCCACCGCCGCCACGACCCGGCCCAGTAGCTGCGGCGCGGCCGGGGACCAGCCGGTCAGGCGGCCTTCGGCGATGCCCAGCGTCCGGTCGGCGAGAAAGGCGATCTCGTTCTGCGAGTGCGTCACATAGAGCGCCGGCACGCCAAAACCCGCCACGGCGCGGGCGATCCAAGGCATCAGGTCGGCCTTGCGCGCGCGGTCGAGGCCGGTCAGCGGTTCGTCCATCAGCAGAATTCGGGGCCGCGAGGCCAGCGCGCGGCCAAGCGCCACCCGGCGCGCCTCGCCACCCGACAGCCGTTCGGGGCTGCGCGGCAGAAGCGCGGCAAGGTCGAGCGCGTCGATCACCGCGTCGAGCTCCGCCACTGAGGTGCCGCGGCGTCGGGCGCCATAGTCGAGATTCTGGCGCACGCTCAGGTGCGGGAAGAGCCGCGCGTCCTGAAACACATAGCCGATGCCGCGCGCCTCGGGGCGCTTGCCGGTCCAGACCTCGCCGGCGAAGGTGACGCTTCGTTCGGCGGTTGGCTCCAGCCCGGCAATGGCGCGCAGAAGCGTGGTCTTGCCGCTGCCGCTGGGGCCTGAAAGCGCAGTGATGCCGGTCGGCGGAATCTCGGCCTGCGCCTCCAGCGTGAAGCCGGCAAAGCGCGCGGCGATGTCGAAGCTCAAGCCCTCAGCCACCGGTCCGCATGCCCCCGCGCTGGTTCATCAGATAGACGACGGTCAAGACCAGGAAGGAAAACACCAAGAGCCCGCCTGACAGCCAATGCGCGGTGGCGTAGTCGAGGGTTTCGACCGCCGAATAGATCTCGATGGAGATGACCCGGGTGCGTCCGGGGATGTTGCCGCCGACCATCAAGACGACGCCGAATTCGCCCATGGTGTGGGCGAAGCTTAGGACCGCGGCGGTCAGCACGCCGCGGCGCGAGAGCGGCAGCGCGATGCTGCGGAACGCGTCCCAGCGACTTGCGCCGAGCGTGGCGGCGGCCTCCATCATGCCGCGGCCCACCGACTGGAACGAAGTCTGCAAGGGCTGCACGGCGAAGGGCAGCGAATAGAAGATCGAGGCGATGACGAGGCCCGAGAACGAGAAGGTCAGCGCCTCGCCCGTCACCCGGACC
The DNA here is from genome assembly GCA_030066215.1 of Rhodobacter sp. Taxonomy (GTDB): domain Bacteria; phylum Pseudomonadota; class Alphaproteobacteria; order Rhodobacterales; family Rhodobacteraceae; genus JASJCA01. The sequence continues at coordinate 1,366 of JASJCA010000160.1, read as the reverse complement.
CAGGCGCCGCCGAGCGTGCTTTCAGGGCTCATCAGGATTAGCAGATAGAATCCCAGCACCGTCGGCGGCAACACCAGGGGCAGCGCGGTGAGGGCCTCGATGGCGGGGCGGATGCGGGCGCGGGTATTGGCCAGCCACCAGGCGATCGGCATCGACAGGACCAGCAGGATCAGCGTGGTCAGACCGGCCAGTTTGAGCGTCAGCCAGATCGGGTCCCAAAGGCTCATGGCGGCACTCCGTAGCCGGCGTTGCGGATGATCGCGCGGGCGGCATCGCCGGTCAGGAAGGCGAAGAAGGCGGCTGCGGCCGGGTTGCCGGCGGCGCGGGCCAGCAGCACGGCGTCCTGCCGGATCGGAGTGTGGGCGTCGGCGCGGATTTCGATGACGGTGACGTCGCCCGCGAGCGCCCGGGCCTGCGGCAGCGCGACCAGCGCGCCGGGGGCGTTGCCGGTGGCGAGAAAGGCCAGCGCCTGGCCGACGCTTTCGCCGAAGACCAGGTTTTCGTCCCAGGTGTCGCCGCGTGCGGTTTGCAAGACCTCGCGCGCCGCAATCCCGTAGGGCGCCACGGCGGGGTCGGCGATGGCGAGGCGCCGGGCCGGGTCGGCAAGATAGGCCTCGGTGGAGGACAGCCGCACCGTTCCCCGCAGGACCAGAGCAAGGCGGCCCTCGGCATAAGGCACGCGGGCATCGGCCGCGACGCGGCCGTCCTGCTGCAGCCGCGCGGGCCGAGCGGTGTCGGCAGAGAGGAACAGGTCGTAGGGCGCGCCGGCGGTGATCTGGGCATAGAGCTTGCCGGTGGAGCCGTGCACTAGCCGCACGTCGTGGCCGGTTTCGGCGGCGAAGGCCTCGGCCAGGCGCTCGGCGGTGGTCAGGAAATTGGCGGCCACGGCGACCGTCGCCTGCCCCGCCGACGCCGCCGCGCCAAGCGAAAGCGCCGCCAGTCCGGCGAAAAGCCCATGTGTGAGGCGTCGCATGTCAGCCACCCAGCTCCATCCGGCGAATAGGCCGGGGGCGCGGCGGAAATGCAAGGTGGGAGTGCGGCGCCGCGACGGTGGCTTGAGTGGGGAGGCGTCTGTGGAAAGGTTTGCAGACCGGCATGCAGGTCGGCAATGTATGCCGGGTACAAAATCTGGGCCATTGGCCACCGTGCCCATCGCCAGCCGCTCAGAAGGGATTGGTGATTAGGCGAGCCTCATGCTTCGTCTGATGACCTACGGATTGGACAGTCATCCGGCGGCGCAGCGGCTCATTGAAGTCATCGGTTGGCGTTGAGCGTTTGTTGGCGCGCCACTCCGGGCACGGACTCAAGGGGCGCAGCCCCGCCGTGCCCATCGCCGCCCCGCCCGGGTGGGGTGGCGATTGGTCGA
>JASJCA010000071.1 GCA_030066215.1 Rhodobacter sp. | reverse complement strand
AGCGCGGCGACCCCGGGCAGGGTCTTGCCCTCCATCCATTCCAAAAACGCTCCCCCGGCGGTGGAGATGTAGGTGAAGTCGTCGGCCACGCCGGCCTGATTTAGTGCTGCAACGGTGTCGCCGCCGCCCGCGACCGAGGTCAGTTGCCCGGCCTTGGTCAGTTCGGCGGCCTTGGCGGCGGCGGCCATGGTGGCGGCGTCGAAGGGTTCCATCTCGAAGGCACCGAGCGGCCCGTTCCAGATCAGCGTTCGGCAGTTGGCCAGGACCTCGGAGATCTTTGCGACCGTGGCCGGACCGGCGTCGAGGATCATCGCGTCCTCGGGGCAGGCGTCGGCGGCCAGGGTTTCGCTCGGGGCATGCGCCTTGAACGCGCGCGCCACGACAATGTCGACGGGCAAATGAATGCTGCAGCCCGCTGCGGCGGCTTTATCCATGATCTCGATTGCGGTGTCGGTCATGTCATGCTCGGCGAGCGATTTGCCCACTGCGACGCCCTGTGCGGCCAGGAACGTATTCGCCATGCCGCCGCCGATCACCAAATGCTCGACCTTTTCGACGAGGTTGCCGAGAAGGTCGATCTTGGTCGACACTTTGGCGCCGCCGACCACGGCCATCACGGGCCGTGTCGGGCTGCCGAGAGCCGCGTCGAGGGCGGAAAGTTCGGCCTGCATCAGCCGGCCGGCGCAGGAGGGCAACAGCTTGGCGATGCCTTCGGTCGAGGCGTGTGCCCGGTGCGCGGCGGAAAAGGCGTCGTTGCAATAGACCTCGCCCAAGGCGGCCAGCGAGGCGGCGAACATCGGCGCGTTGGCGGTCTCCTCGGCGTGGAACCGGGTGTTTTCTAGAAGCAAAACGTCGCCGGGCTGAAGGGCGGCGACGGCGGTCTTGGCCGGTGCTCCAATGCAATCCTCGGCGAACTTCACCGGCACGCCTAGCGCAGCTTCCAGCGCCGGCCGCACGATGTTGAGCGACATCGCCGGGTCGGGTTGACCCTTGGGGCGGCCGAAATGCGCCATCAGCACGGGTTTGCCGCCGGCGGCGCGGATATCTTTGACGGTGGGCACGATCCGGTCGATGCGGGTGGTGTCGGTGACGCGGCCCGCCTCGACCGGCACGTTGATGTCGACGCGGGTCAAGACGGCCTTGCCGGCAAGATCCATGTCGTCGAGGGTCTTCCAAGCCATTGCCCAGTCCTCCAAAGGCGCATCGGATGCCTGAGACGCGATTCTACCGCCGGCGTCAACGCGGCGCTTTGACCTTTCCCTTAGCGGGGATGCCGCCTAAGTTGCCGCGAAATGGATTGCGAGGAGCCCCATGGCCGAGATCAAAGACCCCGAAAACACGATCCTGATCGAGCTGAAGGACGGCACGGTGACGATCGAGCTGATGCCCGACATCGCCCCCCAGCATTGCGCGCGGATTAAGGAACTGGCGCGCGAGGGCGCTTATGACAATGTCGTCTTTCACCGGGTGATCGACGGTTTCATGGCGCAGACCGGCGACGTGGAAAATGGCTGCACCGACAAGGCGTTCGACATTCGCAGGGCGGGCACCGGCGGGTCGGCAAAGCCAGATCTACCAGCCGAGTTTGGCCGCATCCCGCACGACCGGGGCACGATCGGCGCGGCGCGGTCGTCGAACCCGAACTCGGCCAATTCGCAGTTCTTCATCAACTTCAAGGACAACCATTTCCTCAACGGGCAATACACGGTCTATGGCCGCGTGGTGTCGGGTATGGAACATGTCGACGCGATCGTGCGCGGCGAGCCCCCGGCGACCCCCGACAAGATGCTGTCGATGAAGGTGGCCGCCGATGCGTAGTCTGATCCTCGCCCTGGGCCTCTGCGCCGGGCCGGCCGTCGCCGGCGGCCTTGAAATCACCGTCGAGGGGCAGTTCACCAGCGGCGTGATTTCCATCGACCTGCTTGAAGACGTCGCCCCCGGCCATGCCGCGCAAATCACGCAGCTCGCCTCAGAAGGGTTCTACGACGGGGTCTATTTCCACCGGGTGATCGACGGATTCATGGCTCAGACCGGCGACGGTCAGTTCGGCAAGATTGACGGCGGCGATCTGCGCCGGGCCGGGACCGGGGGTTCGGCGCTGCCCGATCTCGAGGCGGAGTTCTCCGACATCCCCTTCGACCGCGGCGTGGTCGGCATGGCGCGGAGCCAGGACCCGAACTCGGCCAATTCGCAGTTCTTCATCATGTTCGACGAAGGCTATTTCCTCAACGGGCAATACACCGTGGTCGGGCGGGTGACGGCGGGGCTCGAAGTGCTCGACGGCATCAAGCGCGGCGACGGCAGCACGCTGCAGGTCACCGGCGAGCCCGATCACATGGTGTCGGTCGTGGTGACCGAGTAGACCCCGGGCGCGCAAATTCTCGCTAAGATTCCGCAGCCAAACCCTCGGCGAGGGTTTGGGGCCAGGATTTCGGTGAATTCCTGCCGCTTTGACGGGGGCTCAATACCGCGTGAGCGGGGCTATGCGCATGCGGCGCGCTCTGCCACCTTGTTTGGCGAGATGAGGAGGACCCCCATGCGCGTGAAAACCCTGATCGCCGCGGCGGCGCTGAGCCTTGGCCTCGCCGCAAGCGCCGCGGCCAGCCCCGAGTTCTGGCGCTACGAGTGGCCGAACACGAATTTCGAGAAGACCAGCATCGACAACTGGAAGGAAATCCTGTCCGGCGGGCCGCCCAAGGACGGCATCCCGGCGCTGAGCGATCCGTCGTTCATTCGCGCCGGCGCCGAGAGCCGGATCGAAGGCCGCGAGCCGGTGATCACGGTGGAGCTCGACGGGCAAGAGCCGCGCGCCTATCCGATCCGCTATCTCACCTGGCATGAGATCGTGAATGACAAGATCGGCGGAACGCCTGTGGCGGTGACGTTCTGCCCGCTCTGCAATTCGGGCATCACCTTTGACCGGCGGGTGCGGGGCAAGGTCTTGACCTTCGGCGTTTCAGGTAAGCTACGAAATTCCGATATGGTCATGTACGACCGCGAGACCGAGTCGTGGTGGCAGCAAGCGATCGGCGAGGGCATCGTCGGCGAGATGACTGGGGCGGAGCTGACGCAACTGCCGACCTGGATGGAAAGCTGGGCCGAGTACAAGGCGCGGAATCCTGACGGGTTGGTCATGGATCAGCCGCGCTATCCGCGCACCTATGGGCGGAATCCTTACGTGAACTACGACAGTTCGCGGCGGCCGTTTCTGTACAACGGCGAGATGCCACCGCACGGTATTCCCCCGCTGGTGCGCGTGGTGCGCGTGGGCGACCGTGCTTGGCCGGTGTCGCGACTGGCGGAAGCGGGCGAACTGAGTGAAGCCGGGCTGACCTTTACCTGGGCGTCGGGCCAGGCCTCGGCGCTGGATTCGGCGGCGATCGGCAAGGGCAAAGACGTGGGTACGATCCGAGTGAAGAAGAACGGCCGCGATGTGCCGCATGACGTGATGTTCGCCTTTGCGTTCCACGCGTTCTATCCGGATGGCACCTGGATGCTGAACTGATCCAAAGGAGCGCTTCCGCGCGCTCTTGCTCAGCCAGTTGAGGGGCGACGCGTTAGTCTGGCGCGCCGCCCTTTGCATTCGGACGGACGGTCTCCGGCGGAGATATTTCCGGCCAGATGAAGAAGCCTAGTCCTGCAAGGTGACCAGCGCGTGGCGTTTCTTGCCGGCGCTGAGTTTGACCGGGCTCGCCAGCGCAGCGGTGTCGAGCATCAGGCCGGCGTCGGTCAAGGGTGCGTCATCGAGGCGGGCGCCGTTGTCGGCGATCAGGCGCTTGGCCTCTTTGCCCGATTTCGCCAGGCCAGAGCGGACGATCAGTTGCACGACCGAGATACCCTCGCCGACATCGTCGGGACTGAGCGCCAGCGTGGGCAGGTCGCCGCCGACGCCGCCTTTCTCGAAGACCTCGCGGGCGGTGGCCTCGGCGGCCTGCGCCGCCTCACGGCCATGGCACAGCGCGGTGACTTCGTTGGCGAGCGTGATCTTGGCCTCGTTGATCTCGGACCCGCCGAGCGCACCGAGCCGGTCGCACTCGTCGAGCGAAACTTCGGTATAGAGCTTCAGGAACCGGTCGACATCGGCGTCGGTGGTGTTGCGCCAGTATTGCCAGAACTCATAGGGCGACAGCAGATCGGCGTTTAGCCACACGGCGCCGCCGGCGGTCTTGCCCATCTTCTTGCCGTCCGAAGTCGTCAGAAGATGCGAGGTCAGGCCGTAGATCTCGTGGTCGAGAATGCGGCGGGTCAGGTCGATGCCGTTTACGATGTTGCCCCATTGATCGCTGCCGCCCATCTGCAGAAGACACCCGTAGCGGCGGTGCAGCTCCAGGAAGTCGTAGGCCTGCAGGATCATGTAGTTGAATTCAAGGAAGCTAAGCGACTGTTCGCGGTCGAGACGGGCCTTGACCGATTCAAAGCTCAGCATCCGATTGACCGAAAAATGCCGGCCGATGTCGCGCAAGAAGTCCAGGTAGTTCAGCGCATCGAGCCACTCGGCGTTGTTGGGCATGATCGCGTCCGAGGGCCCGCCGCCATAGGTTAGGTATTTGTCGAAGACCTGGCGGATCCCGGCGATGTTGCCCGCGATCGTCTCGGGCGTCAGCAGGTTGCGCTCGCTGTCGCGGCCAGACGGATCGCCGACCTTGGTGGTGCCGCCGCCCATCAGCGTGATCGGCTTGTGGCCGGTCTTTTGCAGCCACCGGAGCATCATGATTTGGATCAGCGAACCTGCATGCAGGCTGGTGGCGGTCGCGTCGAAACCGATATAGGCGGGCACCACCCCTTTGATCAGCGCCTCGTCCAATCCTTGCAGATCGGTGCAGTCGGCCATGAAGCCGCGCGTCGTCATCACACCGAGGAAATCCGATTTCGGGTGGTAGGTCATCGCGTTCCGGTCCATCCTTTGCGGCAGCTATATCGGGGCAGGGGGACAAGGAAAAGCCATGAAGATCGACGGGCCGGTCTGGGCGTTGGGAGCGATGTCGGGCACCTCGCTGGACGGGGTCGACGCGGCCTTGTTGCGCACCGACGGCGAGGCGGTTTTCGAATTCGGCGAGACCGGGTACCGGCCCTACTCGGACGCCGAACGGGCGGTTTTGCGCGCCGCCTTGGGGCGCTGGCCGGGGGAGCCGGGCGTGGAGGCGGCGGCGGAAGTTGTGGAGACCGCGCATGCGGAGCTGCTCTGCCGGTTCCGGGCCGATTTGGTGGGCGTCCACGGCCAGACCCTGGCGCATGACCCCCGCGGGCGCGGCACGCACCAGGCGGGCGACGGGGCGCTGTTGGCCGAGGTGCTGGGCGTGCCTGTGGTCTGGGACTTCCGAATGGCCGATGTTCAACTCGGCGGCGAGGGCGCTCCCTTGGCGCCGTTTTTCCATTTCGCCTGCGCAAAGTGGATCGAGGCCGAGGCGCCGTTGGCGTTTCTGAACCTGGGCGGGGTCGGGAACCTGACCTGGATCGACCCGTCCGCCGAGGCGCCGGAGGCCGAGGGCGCGCTTTTGGCGTTCGACACCGGGCCCGCCAACGCGCCGCTGAATGATCTGACGCAGGCGCGGCGTGGCGCGGCATTCGACCGGGACGGTGCGCTGGCGGCGGCGGGGACGGTGGACGAGGTGATGGTCGCGCGATTCTTGGACCATGCGTATTTCTTCAGAATGCCGCCCAAGTCGCTGGATCGGAACGAGTTTCCGGACTTGAGCGACCTGGTCGCGGGGCTGAGCGATGCCGACGCCGCGGCGACCTTGGCGGCAATCCTGGTGGGCTCAGTCGTGCGGGGGATGGAGCATTGCCCCGCGCCGCCGGAACGCGTGCTGGTCACCGGCGGCGGCCGGAAGAACCCGGTGATCATGCGCGGATTGGCCGAGGCGATGGGATGTGCGGTCGAGCCGGTCGAGGCGGTGGCGCTCGACGGCGACATGCTGGAGGCGCAGGCGTTTGCCTATCTCGCCGTGCGGGTGGCGCGGGGCTTGCCGACCACGTGCCCCACGACGACCGGGGTGTCGGCGGCGGTCGGCGGCGGGACCATTAGCGCACCGCAGGGTCGGTGACGCATTTCGACGGCAGCGCGAGCATATAGAGCGTGCTGTCCCAGATCCGGTCGCGCAGTTCCTGCACGCAGACTATGGCGCCGGGTTTGAGGTCTGGGTTGTAGCGCATGCTGGACATCCACACCGACCGGCCGTCGGGCAATTCCGCCTCGAAACGGACTCCGGGTTTCTTGGAGCCGAGCCGGGCGCCAGCATAGCGCACGCGGGCCTTGTGATAGGCGCGGTGCTCGGGCGCCCGCAACTGCAGCAGCCCGGCGACAAGGCAGCCGCCGAGGATCGCCAGCGCGGCCTTTGCGGCCAGTCCCCACTCAAGGGTTCGGATATAGGCGCGGATCAGGGCGATGTTCGTATGCGTGTTGGTCATGATTTATATGTAAGTAATACTGACTTAAATTTGGAGGGGTGTTGGAGGAACAGAGTGTTTCTCCGAGAATTGAAGCTATGATTATCTATTCAAATCAGTGTTCTATGCGAAACTTCTCAAGTGACGTCCGGGATATCGAAATTCGGTGGTGCCAACTCGAAACCGTCGAATTGGAAGCCTGGCGAGACCGTGCAGCCAACGAGAGTGAAATCGCCGGTGGGCTCGGCCGATTGCCAATGATGCGGCGGGACCAGGATCTGCGGGGCCTGGCCGGCGGCGAGGTCTGGGCCGAGGAAGTGCGCGGTCGCGGGGCCCACCTCAGTTTCGGCGATGCGCAGGATCAGCGGCGCGCCGGCGTAGAAATGCCAGATCTCGGCGGCATCGACCCGGTGCCAGTGGCTGCGCTCGCCGGCTTTCAGCAGGAAATAGATGCAGGTGCCGGCCGGGCGCGCGCCGTCCGGGGCATCGGCCACCCAGGTCTGGCGGTACCAACCGCCTTCGGGGTGCGGCTGAAGCCCAAGCCGGGTGATGATGTCGTCGGGGCTCATGCGTGGCCTCCGTGAAAAACCATGTCCGCGGCCTGCGGGGTCCAGGGCGCGCCGGTCCAGTCGCCAAAGCAGGGTTCGGACGTCAAGCCAGCCTCAGAGAGAAGGCGGTCAAGGGTCGGCTTGGGAGCAAAACGCAGGCTGTCGCCGCCGCTGAACCGCGCGCCAGTGGCGCGGACCGTGTAGTGCTCGACGTAATGCACGATTTCGCCATCCTGGCTGTAGGTGGAGTATCTCTCAATCGGGCCAAGGTCGGGATGCTCCCGCGTGCTGTGGCTGTGGTCCGGTCCCCAGCGTGTGAGATCGGTCGCCGCCGGATTTCGGCTGTCGAACAGGAACCGCCCGGCCGGTGCCAGATGGTCGGCAATGGTGGTAAGCGCGGCGGCGATGTCCGAGTCGGTCAGCAGCGTCTGGAAGGCGTGGCCGGTCATCACGATCAGGTCGAAGCTGCGACGCAGGTCGAGGCTGCGTGCGTCGCCCGTGACCCAGGTCACGCGGTCGCCGCCCGGCCGGGCGCGGGCGATGTCAAGCATCGGGCCGGCTGGATCGACGCCGGTCACGTCGTGGGTCTTTGCGAGAGACGCGGCGAGCATGCCGGTGCCGCAGCCGAGATCGAGAACGCTGCGTGCGTTTTCGGCGGCCTTGACGCAGAAATCGAAATCGGCGCCCCAAGGATTGCGGCTGTCGTAGAGCCCGGCGAGCGACGGATCGGTGTAGAGCGCCGAGCCGCCGGTCACAGGTCGATTCCGAAGAACAGGATCTCGTCGGCGAAGCGGGGGTCGAGGTCGTAGAACGGCGCGGCCTCGGTAAAGCCAAGCGTTTGGTAGAGCGCGATGGCCTCCGGCAGCACCCGCATCGTGTCGAGCACCATGCGGGCGTAGCCGTCGGCCCTGGCCTGGTCCATGGCGGCCTGGAACAGGCGCTTGCCGAGGCCCAGCCCCCGGGCGCTGTCGGCGACGAAGACCCGCTTGATCTCGCAGATGGTGGCGTCGATGCGATGGGTCATGCCGCAGGCGGTTACTTCGCCGTCAACCGCACCGGCGAAAATCGCGCCATCGGGGCGGGCATGCAGGCTGGGCAATCGATTGAGGAGGTCCTCGTAAGTCTCTGCCTTGTAATAACTTTCCAAGATCTCCGAGCCCGCTGCAACTCGCGACGCCAGAAGCGCGCGATAGTCGCGGCACAGCCCACGGATGGCGGGCATGTCGCCGGGATCGGCCAGGCGGATTTCGATGCGGTCCATGTCCGCAAGTTGGGCGCGTGAGACCAGGGTTGCAAGCCGCGTTTCGGCGCTTGCCCGGGCGCCACGACATGCCAGGTTGCTTGGGCGTCACCTTGTCGTGATTTCCGTGCGCTAAGAGCGACGGATATCGGCGTATGCGCCGTTGAAGGGTCTCCGGCACGCGAACGGGAGAATGAAAATGCACAGGACTATGGTAATTGGCGCGGCCTTGGCCATGGCAGCGCCGGCGGTAGAGGCGCAATCGGCAGGGCAGCGCCCGGACCGCGCAATGATGCGGCAGGTGATGGTGGACCTCGGCGTCGGCCGGAACGACATGCGGACCTGTTTCGGTCAGTTGAACCGGGCGAACGCCTCCGAGCCACCGAGCGACACAGAGCGCGCTGAAATCCGCGAAGAACTCTACGGATGTCTGAAATCGGCGAATCCGGCGTTGACCGAGGCGCAGTTCCAGTCGGCTATGTCGCGCATAGCCGCCCGGAAGTGATCCGAGCAGGGCCCCCTTCGAGGGTCCGGGCCGCCGCGCGGTCAGCGCAGGATTGACGTGCCGGCGTACTGCGCGGTCTCGCCGAGCATCTCCTCGATCCGGATCAACTGGTTGTATTTCGCCAGCCGGTCCGAGCGGGCCAGCGAGCCGGTTTTGATCTGGCCGCAATTGGTGGCGACGGCGAGGTCGGCGATGGTGGCGTCCTCGGTCTCGCCCGAGCGGTGCGACATCACGCAGGTGAACCGGGCGCGGTGGGCCATGTCGACCGCCTTAAGAGTCTCCGACAACGTCCCGATTTGGTTGACTTTTACCAGCAGAGAGTTGGCGGCGCTCTTGGCGATGCCGTCGGCGAGACGCTCGGGGTTGGTGACGAAGAGGTCGTCGCCCACGAGCTGGATCTTGCCGCCCAAGGCTTCGGTCAGGGCGACCCAGCCGTCCCAGTCATCTTCTGAACAGCCGTCCTCGATCGACAGGATCGGGTAGTCGGCGGCCAACGCTTCGAGATACGCGACGTTTTCGTCCGAGTTCAGAGATTTGTCCTCTCCCGCAAGCACATACTGGCCGTCCTTAAAGTATTCTGTAGCGGCGCAATCAAGCGCCAGCACAATGTCGTCGCCGGGCTGATAGCCCGCTTTCTCGACACTTCGGAGGATGAAGTCGAGAGCGTCGCGGGTCGACGACAGGTTCGGCGCAAAGCCGCCCTCGTCGCCGACGCCAGTGGCGAGGCCGGCGGTGCTGAGTTCTTTTTTCAGCGTGTGGAACACCTCGGACCCCATGCGCACTGCGTCACGGATATTCGGCGCCGAGACGGGCATGATCATGAATTCCTGGATGTCGATCGGATTGTCGGCATGCTCGCCGCCATTGATGATGTTCATCATCGGCACCGGCAGGATGCGCGCCGAGGTGCCGCCGACATAGCGGTAGAGCGGTTGCGCCGAAAACTCCGCTGCCGCCTTGGCCGACGCAAGCGACACGCCGAGAATCGCGTTGGCACCGAGCCGCCCCTTGTTTGCAGTCCCGTCGAGTTCGATCATAGCGGCGTCGAGCGCCTCTTGCTCGGTGGCGTCCGATCCGATCAGAGCCTCGGCAATCTCGCCGTTGACCGCGGCCACGGCCTCGAGCACGCCCTTGCCGCCGTAGCGCGCGTCGCCGTCGCGCCGTTCCACCGCCTCGTGCGCGCCGGTCGAGGCGCCCGAAGGCACGGCGGCGCGGCCCATCGTGCCGTCTTCAAGGATCACGTCGACTTCGACTGTTGGATTGCCGCGGCTGTCGAGGATTTCGCGGGCATGGATGTCGATGATGGTGCTCATGGGGCAGGCTCCGGGGCTGAGGGCTTGCGCCGCTATAACAGGCCGCGGTCACAGGATTAAGGGTGGAAATTGCGCGTCGCGTCGGGCCTCCGCGTGTAACTCATACCGGGCCAATGGTGCGCATCGGCGACAAAGAACACCTTGGGTTAGAAAGAAACCGCCGACCGGGTCGATCGACCTTCTCCGAACGAGGCAAGGCCGCCGACGGAGAGGCATCATCAGCGGTCTTGCTGCGGGGCCGGATTGCCATTAGGAAACCGCGCGATTGACAGGGATAGTCGGTGATGGAACTGAAAAGACGGATAAAAGCGGCGATGAAGGGGTTTCGCGACCCAGATCTGGTCGTGGGCCGGGAGGCGTTTGACCAAATCAGCGGGCTCGAGGCGCTGGCCAAAGAGTGGTCCGACGGACCGCTGCGTTGGGAGCGGGTGAAAAAGGTGGCCAGCGACGCCTTGGCGTCGGCAAATCTCCGCGGCGGCAAGATGCTGGAAATCGGCGGCCGCCGGAACCCGCGCGACAAGGCATTCCCTGGCTTCGAATACTACGCGCTGGACCTGGACGGGGCTCCCGGCGCGAAAACAAAGGTCATGGTAGGCGACATCACCGAATGCCCGCAGATCGAGTCGGAAAGCATCGACTTCATCTTTAGCCTCGACGTTTTCGAACATATCGCCAAGCCTTGGCTTGCCGGTGCAGAAATCCAGCGGATATTGCGGCCTGGCGGGGTGACCGTGCATTCCACCCTGTTCTCGTGGCGCTACCATCCCTGTCCGATCGACTATTGGCGCTATAGCGCTGAAGGCTTGCGATCGCTCTTTCCCGACCTTTTGTGCCTATATTCCGATTTCGATGCGGCCGAGCGGCGCCGGGATATCCGCGGCAAAGACGGCAACAAGGTGGAAATTGACGCTTTGGGCGGCTGGCGTGAAAACGTGCGGGTCCACTATGCCGGGTTGAAACGCGGCTAGCCGCAGTCGAGCCAGTTCCGAAGAAAGCACCGGCGTCCGGTTCGGCGAAACCGCGCTTGAGGGCGGCGCTGTGTCGGGGTGCCTTGGCATGGGGTTTTTTGTGTTCGCTTTGGGAACCGGCGGTCGGGCGAACGATGGGCCGAGATTTCGGCGACGGCGGCGCTTGGCCGGGAACACCCTAGATTGCAGTTGTCGGGTCACGCCGCTTCAAGATACACTGAGGTTGGCCGTTAGCGCCGCTGCATTTGTACAACGCGTTCATATATCCATTTGAGGAGAATCAAGATGTTCGATCTTGCCCCGAGACTGCGCCACGGATGCGCCCTGGCGATGATGGGTATCCTTGGCTCTACCGCCTGCCTTGCGGACCCTGACCTTTTCATCCGCGATACGATCACCGATGCCGGTGCAGAACCCTATACCGGGCCAGGCCCGGTTTACCTGAGCCCCGACATCTGGGTGCGTAACGATCCCGATCCGAACTTCGCGCCCTATCCGTTTTCGACCGCCGCGCCGCCCTGGACGCCGCTGCCGCACGAGAACCCGGAATATCGCGACAGCAAGACCAGCCGACCGAATTACGTCTACGTGCGAGTGCAAAACCGCGGCGATCAACCTTCGACCGGGACCGAGAGACTGCGGCTCTACCAGGCCAAGGCCAGCACCGGGCTGAGCTGGCCGGCGAGCTGGGTCGACAATGTCGGCATGACTTGCGGCGCCGACCGGCTGCTCGGGATCGAGATCAGCAAACCGCGGCGCAACGCCAAAACCGTCAGCGCCGCTGTGCGCAACGCCTACCGCGATGCGCTGATCGCAATCGGCAGCGATGCGGCCTACCAGTATTCCGACGGTACCCAGTATTTCCGCAAGCAGAACACGGTGCACCAAAGCCCCAATCCCGAACACGGCAACCCGGCCTTCCTGCCCTGGCACCGCGAGATGATGAACCGCTACGAGGAGCGCCTGCGCGAGGCGAACCCGCTGGTGACGTTGCTCTATTGGGATTTCACCGAGGACCCCCGCATCGGTCCCAACCTCTTCAACACAAGCTTCATGGGAACCGGCAACGGCACGGTTGCGGCGCCCTTGGTGCCATTGCGCCCTCCGACTCTGACCCGCAACGTGGGCGGCTCGTTCACCTTCGGTGGTGTGCTAACCTGCGACGCCTCGCTCTTCGAGTCGGACGCAACGCTCAATGCCAACGGCAGTTATCCGCCCTTGGCCGACGACATCGAAGGCGCGCCGAACCACGACTGCGCCCATGGCTATATCGGCGGCTTCTCGGGCAGCACGGGCCAGATCAGCTCGCTGTCGACGGCAGCCGAGGACCCGTTCTTCTTCATGCTGCACACCAATGTCGACCGGCAATGGGCCAATTGGCAGCGCCAGAACGCCGACCCGGCGCGGATCGACCCGGTGGCGGTCTACGGCTCGGATTCGTCGCATTCGCGCATCAACGCCAACATGAACCCCTGGAGCGGCGGCAGCGGTATTCCGCCCTGGAGCGGCGCGGCGAGCAACAAAACGGCGAAACACCCCTCGATCGTGTTTCCGCCGATCTATGACACTGCGCCGCTGAACATCCCCGTCCTGCAGCCCGGGCAATCGGTGGTGATCGAGGTGCCCTGGTACCCGCCGAACGTGAACAACTACAACTGCGCTGGACAAGCGGGGCATTTCTGCCTGCTCGCGCGGATCGAAACCCAAACCGCGGCGCCGTTCGGTATGACCTTTGCGGAAGGCATGAGCGTGGGCACTAACACGCGCAACAACAACAACATCGCCTGGAAAAACGTGACGATCGTCGACAACGTCTTGGATCCCGCGCTGCTGCGCCTGGTCACCGGCACGACGATCCGCAACATCTTCGGCCGCGAGGCGATCTTCGAGATCCTGCTATGGGACCGCACCGAAAAGCGGCAATTCCTGCTGCCGGAATTCGCCCGCGTCAGCCTGGCGCTGCCCAAAGAAGTGGTCGAGCGGCTGCGAGAGCGGGGCGCGAGGATCGAGGATTTCGAGGTCGTGCGCGACGACGCGACCGGGCAGGTGCTGCTGCAGATCGCCGGCAAGGCGCCGCGGTTTTCGTTGCCAATGAAGCCCGGCGAGGCGATCACCGCAGAGCTGCGCGTCGATCTGCAGGACAAAGAGCCGCCGCGTGAGCTTTTGGTCGAACCGTTCCACTACGACCTCGAGCAGCGCCTCGATCTGCCCGCGGCGTTCTTCGGCACGCGGGGCGAGGCGGCGGTCGAGGTCGGCGGCGTGCGGTTCACGCTGGACATCCTGCAGGCGCTGAAGAACCGCGAGGCGCAGGACGCGCTGGTCGAGATCGCCGATCTCAGCATCGAGCTCTCGCCCGAGGGTCCGGGCTTGCCGGTGGAGGCGGCCGCGCCGGTCCCCGCGGTACCGCATCTGTCGGTGGGCGAGCCCCTGAACGTTCGGATCAGCAGGGCCGGTGACGGCGGTGCGCTGCGCGCGCTGTCGCTGGAACTCGACGGCGAGCCGGTCGCCGATGTCGAAGGTGTCGAGGGCCTGACCGAGACGCTGAGTTTCGACGCGCCCGGTGTCCACGCCATCGTCACCCGCGCCATCGACGAAAACGGCGAGATCACCGAACGCCGGACCAGGGTCTTGGTCAGCGAGAACATCCCGCCGAATGCGGTCATCCTCAGCCCCGTCTCCGGTGACGTGGTCAAGCTGGGCGCGCCGGTCGACGTCTCGGTCGAGGTCGCCGCGGCCTTTGCCCGCGACATCACCGAGGTGGCGCTCTACGTCAAAGAGGGCGACGTGGTGGCGACCGGGTTCAACCTCGTCGAGTCGGACGGCTTCCCGCCGGTCGACAGCGCCGAGGGCCCGGGGCCGCACACCTTGAGCTTCACGCCGGAACGGACCGGCATGCACATGCTGCAGATCGGTGCAGTCGACGACAACGGTATCGTCGGCGTCTCGGGCCACGCGATGGTGATGGTCGCAGAGTGACTGGCGCCAGGCTCGGCGCTGTCAGGTAACCTCGGACCGCCGTGAAGGCGTCGGTATCAGCGGCCGGCGTCTTTTCGGATCGGCACGCCGTAGAGCTCCAGCCGGTGACCTTTCAGGCGGTAGCCCAGCTTTTCTGCGATCCGTTCCTGCAACGCCTCGATTTCGGCGTCGACGAATTCGATGACCTCGCCGGAATTGAGATCGATCAGATGGTCGTGGTGGTCACGTTCGGCGTCTTCATAGCGGGCGCGGCCATCACCGAATTCGAGCTTTTCCAGGATCCCGGCCTCTTCGAACAGCTTCACCGTTCGATAGACCGTGGCAATGGAAATCCGCGGGTCCTGGGCGCTGGCGCGCGCATAAAGCTCTTCGACATCCGGATGATCGGCGCTGTCCTGCAGGACGCTGGCGATCACCCGGCGCTGATCGGTCATGCGCAGGCCGCGGTCTTCGCAGCGTTCCAGGATCGTGTCGGCCATGTCGTCCTCGCCAGTGGCGGGTGCCGGTTTAATGAAGCGGCGCGCGCCGTACCAGATCAAAATCATCATATGCGCCCTGCGATCCACTGAAGGCTTGACGCAACTGCCTTTGTCGCTCATAAGCGCGGCTCTTCCGGCGGCCGTGCCGGAAGACCGAGTGAAATCCGCCTATGGGCGCGCTGTTCGCGGCGGCTTGATCAAGCCCGGAACGCCTCGTTGTGAGGGGCCAAAGGACGCGGAAGAGAAGGAAGACAAGATGTTTGCGGTCCTGAAGACCGGCGGCAAGCAGTACAAGGTGACCTCGGGCGACGTGCTTCGGGTCGAAAAGCTGGCTGCGGATGCGGGTGAAACCGTGCAATTCAACGACATTCTGATGGTGGGCGACACGATCGGCACGCCGATGGTCGACGGCGCGGGCGTGCAGGCCGAGGTGCTCGACCAGATCAAGGGCGACAAGGTCATCCATTTCGTCAAGCGCCGGCGCAAGCATTCGTCGAAGCGCACCAAGGGGCACCGTCAACAACTGACTTTGCTGCGGGTGACCGAGATCCTGGAAAAGGGCGCCGACAAGTCGGGCGTGAAGGCGGCCGTGGGCGCGGGCTCGGTTTCCGCTGCCGCGGTGGCGACCGCTGCGCCCGAGAAGGCCAAGGCCGAGAAGCCGGCGAAAGCCGAAAAGCCAGCCAAGGCGGAAAAGCCGGCTGCCGAGGCAAAGGCCGAGAAGCCCGCTGCAAAGGCCAAACCCGCAAAGGCAGAGGGTGGCGACGACTTGAAACAGCTGTCGGGCGTCGGCCCGGCGCTGGAAAAGAAGCTGCACGAGGCCGGGGTGACGACCTTCGCCCAGATCGCCGCCTGGACCGAGGACGACGTCGCTGCTATGGACGAGAAGCTGTCGTTCAAGGGCCGGATCGAGCGCGAGGGCTGGATCGAACAGGCCAAAGAGCTGGCTGGCAAGTAAGGAGCGAACGCTATGGCGCACAAAAAAGCAGGTGGGTCCAGCCGCAACGGCCGCGACAGCGCGGGGCGGCGGCTCGGCATCAAGCTCTTCGGCGGCCAGCACGCCATTCCGGGCAACATCATCGCCCGCCAGCGCGGCACCAAGTGGTGGCCGGGCGAGGGCGTTGGCATGGGCAAGGACCACACGATCTTTGCCACCGTCGAAGGCCACGTGACCTTCCACAAAGGTCTCAAAGGCCGCACCTTCATTTCGGTACTTCCGACGCAGGAGGCCGCCGAGTAAGCCGACACCTCAGGGCTAAGACATTCAGGGGGATCGGCGAGACCGCCGGTCCCCTTTCTCGTTTCAGGAGCGGTCGATATGCCGCATGAGACAATGACGCTGCACGGCAGGCGGGTCCTGCTGAGACGTCCCCGCGACGAAGACGCCGCGGGGCGCAGGGCGCTTGGCAAAGATCCCGATATCATCCGGCTCTTTGGCGGCGCGGCGACGGGCAGCACGGAACTGACCGCGGCTCAGGCCCGCGACTGGGTCGCCGCGCAGAAGGCGGAGCCGTATGCTTGGATCATCGAACTGGATATGCGACTGATCGGGTCCGTCCGGTTGCATTCGCTGAATGCGCAGGATCGGCGAGCGAGCCTGGCCATCGGCATTCTGGATGCATCGCTGCTGGGCCAGGGCCTTGGGACCGAGGCCATGCGCCTTGTGGCGCGGTATGCCTTTGGCGCGCTTGATTTGCACCGGCTTTCGGTGCGCGTCCTGGCCACGAACGGCCGCGCCCTGGCGGCCTATCGCAAACTTGGGTTCGTCGAAGAGGGGCGCGAACGGCAGGCAGCCCACGTGTCGGGTGTCTGGCAGGATGACGTGATCATGGGGCTCTTGGCGCATGAGTTCCGGGACGTGGTGGCGGCATGAGCGTCGCCGTCGCCTCTTTCGCGGTTTTCGCCGCCAGCCAGGTCGGTACGCCGGGGCCCGCCAACATGGCGATGCTGGCGACCGGGGCACGCTATGGCTTTGCTGCGGCGCTGCCGTTCATGCTGGGTGTCCTGTTCGGCAAGCAGTTGATCATCTGGCCGGTCGGGTTCGGACTGATGGAGCTGGCGCAAACGGCACCTTGGGTGTTCACGGTGCTAAAATACGCCTCGGCCGCCTATATCTGCTGGCTCGCCTGGAAGATAGCCAATCTGCGTCTGAGGCCCGGCGTAGCAGAGACGCAGGCACCGGGGTTTCTGGCGGGGCTGATCGTGCACCCGTTGAACCCCAAGGCCTGGGCAATGATCACCGCAGGCTTCACCAACTTCGTCGGGCCCGGCGCCACGGCCTTGCAGGCCACGGCGGTGATCGCGGCGGTTCTGTTTGCCGTGCAGACGGTCTGCCACCCGCTTTGGACTTTCGGCGGCGACCGGATCGCCGCAACGCTCGCCGGGCATCCGGGCGAGGCATACCTGATGTGGACGTTGGCGGTGCTGACCGTCGCCAGCGTCGTGTTTGTTCTGTTCTTGGGAGGAGGAATATGATGTTCGACAATGCAAACGACCAGCCGGTGATCGAGACCGAGCGGTTCGCCCTGCGCCCGGTACGCACCTCGGACGCGGGGTTGTTGCAGCTCTATGCTGGCGATGAACGCGTGGCCCGTGCCACGACCTCGATCCCCCATCCCTTGCCGCCCGGTGCGACCGAGGCATTCATTGACCGCGCCGCGGCTCCGGACCGGTCCGAAGATACTTGGGTGATCGACGGCACCGCTTCTGGCCAGGGCGAGCTTTTGGGCGTGCTTGGGCTTGAACGCATGGACCGCGATCAATCCGAAATCGGCTACTGGGTCGCGCCGGCGTTTTGGAACACCGGCATCGCCTCGGAGGCGGTCGAGGCCATCGTCGCCGCCAATCCGCATCGGTCGCGGACGCTGTTCGGTTCGGTCTTTCAGGACAATCCGGCTTCGGCGCGGGTTCTGATCCATGCCGGGTTCGAGTTCATCGGCGACGCAGAGGCGTTTTCGGTCGCCCGCAATGCCTTGGTCTCCACATGGACTTACCTGCGAAAACTCGATTGAGCGGCCAGGGACCTATTCGCTAGGAATGTGCCCATGAAATTCCTCGATCTCGCAAAAGTCCATATCCGCTCTGGCGCTGGCGGTAACGGCTGCATCAGCTTCCGTCGAGAGAAGTACGTCGAATATGGCGGCCCGGACGGCGGCGACGGGGGCAGGGGTGGCGATGTCTGGGCCGAGGCGGTGGATGGGCTGAACACCCTGATTGACTTCCGCTATCAGCAGCATTTTTTCGCCAAGAACGGCCAGGGCGGCATGGGCAAACAGCGCTCGGGCCGGGCGGGCGACGATGTCGTGTTGCGGGTGCCGGTCGGGACCGAGGTGCTGGAAGAGGATCAGGACACGGTGATTGCCGACCTCACCGAGGTGGGCCAGCGTGTGCTCTTGGCCAAGGGCGGCAATGGCGGTTTCGGGAATCTGCATTTCAAAACGTCGACCAACCAAGCCCCGCGTATCGCCAACCCCGGCCAGGACGGCGTCGAGCGCGCACTTTGGCTCCGGCTGAAACTCATCGCCGATGCCGGGCTTCTGGGGTTGCCCAACGCAGGCAAGTCGACGTTCTTGGCTGCGACCTCGAACGCCCGGCCGAAGATCGCCGACTACCCGTTCACCACCCTGCACCCCAACTTGGGCGTGGTCGGCGTCGACGAGACCGAGTTCGTCATCGCCGACATCCCCGGACTGATCACTGGGGCGCATGAAGGAAAGGGCGTCGGCGACCGATTTCTCGGCCATGTGGAACGCTGCGCGGTGCTGTTGCACCTTGTCGATGGCACGGCGGATGACGTGACCGTGGACTATCGCACGATCATCCACGAGCTCGAGGCCTATGGCGGGCACCTGGCCGACAAGCCGCGGGTGACGGCGTTGAACAAGATCGATGCCCTGGACGACGCGGAACGGGCAGAGAAGGCGGCGGCCCTCGAGGCGGCGGCAGGCGGTCCGGTGCTGTTGATGTCCGGTGTCAGTCGCGAGGGGCTGACGCAAGTGTTGCGTGCGGTGCGGGCTGAGATCGACGCGAACCGGGCAGCGGCTCATGCAGCAGAAGCGGAACCCGAGCCATGGCATCCCTGAGCACGGCCAAACGCCTCGTCGTCAAGATCGGTTCAGCGCTGCTTGTAGACCGGGCGACCGGTGACTTGCGTGCCGACTGGCTGCGGGCGTTGGCAGAGGATGTGGCGGCGGCAAAGGGTAGGGGTGCCGATGTTATCTTGGTCTCATCGGGCTCTATCGCGTTGGGGCGTGGAGCCTTGGGGCTTGCGGGTGGGACCTTGCCGTTGGAGCAATCCCAGGCGGCGGCGGCGGTGGGGCAAATCCGCCTCGCGCGCGCCTATGAAGAGGCCCTGGCGCCACATGGTCTGACCACTGCGCAGGTGCTGGTGACGTTGGAAGACACCGAGGACCGGCGCCGCTACCTCAACTCGCGTGCCACGTTGGAGCAGCTTTTGCGGCTCGGCACGGTGCCGATCGTCAATGAGAACGACACGGTGGCCACCGACGAGATCCGGTTCGGCGACAACGACCGGCTGGCCGCGCAAATTGCAGTGACCGTCGGGGCGGATGTGCTTGTGCTCTTGTCCGACGTGGACGGGTTTTACTCCGCGGACCCGCGAAGCGATCCGGATGCGCGACGCTATGACTGGATTGAGCGAATCACGCCTGACATCGAGGCGATGGCGGGCGACGAAGGCTCCGGCCTGTCGAAGGGCGGCATGAAGACCAAGCTGATGGCCGCCAAGACCGCCACCGGGGCGGGCTGTGCCATGGCGATCACCGAAGGCTCGGCATTGCGACCGCTTACGGCCTTGGCGGCGGGCGCGCCGGCCACCTGGTTCGCAGCGCAAGGCGACCCGCAGGCCGCGCGCAAACGCTGGATCGCATCGATGAAACCGAAAGGAGAGATTACCGTCGATGCTGGTGCGGCGCGGGCGCTGGCGCAAGGCAAGTCGTTGTTGCCGGCCGGCGTGACCGACGTCAGCGGCCGCTTCGGGCGCGGCGATCCGGTGACGATCTCGGGGCCCGATGGCGTGCTCGGCAAAGGGCTGGCACGCTATCCCTCGGACGAAGCGGCAGCGATCCGGGGGCGCCGCTCGGGTGACATAGAGGCGATTCTGGGCTATCCCGGCCGGGCCGCCTTGGTCCACCGGGACGACATGGCGACCTAGGCGCAAGGGGGCAGACTTTCACCGAAAGTCTGCTGCCAAATCCTCCCCGAGGATTTGGGCCCGCGAAAGGAGAGCGAGCGTTGAAGGATTTGACCGATATTCCCGCGCTGAT
>JASJCA010000072.1 GCA_030066215.1 Rhodobacter sp. | reverse complement strand
TCGCGGCTGATGATGTGGCGCTGGATCTCCGACGTGCCGTCCCAGATCCGCTCGACCCGCGCATCGCGCCAGAACCGTTCGATGGGAAAATCGTCCATCAGCCCCATGCCGCCGAAGACCTGCAGCGTCGCGTCCGTCACCCGCGCCAGCATCTCGGAGGCATAGAGCTTGGCGCTGGCGATCTCGCGATTGGCCGGCAGGTTCTGATCGAGCCGCCAGGCCGCGGCCAGCGTCAGCCAGTCGGCGGCGTCGATCTCGGTGATCATGTCGGCGATCTGAAAGCTGACGCCCTGGAACTTGCCGATCTGCTGGCCGAATTGCCGCCGCTCGGCGGCGTAGCTCAACGCATAGTCGAAACAACGCCGCGCCCGGCCGACGGACATCGTCGCCACGGTGATCCGCGTGGCGTAAAGCCATTCGTTCATCACCGCAAAGCCGCCGTCCACTTCACCCAGAACCTGAGCGTCGGGCAGTCGGCAATCGGTGAACTCCAGGATGCAGTTCTTGTAGCCGCGATGGCTGACGGACTTGTACCCATCGCGCACCTCGAACCCCGGATGGCCGCGGTCGACCAGAAACGCCGTGATGCGTTTCTTCGGACCCTTGTCCGTCTCGTCCACCCCGGTGGCGATGAAAACAATAAAGAAATCAGCGTGATCCGCGCCGGAGATGAAGTGTTTGCTGCCGTTGACGACCCAATCGCCGCCCTGCCGTACGGCGGTACATTTCATCCCCCGCACGTCCGAGCCCGCCTCGGGTTCTGTCATCGCCAGCGCATCCATCCTTTCGCCGCGCACCGCCGGCAGCAGATAGCGCTCACGCTGCTCACCTTCGCAGGCCATCAGGATGTTCTGCGGCCGGCCGAAGAAATGCGTCAGCGCCATCGACCCGCGGCCGAGTTCGCGCTCGACCAGGGCGAAGTCGAGGTGGCTCAGCCCCGCGCCGCCGACCTCTTCGGGGAAGTTGCAGGCGTAAAACCCAAGCTCGATGGTCTTGCGCTTGATCTCGGCGGCCACATCGGGCGGGACGGCACCGGTGCGTTCGACCTCGGCCTCGTGCGGATAGATCTCGGCCTCGACGAAGCTGCGTACAGTCGAGACGATCATCTCCTGCTCTTGGCTCAATCCGAACTGCACCGCGCCGCGCTCCCGTTTCCTCGCAGGCCCACGCTGCGCAATCGCCACGGCCCGCGATAGCAAGAATGCGACCTCTGCCGCCGCGAAAAGACGATTTCCGGCGTCCCTTGGCCAAACGGTTGAGTGCAGCTGGCGCGAGAAGTGACAATTTCGCTCTGCATTCGGCTTAAGCTAGCCCCGTAGCGCGTCTCGAACGAATTGAATTTATGCGGTTATCTACCTAACGGCGAAATAATCACGGTTTAGCTCGTCACACTCAACTTGGCGCTGCGTCTTTACCAGAAAGTCATTCTGGGGGGAGTGTTGTGTCATATCAGACAGTCATTGAGTCTGTAGATAGTGACCAAGTCGATTTCGGAGCACAATGGGCAGAGCATTACGGCGTTCTGATGGGGCGCGCGCGTCGCCTGGCGGCCGGCAGCCCGCAGGAGCCTGAAGATCTGCTGTCGCAGGCTACAGTCAAAGTTCTGAACTATTTGCGGCTCGAACGCGAGATCACCAGTTTCGTCGGCCTGATGCTGGTGTCGATGATGCAGGTCCATATCGACGCGCATCGGCGACTCAATGAACGGGTATTCTACGAGGCGGACGAATACAGCGAACACGGCGGGCGACCGGTCGACCTGACCGACCTGCCGGATGCCGAACGCAGTTATATCGCCAAGCAGACCCTGGCCGACATTCAAGACTTCCTGCGCACCCTTCCGCCGGTCTATCGCGACCTCTTTCACATGCGCTTCATCGACGAGATGCCGTTTGCCGAAATCTCGCGGCGCTTGGGCATCAGCGAGGCCAACGCACGGCAAAAAATCCGCACCCTGCGCGGCAAGCTGAAGGTCTGGGCCGAGCAATGATCGCCGCCGCCACCGTCACAAACCGCGCCGGCCTGCGTCATTCAAGACAAGCGCTTCAAAACCGGGATTGAGCCATGGCAAACGAAACGGTCGTGAACCCACAGATCACCGATGCCGTGACGCAGACCAACGTCAAGGTGGTCGCCGAATCGCCGGCCCAGGCGATGGCGACGCTCTACCAGGTTGCCGCCCAGGCCGCCGGCATCGCGATCAACAACGCCAACACCGCCCAGACCAGCCTAAGTGCGCTGAACCCGGCAATCGTGTCGAAGGCAATCGCCACCATCAACGGCGGTTGAGTCTCTACCGCCGCCCCGATGAGGAGCTGACCCCGTGTCGAAGATCCCGCACAACGCCACCTTCGCCTCGTCCCGGCTGGGCGCGGCGCGCGGCGCCCGCTCGACGCCGCAGGCCCTGGCCGCGTCCGGCTCGGGCACGTCAGGCTCGTCCGCGCAGGCTTCAACGCCCGCCGAAGAGACGGTTCAGTTCATCAATGCCGAGGTGTTGGATCCGCCCAAGCAGGGCAAGGTGACCTTCATGGGGCCCTATGTGGCGCAGGTCGGCGCCATGGCGCTGGAGGATGCACGCGCCTTCCTGCAGGGGGCCGAACAGATCCTTTTGGCGGCGCTGGCCAAGGCCTTGGCCGAGATGCTGGGCAGCGACGGTGGCACGGGTCAGACCGGCGGGCCGGGCGGCACGGACGTGGTCACCAAGCCTGCGCTTGACGCCGCGGTGGCCGCGGCGATGGCCTCGGCGGCGAATGGGAAGACGGCGGTCGGCGGGGCGCAGGGATCGAACGGCGACACTGGCGAAGGCACGGCCGGCGGTACGGGCAATGGCAGCAGCGACGGGACCGACGGCACAGGAAACGGCGGGACCAACGACAGGGGCGCGAGCGGCGCCGGCGACGGCGGCTCGGGCAGTTCTTCCGGGGCCGGCGACACCGCCAACGGCGCGGACGGGTCCGACACCGGCACCGACAAGGGCGAGACCGGACCCAAGGCGCAGCCCCCTGCGCACTCCGGCACCGGCGCGCCGCCACCGCACGGCACCGGACAGACCGGGTCCACCGGCAGCTGCCCGCCGCCTGCTTGCACGCCGCCGGTCGGTTCTGCCGGCGCCAACAGTATTCAGGCCATCGAGGGCTTCATGACCAGTCTGACCGAGTTCCACAAATCGATCGCCGAGACGGCCGTGATCCTGCAGGGGGACAAGTAGATGGCACAGGCACGCTCCAAGACCGAGGATTTCGCAGAGAGCTTCAAGCCCGCGATCCAGCTCGGCCATCCCGACCCCGCCCAATGGGAAACCAACTTCTTCGCCACGCAACTGCCCGAGACGCGCAGCAAGACCGGTCAGCACGCCGTCCTGCTTGCCGGCGCGCCCGAGGCGGACACACCAAGCCAGGACGTTATGCTGGTCGCCACGCCGGTCGCGGGGTTCCAGCCGACGTTTCGCCAGGTCGAGGTGGTCGACAAAAGCAAATACACCGCCTTCGCCGTCGAGGGTGGGCTGACCGAACCGGGCGTCTTCGTGCTGCTGCTGCAGGTCGGCCAGGCCAAGGACGGCCAGGCCGAGGCCTATGTCAACAGCCGCTTCGTCCCCTTCGCGACGCTGCCCGAGCTGACCAAGGGCACAGGGCAAAGCGGCCTATTGCAGATCGAACTGCCGCGGAGCGGCATCGTCAAGCTCAACGTCACTATCCGCCCCACGCCCGCAGGCGAGCCCGAGTTCCGCACCTTCAAGACCGAGGTCCTGATCGACGGCCTTAGCGCGGCACAGGCGCAAGAGATCGCCAACCGGCTGAATTTCAAATCGAGCAGTCTGATATCGGTGCTGGGCGCTGAGATTCTGGCGGCGATGGATCTCTGGCCGCTACCCACCGCCGACATCGCCGAGATGGCCGTCGGCCTGCCGCAGCTGCAGCCGCGCACCAAGCGGATCATCGCTTTGACGCTGGTTGCCGTCGGGACCGTCACCGGCGTGACCGGCGGGCTCTTGGCGGTCGCGGGCCTCGGCAGCGTGGTCAGCGGCTCGGTCGGCGCCGCCGGCGTGCTGATCGGCGGCACCGGCGGCATCCTCAACATCTATGTCGGCCTGCAGCAGCAGAACCAGGGCGCCCTGCCCCCGCCGCAACCGCCGCCCGCCACCGAACGCGACAACCTGATCTGACCGTCGTCCCCAGCTTCTCGCCCGCGCCGGAGTCCCGCCATGGCCAAGACCCCGATCAAAAAAGAAACGATCCAAGAGACGCTGCAGGACCAGCACCGCAAGACCATGCGCGTGGTCAACCAGATCAAGGGCGACACCGCGCACCTGATCGAGACCACGAACCTGATCGTCGACAAGCTGGAGCATGCCGACATGGACCACGCCCCCGACATCGCCGAACCCGTCGCGCCGCCGCCGCCAGAACCGCCGGTTCCGCCGCGACCGCAGCCCGCCCCGCCGCCGCTTGCGCCCGAAGAGCTCCGCCTGGCCGAACGCATCGCGCCGATGGTGGTGCGCGAGGTGATCCAGGAAATCCAGCCGCTCTTGGAACGGCTGCGCCAGATCGCCAGCAACCCCTGGCTGACGCCGGCCCAGCCGCTGGTCGACGAACCGACGGCCGATGCCGACGCCTTCGCCCAAAGCCTGATCCAGCGCATGGAACGCACGCTCGACGAGCGCATGAAGGCCGCGCTCTCGCGGCAAAGCAAGATGATCAAGCCCTAGCCGAAAGGACCCGACGCCATGGCCGACAAAGACACCCCGACTGCCGCTCTGCCGACCGGCTGGCCGCGCGCCGAGCAGGCCGATTTCGGCAGCACCGCGCTGACCCAGGACATGGTGATGGAAAGCGCCCCGAGCTATGCCGTGGCCAGCCTGATGATCGGCTCGGCGCAGAGCCAGACCCGCGCCATGGCCGCCGAAGTGGCCGCGCTACAGCACTTTTTCATCGTCGGCCTCACCACCGCGTCGCAGAACGCCACGCGGCTCTTGGAAGAGCCGAGCCTGCAGCAAAAGCAACTCAACGCGCTGTTGGAGGCGTCGAAGATGTGACCCCGAATTGACTGCGGTTCCGGCTCTGCACCGCGCGGGGGCCCAGTTGATACCGCGCCGTGGTTTTCTCGGCGCCAACACCCACACCAGACAAGGAGAAACCAATGGCTGTGAATTCCGAAATCATCGATGCCGTGACGTCGACCAACGTCAAGGTCGTGGCGGAATCGCCGGCGATGGCGATGGGCACGCTCTACCAGTCCCTCGCCCATTCGACCGGCATTCTGTTCGAGAACGCGGTGAGCGGCGCCAAGCATGCCGACATGATCGGGCTGGCGGCGACCAACCAAGGCATCATGCAGATCTACTCGGTCGACACCATCACCGACGCGATCTCGGTGGCGCAGATCATCGCGGCGAACAACCCGTAATGTCCTCCCCGCAAGCCGGGCGGAGGCGCGCCGTTCCGCGCCTCCGTCCACCGGCCGTCGCGCTGGCGGGCGGTCGTGCGGCGTTCGGGCCGGCCCGCCGAGACTGCGGCGCCGGGGGCGCATGATCCGGACGTCTTGGCCGCGGCCCTGCCTTGCCGATCGGAGCCCCTGGGCGCGTGCCCAACCGGCGCGACCCTTCCAGCGTCCGAAACTCCGACAGTTTTGATCCATAGGAGAGAGACCATGATTGCGAAGATGCGTTTCCCCTCATCCCTGCTCTTGGCCACCGCGTTGCTTGCGGGTGGACTGGCCGACCCTGCCCTCGCGCAATCCTCCGGTGAGCACTTTGCCTGCTACGACATCGATCCCGCCGGCCGGTTCGAGGAAATGCCGGTTCAGCTCAAAGACCAGTTTGCGGCCTATGAGGGTGTCGTGATCCGGCCCGTTTCGCTCTGTAATCCGGTGGACAAAAACGGCGAGGGCCTTACCGACCCCGAGCACCACCTGGTCTGCTACGAGATCAAAGCCGACCCGATCGGATCGGCGCCGCGCGCGGTCGATGTTGTCACGTCCAACCAATTCACCGAGCAGCCCATGACGGCCGTCTTGCCCCCAAGGTTGTTGTGCGTACCCTCGAAGAAAGAGGTGCTCTAGCGGCTCGACTCGTCGCGCCAGGGACAGCACCCGCGCGCCTTAGCATCGTACAAGACCCCGCCCCAATTCAGCGGCCTCCGGCCGGTCGCACCGATCTGAGGACGTTGTCACCCGCACGAGATGCTCGCATCGGACGATGCGTTGGCCTTCACGGCCGCGCTCGATGTCACCCCCGGACCGTCGGGACCCGCATTGCGGGACCGATCGAACGTTTGCCGAAGTCGGTCGGCCTATTCGGGCCGGATCAAGGCAGAGCCGGTGCTGCCGGTCAGATCCTCCAAAGTGTCGATGAGAACCTGCAGCACATAGTCCGGATTGTGCGCATAGGCTCCGGGGTCCTTGGCGACGAATTGGTAGTTATAGGCCGCCCGAAGCATGCGCGGCGTCCAGCTGGCATAGCGGTTTGGATAGGCCGCCTCGCCTTCATCCTCTTCGCCGTCCGCATCGGTGTCGGTGAAGAAATACGGATATCGGCCAGCCGAATAGACCACCGGGGTGCCTGCCGTGTCGCGCCCGTAGTCGAGGATCGCCGCGCCGAGCTGGGCGTGCAACGTCGCAATCTCGCCATGGATGCCCTCGGCCGTGTCGCCGTCACCGTCGAAATCCGCCGTCGACACGCGGATCGCTTTCGGATCGTCGACCCGGTGGCAGGCCGAACAGAGCGCCTCGGTCTGCACCTCCAAGCTATGCGGGCTGTGGCAGCTGGTGCACAGCGGCTCGGGCGCATGAGCATAGAGGTCGGCGTAGTCCTTGCCGGGATACTCGTACATGCCTTGCGCCACTCCGCCATGCATGGTCGCCGCGGCGGCCTTGTAATGCGGGTTGAGGAAGCGGATTTCCGGGTCGACGGTGTCATCTTCCTTGCCCTCTAGCGCCGTGGCCACGCCCGGCCCCGATTGCCGCCCCTGGTGGCAGGTGAAGCAGGTCCCGTTGCCGAACGGCGCAGAGAGCATCGTGCCCGAAGGAAACCTAACCTCTGCAATGGTCATGGCGCCGGCCACGTGGCAGGTGTCGCAATCGACCACGCCTCCGGTTGGCAACGCCGGCACCTCTCCGGCGGTCGAACCGTCGAAACCGTAGAACGAGCGCAATCCGGCGCCTGCGTGGCACAGCGCGCAGCGGTCCGGGATTTCACCTTCGTCATTCCAATGCGTAAAGGCCTCGGCGGCCGCATCGGCGTGGGCGGACGATGCCCATTCCGCGACGATATTCTCTCTTGAGGCCTGGTCCTGGGCTTGGGTGAGACCTGCGATGCAGATCACAAGCACTGCCCCGGTGAGCCATGAAAACGAATGTCTCATGGTATTCCTCCCTGCCGGAAACACTGAATAAGCCTACCATGGCGCCGCCGAGTCAAAGTTGATTTGCGTCAAGGTGGCCGGGCTTCGGTGCCGTATCCTTGCGGGCAAGCAGGATCGAGACATCGCGATGACCCATCATTTCCGGCGCGGTTTGGACATTGTGATCGGCGGCGCGCCGGCGCAGTCCGTGATGCCGGGCAATGCCGTCGAAAACGTGGCGGTCTTTGGCGGCGATCATCGGGACATGCGCACAGAGGTGTTGGTGGCCGAGGGCGATGGCGTCGCGCGGGGTGATCCGGTGTTTCGCGATCGCAAGCGCCCCGAGGTGGTGATCGTGGCACCCGCGGCGGGACGGGTCGAGACGATCGAGATCGGGCCGAAACGGCGGCTGTCGGTGCTGCGCATCCGACGCGAAGGGGCGGCAGCGCGAGAGCTGACGCCGCCCACGGTCCCGACGCGCGACAGCATCGCAGAGCTCGTCCAGCGCTGCGGGCTGTGGCCAAGTCTCATCGTCCGGCCGTTCGGCCGCATACCGACGCCGGGCACCGCACCGAACGCGATATTCGTCACGGCAATGGAGACCGACCCGCTGGCGGCCGATGCGCGCGTGGTCGTCGCGGCGCGGCGGTCGTATTTCCAGGTGGGATTGCGGGCCTTGCGGCTTCTGTCAGACGGGCCGGTATTCGTGTGCCAGGGTCCGGGGCCGGCGCTGGCCGAGACTGAAGGAAAGTTCCGGATCGAACGGTTTGCCGGCGCGCACCCGGCCGGACTGCCGGGGACCCATATCGATCGGCTTCATCCGCATGAACGCGGCGGAACGGTGTGGCAGATCCATGCCCAGGACGTCATCGCATTGGGCTCGGTGATGACCGAGGGCGTGCTGCCCGAAACCCGCATCGTCGCCCTCGGTGGTCCTGGCCTCAACAATCCGCGTTTGGTCGAGGCGCCTGAGGGCGCGTCGCTGGACGATTTGGTGCGCGATGAACTGCGGGGCGGACAAATGCGCGTGATCTCGGGCTCGCCGCTATCGGGACGCGAGGCGAGCCATTTGCGGCGGGGCCACCACCAGGTCAGCGTCTTGCCGCGGTCCCAGCCGCGGCTGCCGGGCCGGCGCTGGTGGCCGCGTCATGCGGCGGCGTTGCGGCCGGCGCCGGTGGTGCCGACGTTGGCGCTCGGCCGGGCGCTGGGACCTGATCTGCCAGTGGTGCCGCTGATCCGGGCGCTGAGCGTCGGTGATGTCGAAACGGCCGACCGGCTCGGCTGCCGCGCACTTCTGGAGGAAGACCTCGCCCTTGCCACCTATGCCGCCGGCGGGTCAAAGGATTTTGGCGCGTTGTTGCGCCAGGCGCTCGACACCTTGGAAGAGCAGCCATGATCCGCGGGCTTTGGACCCCCGACACTGTCGGCTGGCTTCTGGTCGCGGCGGGCCTGCCGGCGGCGGTGGCATTGTGGTTCGACCAGGGCGTCGACGGCGTGCTGCGGCTGGTGTTGTGCCTTGCCGTGGTGGCCGCCTGGCAGATCCTGTTTCGGGTCAACCTCGGCGTCGCGCCCGCACCGGCCTCGGCGATCACGGCGCTCGCCGTTGCGGTGGTTGCGCCGATCGAGGTGCAGCTTTGGCAGATCGCCTTGGCGGTGAGTTTCGGCGCAGTGATCGGCGAGTTGATCTTCGGCGGTTGGGGGCGCAATTTCCTGAGCCCCGGCGTCGTAGCATTGGCCTTTCTCAGTCTGTCGATGCCGAACGCCGCATTTGTCGCAAGCGGCGCCAATGTCGCCTGGGCTGTTCTGCCGGGGGCGCTGGTGATGCTTTTGACCGGTATCCTGCCGGTGTCGGTGCTGGCCGCATATGGTGCCGCACTGGGGCTCGCTTCCATGGCATTGGGCTTGGAGATCACATTGCTTGCAGCGTCGGGCACGCTGGCCTTCGCCGCCGTCTTCCTGGTCGCCGACCCGGTCGCCGCGGCCGCGACGCCGGTCGGACGCTGGGTGCAAGGGGCCCTGGCCGGGGCGCTGACAGTGCTTTTGATGACCGGCACTTCGGTGCCGCAGGCGGCGGTCTTTGCGGTGCTGCTGGCAGGCCTTTTCGCGCCGCTCGTGGACCAAGGGGCGATCGCCGCACATCTCGCCCGACGGAGAGCGCGCAATGGCAGAGCCTAACCCGATCGCCTGGTGGCGGCGGCTTCTGGCGTTGCCGAACGAAAGCCGCGGCAAGATGCTGGCGATGGCATTCCTGGTGGCCGCGGTTTCGTCGCTGACCGTCTCGATCGCCGCCGTCGTTCTGCAGCCTCAGATCGACGCCAACAAGGCGGCCGAGCGCCAGGCAAAGCTCGACGCGATGATTGCCGACCTGCCTGGGTTGGCCGATATCCTCGCCGAGACCGGGGCGGATACGCTGGAGACGATAATCGTCGATCTGACGACAGGTCTTGTGGCCGAAGCTGCCTTCGAAGCCTTCGATTTCGCAGCGATCGCCGCCGATCCCGAGACCAGCACCGAGCTCAGCGACGATCAGGACATCGCCGGGATCATCCGGCGGCCGAATTATGCGGAGATCCATGTGCTCAAGGCCGGCCGGCAGGTGGAACTGGTGATCCTGCCGATCTACGCCGCGGGCTACCAGTCGACGATCCGCGCCTTTCTGGCCTTGCGCGGCGATCTCAACACCGTCGCCGGGTTGGTGGTAACCGAACAGGGCGAAACACCGGGCCTTGGTGCCAATATCGCCACGCCGGCGTGGCAGGCGCTTTGGCCGGGCAAAAAGCTGGCCGACGACGACGGTACGCTTAAACTGGCGGTGGTGCGCGGCCAGGGCACCACCGAATATGAGGTCGACGGCATCACCGGCGCGACCCGCACCAGCACCGCAGTCGGGGACATGATCGCGTTCTGGATGGGCCCGAACGGCTATGCCAAGGTGTTCGAAGCCTTGCGAACGGGGGCGCTCTGATGTCCCGCCGACTGCGTCAGTTCCTTTCTCCGCTGATCGACGAAAACCCGATCACGTTGCAGATCCTCGGCATCTGCTCGGCGCTGGCGGTCACCACCTCGATGACCACGGCGCTGACCATGTCGGCGGCGCTGACGGCCGTCCTGATGGCCAGTAGCGGGATCATCAGCGCGCTCCGCCGCCATATGCCGAAACAGATCAGGCTGATCCTGCAGATCACCATCATCGCGTCCTTGGTCATCGTCACCGACTTGATCCTGCAGGCCTATGCCTTCGAGATCTCAAAGCGGCTGTCAATCTTCGTCTCGCTCGTCGTCACCAACTGCCTGGTGCTGGGCCGGGCTGAAGCCTTTGCCATGCACAATCCGCCGGGGCCGAGCATCCTCGACGGTCTCGGCAACGGGCTTGGCTATTCGCTGATCCTGTTGATTGTCGGCTTCGTGCGTGAACTCTTGGGCCGCGGCACGCTTTTCGGCTTCGAGGTTCTGGCAAGCGTCGACACCGGCGGTTGGTTCCAGCCCCTGGGCGTGATGCTGCTCGCCCCAAGCGCGTTCTTCATCCTTGGGCTTTTGATCTGGGCGATCCGAGCCTGGCGACCGGCGCAGGTTGAAGAGAATGAATACCCCCTTTCGGCGAGGGTCGAGGGATGAGCGAGCTTTTCCTGCGTGCGGTCTTCGCCGACAACTTGGTCTTGAGCTATTTTCTGGGGCTCTGCACCTATTTGGCGATCTCGAAACGGCTCGACACCGCGCTTGGGCTCGCCGCGGCGATGATCGTGGTGCAGACGCTGACGCTGCCGATCAATTTCCTGATCCACCAGCATCTGCTGCTGGAAGGCGCCTGGGCCTGGGTCGGCCTGCCAGAGGTCGACCTGACCTTCCTCAAACTCATCGCCTTCATCGGCGTGATCGCAGCGGCGGTGCAGATGCTGGAAATGGCGCTCGACCGCTACGCGCCCACGCTCTACCGGGCTCTAGGGATTTATCTGCCGCTGATCACGGTGAATTGCGCGATTCTGGGCGGCAGCCTGTTCATGGCCGAGCGGAAATACGACTTCGCCGAGAGCATCGTCTTCGGGCTTGGTAGCGGGATCGGCTGGGCGGTGGCGATCGCCCTTCTCGCTGCGATCCGCGAGCGGCTGCGCTATGCCGATGTCCCGGAAGGCCTGCGCGGGCTCGGCATCACCTTCGTCGTCACTGGGCTCATCTCGATGGGCTTCACCGCCTTCGCCAGTGTGACATTGCCATGACCGAGGTGCTGCTCTCCACCGCGCTTTTGACCGCCATCGTTCTGGTGCTCACCGCGGCGGTGATGGCCGCGCGGGCGGTCTTAGCGCCGAGCCGGACGGTGGAGATCTTGGTCAATGGCACGACCGCGTATCAGGGCCATACCGGCGACAAACTGTTGCCGATTCTGAGGGGCGGCGGCCTGCCGATCCCCTCAGCCTGCGCCGGGGCGGGCACCTGCGGCCTCTGCCGCGTGCGCATTCCCGAAGGCGTCACGGCCCCGCTGCCGACCGAGTTGGCGCGACTGAGCCGGACGGAGGTGCGCGAGGGCGTGCGGCTGGCGTGCCAAACCGTGGTGCGCGCACCGTTGAAGGTTACGGTGCCGGACGAATTTCTGTCCGCTGAGACGCTCACCTGCACCGTCGTCTCCAACACGATGCTGGCGCCCTTGATCAAAGAGGTGGTTCTCGCCCTCCCCAAAGGTACGGGCTTCGACCCCAGGCCCGGCGCCTTCGTGCAGATCACCGCCCCGCCCTACACGCTCGCGTTCGCGCAGATCGAGGTCGATCCGGCGCATGAGGAAATCTGGCGGCGATTGGGCTGGCGCGCTCTGCAAGTCGATAGCGACGCGCCGGTCACTCGCGCCTATTCGCTGGCCAACACCCCCGCCGATGAGGGCCGCGTGGTGCTGACGATCCGCTTGGCAGTACCGCCCCCGGGCGGTGACGACATTCCACCGGGATTGGTGTCGTCCTATCTCTTCGGGCTAACCCCAGGCGACAGCGTCGAGGTCGCTGGACCCTACGGCGATTTCGGCGCAATGCAGACCGACCGCGAGATGGTGTTCATCGGCGGTGGCGTCGGCATGGCGCCCCTGCGGTCGATCGTCCACGATCAGCTCGACCGGCTGGGAACGACGCGGCGCATGTCCTATTGGTACGGTGCGCGCGGCGAGGCCGATGCCTTTTACGTCGAGGAATTTCGCGACCTCGCCGACCGCCACAGCAATTTCAGTTTTCACTTGGCGCTGTCCGACCCGGACCCCGACCGGCCCACCGACGCCGCAACCGGGTTCATCCACGAGGTCGCCTATCGGACCTACCTCAGCGATCACCCGGCGCCGGAAGACTGCGAATACTATCTCTGCGGACCACCGCTGATGATCCACGCCGTGCGCGCGATGCTCGACAGTATCGGCGTGGAGGACGAGATGATCCATTTCGACGATTTCGGAGGCTGAGAAGATGCACCCGACACGCCGTTTCCTATTGCAATCCGCTGCCGCCGCAGGGCTTGGGCTGGCCTTGCCGCTGCGGGTCTGGGGGCTCGCGAGCCTCGGTGGGCATGCCTTCGGGTCCTACTGGCGTGTGGTTGCTGCCGACGAGGCAGCCCTGGCCGGCGTGGCCGATCTGGTCGACGCTATAGTGGCCGAGACGGACGCAGCAATGTCACCCTATCGCGCCAAGTCCGAATTGACCCGGATAAACCGCAACTCAAGCACCGATTGGTTGCCGCTTTCGCGCGGGTTGAACCAGGTACTGCGCGGCGCAGTTGCGGTCGCGACCGCCTCGGGCGGGGCGTTCGACCCGACCGTGGGGCCAATCGTCGGGCGCTACGGGTTCGGCCCGATCCGGGGCCTGCGCGTGGGCGACGTGGGTGACCTCGATTTGCGCGGCGGGACGCTGCGCAAGGGCAAGCCCGGATTGACGCTGGATCTTTGCGGCATTGCCAAGGGATGGGCGCTCGACCGGATCGTGACCGCGTTGCAGGGGCGCGGAGCGACGGGTTTCCTGGTCGAACTTGGCGGCGAAGTCGCCGCGCGCGGCCGCCACCCGGCGGGGCGGCCGTGGCGGATCGCGGTGGACGGAACCGATCGGGCGGTGGAGTTGACCGATCGCGCCGTCGCGACCTCGGGTGACGGCGTTCAGGCCTATGGCGTCGGCACCAACCGCTATGGCCACATCATCGACCCGCAGCGCGGTTTGCCGGCGACCGGCGACTTGGCCTCTGTTTCGGTGATCGCAACCGAAGCGATGGTGGCCGACGGCTGGGCCACTGCGCTCTTCGCGCTTGGCACCGATGCGGCGCTCGGCATGGCCGAGACGCAGGGGCTCGACACGGTCCTAGTGGTGCGCGACGGCGCAGGCTATCGCATCCTGACGACCGGCGGCGCGGATCGCCGGCTTTTGATGTGAGGAGCGCAGTATGGCGACACTGGCACTTGTCTTCGGTGTGATCCTGCTGGCGATGGCGGGGCTTGCGCTTGGTGTGCTCGCCGGCCGTGCGCCGCCACGTGGCAGCTGCGGCGGCCTCGGGTGCGCCTCCTGCGCGGCCTGTCCCCGCCGCCGTAACCAGCAAAGGGACCGCGCCTGATGCCGCAGACGCCGACCCTGAAGGACTATGTCTCGCGCGACCTGATCAGCCTGGCGCCCGAAAGCCAGATCGTCGACGCCGTCGCCCTGTTCATCGGTCACGAGATCTCCGGCGCGCCCGTGATCGACGCCAGCGGCAATCTTGTCGGCATTCTCACCGTTAAAGACTGCTTCCGCGCCGCTTTGCACGCGAGTTATTATCAGGGGTGGAGTGGAATCGTCGCCGATTTCATGACCCGCGACGTGCAGACCCTCGACGCCAATCTCGACCTGGTCAGCGCAGCGCAGCGGTTCCTTGAGACCGATTTCCGCAGATTTCCTGTGATGCAGGACGGCCGGCTGCTGGGCATTGTCATGCGTCTGGACCTGCTGCGCGCGCTAAACGCGCAGTGGAAATAACCGGCTGCGCCAGAACCGGAAACGCGTAACCATCTGACAGTTGACCTGGGTCAAGGCGCGCAGCGGGCCGAGCCCGCAAACTCACGCCCGCCGCACGTCGGCCTCTTAGAGTCGAGACAGTGTCATGGATTGGCAAACCAATATTCGGGCTTCAGTTTGGCGCGTCGTCGTGCTGTGTCTGGTCGTCTTCGGAACGGCCAACCCAGCGGACGCCCAGTCGACGGGATGCGTCGCAGGCACCCCGGCGCCCGACTTGGCGGAACTTCGAGCCCACCTGGACGGTGCCGCGCGACCCGCGACGATGCACAAGCCTGCCGCCGAGGCCTGCCTCGACTGCCACGGTGACGCCGGCAAGCTCATTGGGATGGTCAAGCCACCTCAAGCACCGCCCGAGGATGGCTGCGCTTCCGCGCCCTCGCGCCCGCCCTTCCTGGGGTCATTCGTCAATGCGGATTTCCCCGGCACGATCCACGGCCAGCTTGGCTGCACCACCTGCCACGGCGGAGACCCCGCGGCCTCGGACATGGCTGCGCATGCTGACATGAAAGACGCCAACGACAGCTGCACGCTTTGCCACGCCGACCACGTCGCGCGGTTTGAAACCAGCCTTCACAAGACGTTGGGCGGTATGGCCCATGCCCTGACCCTGCGCAGTGGCGAGGACAACTTCGCGGCCCTCGACCATGCCTGGGAAAACGACTGTGCCTCGTGCCACGCCGATTGCGGCGACTGCCATCTGAGCCTTCCCGAGGCCGTCGGCGGCGGTTTGATCCGCGGCCATGACGTGATGGCCCGCGCACCGATGGAAGACAGCTGCGCGCTTTGCCACGGCAGCCGCGCCGGCGGCGAATACCTAGGACATTTCGAGGGGTTGGAGCCGGACATTCACTTCGAGAAAGGGATGCACTGCCTCGACTGCCACAAGAACGACCTGCATGGCGACGGCACGCATTACGACACCCGCTGGCAAGTTGCGGACCGTGCGCAATGCACCGATTGTCACAAGCTCGACCTAGAGGCGGCGATCCCGATTCACGACGTCGATCACGCCGATCTGGCCTGCCAGGTCTGCCACGCTCAACCCTACCAAAACTGCTTTGACTGTCACACCGGCGAGGAGGACGGCAAATTTTTCCGCCGCGCCGGGTCCAAGGAACTGCTGTTGAAGCTTGGGCGAAACACCGACCCGGATTACCCCTATGGCATCGTGACCCTGCGCAACAATCCCGTCGCCCGCGAGAGCTTTGCCTATCTCGGCGCGGGGCTGTTGCCCGAATTTGACGCCCACCCGACCTGGAAGACCGCCGCCCCACACAACATACGCCGGATCACCCCGCAGAACGCGGCTTGTAAAAACTGCCATGCCGATCCGACGCTATTCCTATCACCGCAAGACCTCGACCCGAACGGCGCTGCCGCCAATGCCGGGTCGATCCTGACCAAAGACTGAGGAGGAAACCATGAAGACCCTGATGAAGACCGCGGCCATTGCCGCCGCCCTGCTGACCGCGCATGGCGCCAGTGCCGAGATGATGGCCCCCACGGCGGATGAACTCGCCGCCTGGTCCGAGGCCTATGCCAGTTTCGGCGGGATGGAGCCGAAATGGGCAGTGCAAGGCGCCGACGCCTTCAAGGCCAGTTCCGAAGCGGGCGTGCCGGTCGTCTATCTCGACGTGCGCACAGAGAAGGAGTGGGAGAAGGGGATCGTAGAAGGCGCGGTGAAGGCCACGCTGACCCAACTCGCCACCGAAGACGGCATGGGCCTGCTGCCTGACAGCAAGACCGCGATCATCGCCGTCTACTGCAAATCCGGCCACCGTTCTGCCCTTGCCATCCCGCTGCTCCATCGCCTCGGCTACTCCAACGCCATAAGCATGAAGGGCGGTTACGAGGGCTGGGTCGCAGCAGGTTACCCGGTAGAGGGCGCGAGCGAATAGCCGGCCCTTCTCTCTTCGGAAACGCCCCGGATCGCAATTCGCCTGCGAGTGACGCGAGACCTCGAATTGTGGTCCGCATAAGGATGGAAGAGTCGGTGCGCAGGCCGCACTGCCCCCACGACCGCTTGTCGCCGACCTGAGGTGACACCGGATGGTGTGCTTTGCCGGAACTGGTCCGCGCACCGGGCAGTTCGGTGCATCATCTGGCCGGTGATGCCGGGATCGCATTCGCGGCGCCGATCGGTTGCGGGGCTTCACCGCTGTACAGCGGCGGCATGTCCGGATCGGGCGGACAGGCAGGCTTGCTCCGTGCTCGGGACGTGCCCGCCGATGGCACCCTCGGTGCGGACCGTTTTGTGCCGCCGCCGTTGTGACTCGCACCGGGCCTGACAGTGCCTCATCAAGCGCCACCGCAACTTTCGCACACCTCTGACCTACCCCAGCTTTACGAGGTCACACGACGCAATGGAAATAGCTCGTGTCGTCACTCGACCCCGGACCTGCCCATTGAGTTCGACACGGGTCTGTGCGTCCCGAAAGAAAGCTCGGCACCGGACCATGCGCCACGCCGAAAACCGGAACGGAACAGAAATTAGGAACGCCGCGTATACGATTGAATTCGCGGGAGTTTCTGATTGAGTTGGTGCCCGAGGGGAGACTCGAACTCCCACGCCCGTGAAGGCGGCGGATTTTGAATCCGCTGCGTCTACCATTCCGCCACTCGGGCCACCGGGGCAGACCATAGCCGTTGGCCCACGCCTAGGAAAGGCGGAAAACGCCTCAGCTGCCCCAGATGATCCGGACGTAGTTGCGGGTCTCTTTGTAGGGTGGGATGCCGTTGTATTTCTCGACTGCCCTCGGCCCGGCATTGTAGGCCGCCAGCGCCAGGCGCCAGGACCGGAACTTGTCGTACTGCATGCGCAAGTAGCGTGCACCGCCCTCGAGATTCTCGTAGGGATCGGTGCGGTCGACGCCGAGCGAGCGCGCCGTGGCCGGCATCAGTTGCGCCAGCCCGTAGGCGCCTTTGTGCGACTTGGCCGACGCGCGCCAGCCCGATTCTTGCTGCACCAGGCGCAGGAATAGGTCCTCCGGAACGCCGTGGCGCCGCGCGGCGGCGCGAGCCATCGCCAAGTAGGGACCGTTGTATTTGCCACGATAGGCTGGGGTATCGCCGATCGGCACATCGTATTTGCGTGGGGTTAGCCGCACCGAGGCGGCGTATTGCGACGCTGCGCGCGTATCCAGGACCTTGGTCTGCGCCCGAAACAGGCCGGAGCGGTTCTTTGAAGAGAACTTCAGACCCTCAGCCCAGGCCGGCGCCGCTAACACCAGCGCCGCGCACAGCGTTGTCGCGCAGAATACCCGCATGTCACTGCCCCTGACCCTCTCGGCGCGAAATATAGGGAAATTCGCCGTTTAGGCCAGAGTTTTTGCGCCCGAGGGCGCAGATTGGCGGGGGTTTGCCGGAAATATTAACCTTCCCTTCACCGTGGTACGGTGGTGTAACGGCGAGGGAGAGCAAGCTGGGATTCGACGGAGGACAGGCATGGCCGGTTCGGTGAACAAGGTGATTCTGGTGGGCAATCTGGGCCGCGACCCGGAGGTGCGCACGTTCCAGAACGGCGGCAAGGTCTGCAATCTGCGCGTGGCGACCTCGGAACGCTGGAAGGACCGCAACACCGGCGAGCAGCGCGAGCGGACCGAGTGGCATTCGGTGGCAATCTTCTCGGAACCGCTGGCCCGGACTGCCGAGCAATACCTGAGAAAGGGCTCGAAGGTCTATCTGGAAGGCCAGCTCGAGACCCGCAAATGGCAGGACCAGTCCGGCAACGACCGCTATTCCACCGAGGTTGTGCTGCGACCCTACACCTCGACCATGGTCATGCTGGACAGCCGTAGCGGCGGTGGTGAGGGCGGCTATGTCGAGGACCGCTCGGGCGGCTATCGCGGCGGCTCGCAAGGCGGCAGTTTCGACGGAACTGCGCCGGCAGGCGACATCGACGACGAGATTCCGTTCTAAACCGAGACAGGCCGTCACCGAAAACGTCGCCAAATCCTCGACGAGGATTTGGTCTCAGGATTTCACTGAAATCCTGCCACGCCCCGGGGTCAGAGCAGCGTTGCGATAAGCGCCCAAACCGCCAACAAGATCACGATCAGCGAGCCCACCGAATAAAACGTCGCCCGCGTCTCGTGGCTTTGCGCGGTGCCGTAGGCCCAGGCATGCCCCGCCCGCGCCGCGACGAAACCGAGGAGCAGCAGCACCGCGGCCCAGACCGGCGGGCCGGTCAGCACGAACAACAGCCCCGCAACCCAGAACGCCGGAATGTTCTCCAGATCGTTGCGGTGCATGCGGCGCGACCGCTCGACCCGCGCATTGGGCTCCAGCTGCGAGGGATCGGGTGACGCGTTGATCGCGCCGGGGCGCAGGTCTTCGGGGCTGACGTAGCCGGCGCCCTCAGCCATCATCGCACGCACCGTCATCCAGCCCTGCCCCATCACCTTCAGCACTCCTAGAAGGGCCGCCACCGCGTAGATCGTGAAGACCGGATCGTTGAAATCGATCATTGTTCCCTCCCCATTTTTTCCTCGAGTCTGCGCCCCGGCGTGCGCATCTGTCAAATCGGGCGCCGCACCGTTGAGATAGCGGCGCGCACTTGTGGCGCCGCTTGGCACCGACTACCTGCTTGTCATGACCTGGTCCTTCCCGATCGGCCGCATCCTTGGCTCGGAGGTTCGCGTGCATGCGACCTTCTTCCTGTTGCTGTTGTGGATCGGCCTGGCTGCCTATCTCGACGGCGGCACCGCGGCAGCGCTGGAGAATCTGATCTTCATCTGCGCGCTCTTCGCCTGCGTCGTGGCGCATGAATTCGGCCATGCGTTGATGGCGCGGCGTTACGGGATCAAGACGCCTGACATCACGCTGTTGCCGATCGGCGGGCTCGCGCGGTTGGAGCGTATGCCCGAGCGGCCGGGTCAAGAGATCGCTGTGGCGTTGGCGGGCCCGGCGGTGAATGTGGTGATCTGGGTCCTGCTGACGCTGCTCTTCGGCGCCCAGGCGCAGATGGACGATCTGGCGACGATCGAAGACCCGGGCCTGGGGCTTTTGGCCCGATTGGCTGTGGTGAACCTATTCCTGGCCGTGTTCAACCTGATCCCGGCCTTTCCGATGGATGGAGGGCGGGTGTTCCGTGCGCTTCTGTCGATGCCGCTCGGTCGCGTACGCGCCACCCGGGTCGCGGCGCGGGCCGGCCAGGTGCTGGCCTTCGGCTTCGGCCTTTTGGGCCTGACCACAGGCAACCCGATTCTCTTGCTGATCGCGATCTTCATCTTCATCGCGGCGGCGGCGGAAAGCTCGGACGTGGCGATGCGCGAGGCGGTGCGCGGCGTGGCGGCCCAGGCCGCGATGATCACCGAGTTCGAGGCGCTGGCACCCGAGGACACCGCACAGGCGGCCTCGAACAGCCTGCTCAGGACAACGCAGTCCGAGTTTCCGGTGCTCGACGCCCACGGCCGGCCCCTTGGGGTGCTGACCCGGGCGGACATCTTCAAGGCGGCGACCGAGGGGGCGACCGGCGGCCTTGTGGGCGACATGATGCACGCCGCTCTGCCGCAAGTGGCGCTTGGCGCGCCGCTGGAGAAAGCCTTGCGTGCGCTCTACCAGGACCGCGCGCCGGCAGTGGCGGTGACGGGCCCGACTGGCGCGATGATCGGCTATATCACGCGCGAGAACCTGGGCGAGTTTTTGGTGCTCAGCGCTGCGCCAGGGCGTCGCTGAGAACCCCGCGCACCACGTCCAGATCGACATCGTCGGCGACGAAGGCCTGACCAATCTCGCGCGCCAGGATGAACCGCAGCCGGCCGTCCTGCACCTTCTTGTCCTGCGCCATCAGCGCCAAGAGCCCCTCGGCGTCGGGCAGCGACCCGGGGATGTCGGCCAAGTCGACCTTCATTCCCATCGCGCGCAGATGCGCCCGCACCCGGCTCGGCACCTCTTGCGCGCAAAGCCCGAGCCGGGCCGAGGTTTCGAAGGCCAGCGCGCAGCCGATCGCCACGCCCTCGCCGTGCAACAGACGGTCGGAATAGCCCGTGGCCGCCTCAAGCGCGTGGCAAAAGGTGTGCCCAAGGTTCAAGAGCGCCCGCTCGCCCTGTTCGGTCTCGTCACGCGTGACGATGTCGGCCTTCATCTGGACCGAGCGCCGCACCGCCTCGACGCGCAGGTCGGCGTCGCCGGCAGCCAGCGCCGGGCCGTGCCGTTCGAGCCAGTCGAAAAAGCCCTCGTCGCCCAGAAGCCCGTATTTGGCGACCTCGCCGTAGCCGGCCAGGAAATCCCGCGGCGTCAGCGTGCCGAGCACGTCAATATCGGCAAGCACCAAGGCGGGTTGGTGAAAGGCGCCGACGAGGTTCTTGCCGTGGGTCGAGTTGATCCCGGTCTTACCGCCGACCGACGAATCGACCTGCGCCAACAGCGTCGTCGGGATCTGCACGAAGCGCACGCCGCGGCGCAGAATCGCCGCCGCGAAGCCCGCTAGATCGCCGATCACTCCGCCGCCGAAGGCCACCACGACGTCGCGGCGTTCGACCTTGTGCTCCAAAAGCCACTCGACGGCGCGCTCGAGCTCCGCCCAGGACTTGGTCGCCTCGCCTTCCGGCAGGGCCAGGGCTTCGGACTCGATGCCCGCCGCCGACAGCCCCGCCTGCAGCGCCCGCAGGTGCAGCCCGGCGACCCGCGCGTCGGTGACGATGGCGAGCCTGGGGCGCGTCAGCAGCGGTGCGATCCGGGCGCCAGCCTCGGCGATCAGCCCGCGTCCGATCGCCACGTCGTAGGACCTCGGCCCCAGCTCGACCCGCACGGCCACGCTCATCGCTTCCTCTCCAGCACGTCCGGCCGGGTCAGGAGCGCCTCGATCACCTGTCCGGCCATGTCGTCGATGGAATACTCGGCCCGCGCGTCGACCACCAGATCGGCCAGCGCATAGATCGGCTCGCGCGCTTCTGCGAGCGCGGTCAGCGTCGCCTTGGGGTCGTCGGTCCGCAAGAGCGGGCGTGTGGTCTTGTGCTTCACCCGGTTCCACAACAGATCAAGCTCGGCGCGCAGCCATACCGCCACACCTTTGCCAGAGATCACCTGGCGGTTGGCCTCGGCCAGATAGGCGCCGCCGCCAGTGGACAGGATCCCACGCTCGGTCTCCAACAGCCGCGTGATCACTTGGGTTTCCTTTTGGCGGAAAAACGGCTCGCCATCGCGCTGGAAGATCTCGGCAATTGACATATTGGCGGCGCGCACGATTTCGGTGTCCGAATCGAGAAACGGCACGCCGAGAATTCGCGCAAGCGCGCCGCCCACCGCGGTCTTGCCCGACCCCATCATGCCCACCAGCACGACCGTTTTTTTCAGGTTCCACGCCAAACCGGCAGCGTCCCGCCTATGAAATTCCGCCTGCCGCTACGAATGGCGTGAACCCGGTGGAAATGCCATATATAAACGAAGCCGGGCCGACGGCAGAGGCGGCCGGGCACGGAATTGGGGCTGAATGGTCACGCTGCTCAAACTCATCGCGATCCTTCTGGTACTCGGCGCCATCGGGCTGACGGGGTACGCCTATCTTGGCGATTTGACGCCAGAGCAGCGTGAGGTGGTGCAGCCGGTGACGCTCGATGCGAATTAGCGCGGGCCTGGCTTTGGCCGCCGCTCTGGGCGGTCCGGCAGTGGCGCAAGAGGCGCCGCTTTCGGCGATCGATTGGCTGAGTGACGGTCTGACCGCGGCAGCGGCCCCGGTGGACCGGCCGTCCGAGCCCGGCGTCCGTGGCGTCGGCACCGAAGAGATCACGGTGACGCCGCTCGGCGCGGTATCGTCCGATGCGGTGGGGCTGCTGCCTTCGGCCGTCACCGGTTTGCCGCGCACGCTTTGGGGCGGGACGCCGAGCGCGGCCCTGGCCGGGCTGATCGCACAGGCGCGCGACGGGCTGATGCCGGCGCCGCGCAAACTGGTCTTGACGATGCTTCTGGCCGAGGTCGATCCGCCCGCGGACAGCGACCCGTCGAACCAGCTGTTTCTTGCCCGGATCGACGCGCTCATGGCGCTTGGCGCAGTGGACCAGGCGCAGGCATTATTGGAACGCGCCGGCGCGGGTGATGCCGAAAGCTTCCAGCGTCTGTTCGACGCGAGCCTTTTGACTGGGACCGAGGATGCCGCTTGCGCCGGCCTCGCCGCCGCGCCGGGCCTGGCGCCGTCGATGGCGGCGCGGATCTTCTGCCTCGTCCGCGGCGGCGATTGGGGCGCGGCGGCGCTGACCCTGGAGACCGCGCGCGCCCTGGGCGCCACGACCGGCGCCGAGGATGCCGCGCTGACCCGGTTCCTGGACCCTGAGATCTTCGAAGGCGCGCCGCCGCTGCCGGCGCCTGCACGTCCCGATCCGTTGCTGTTTCGCCTGCACGAGGCGATCGGCGAGGCGCTGCCCACCGCCAACCTGCCGCTGGCCTTCGCCCAGGCCGATCTACGCTCGAACACCGGCTGGAAGGCGCAGATCGCGGCCGCCGAGCGGCTGGCCCGCACCGGCGCCATCGACGGCAACCGGCTGTTGGGGCTTTACACTGACCGGCTGCCGGCGGCCTCGGGCGGGGTCTGGGACCGGGTGGCCGC
>JASJCA010000158.1 GCA_030066215.1 Rhodobacter sp. | reverse complement strand
TTCGGCGATTTCCCGCTGCAGGGTTTCGTTGAGATGGCGGAGTTCTGCCGACTCGCGCTGGAAGAAGATCGACCGCGCCAAGGCGCGGCGGCTCGACAGATAGAAGCCGCCTGCGAGCACGATGGCGAAGAACATGATCTCGAGCGCAAGCACCGTGTTCACCCGCTCGCGCACCGAGGTATAGGTGGTGAACGACGTCATGCGCCAACCCTGAAACGGAATCCGGTACTCCAGGCGCATCAAGGCGCTGCCGCGGTAAAAGGCTTCGGTTGGAAGTGCCGCCCAATCAGCCGTGGCGCGGATCGCGCGTTCGATCGCCGATGGCGCGGATCGGGCCTTCAAAGCTTCTTCCTCGGACAGCCCGCGCCAGCGGGGTTCGGTGGCCAAGATGATGACGCCCTCGCTGTCGGTCACCAGAACGGCATCCGCGATCGACGACCAGGATTGTTCGAACTTCTTCAGGTCGACCTCGACGACGATGACGCCGATCAACTCGCCATTCGTTTCAAGCCGGCGCGAGTAATTGAACTCGACCGCCTCATTTTCGCGGCGGAACGTGTTGAACACAGTGTCGTTCGAGCGCAATGCGGCGATGAAGTAGGGTTCTGACCGGTGGATGGATCCGATCATGCTGCGGTCGGTGGCGGCGACCGTGCGCCCCCCGGCATCCAGCAACATGATCGAAGCGGCACCGATCTCGTCTTTTAACGAAATCAG
Source organism: Rhodobacter sp. (assembly GCA_030066215.1). Lineage (GTDB taxonomy): Bacteria > Pseudomonadota > Alphaproteobacteria > Rhodobacterales > Rhodobacteraceae > JASJCA01. The sequence continues at coordinate 7,813 of JASJCA010000158.1, read as the reverse complement.
CCGCTGCGAGCTTTGCGAAAACTCGGCCGAATTCAACGCGCCGATCAAAAGCGGGTCATTTGACAGAAGCAACGGCACGACAGAATTGCGTTGCAGTTCGCTCAACAAGTTGCCGGCATAGAGCGCCTGGCGCACCTCGGCGCGGTTCTTGGTCGCGTCGGTGAAACGCTCGGTGAGGAACTGGTTGGTGAACCAGACCACAGCGACCGCGACCGCGATGAACACGACAAGCGCCAGCCGCATCCGCCAGGACATGGCGGACCGTTCGGTGGCCTGGCCGTCGACGGTAACGTCGCTCATGGCTGTAATCTATGCCGCGCGCGGCATCGGCTCAAGGTTTCAGGCGGTCGCGAGCAGCGCGGTCAGGCCGGCAAACAGAGCCGCGCCGTCGCTGCCACCCTGCGCGGTCTCGATCGCACGTTCGGGGTGCGGCATCATACCGAGCACCCGGCGGTTCTCGCTGAGCACCCCGGCGATGTCGGCGGTCGAGCCGTTGGGATTGTTGGCATAGGAGAACGCGATGCGGTCCTGGTCCGTCAGCTCGGCGACAAGCTCAGGTCCCGCCACGTAATTGCCGTCGTGATGCGCGATCGGGAAGCGGACGGCTTGGCCGGGCTTGTACGATTGCGTGAAGACACTGGAGGTGGTTTCCACTTTCAGGTCAACGGGTTTGCAGATGAACTTCAAGTTCGCGTTACGCATCAGTGCGCCGGGCAGCAGGCCGGTTTCAGTCAGCACCTGAAAGCCGTTGCAGATGCCGAGCGCGTGGCCGCCGCCGTGCACGAAATCGATCACGGCGCGGGTGATCGGCGATTGCGCGGCGATGGCGCCGCAGCGCAGGTAATCGCCGAAGGAGAACCCGCCGGGAATGCCGACGATGTCGAGGCCCTGCGGCAAGGCGGTGTCCTTGTGCCAGACCATCTGCACCTCGGCCCCCGCACCTTCGAACCCGACGGCGAGGTCCCGGTCGCAGTTCGATCCGGGAAAGACGATGACGGCGGCTTTCATCGCTGGGCTCCTTTGTCAGTTCCGATTTGCGACGCAGAACGCCACGAAGCCCGCGCGGAACGGTCCGGCTTCGGAGATCGGGTCTTCCAGCACGTTTGCGGCCTGAGTGCACTCGCTTTCACTTTGATAGGGGCCAAAGCGCTCGGTGACCAGATGGCCTGACCCATCACCGCCGCCACCAATCGCGATCACCACGAACAAGGTCCAGGCTAAGTCTGCCAAATCTCTACCCCTCAAAATCCGTAATCACGGCCACGCCCGGTGGCGCTGGCGCGTCGAAGGCCGCAAGCTCATCGGTGGCCTGCGACAGCGCGATGCGGCGGGAGATCAGCGGCGACAGGTCGACATGGCCGCCCTCGATCAGCGAAAACAGGCTCGGGTAGCGCCAAGCCGGCATACCGCGGGTGCCGTAGATCGCCAATTGCCCGGAATAGACCGCATCCATCGGCAGCGGCATGGTCACGTGATCCCCCGCGGGCATGCCGACCTGCACCATCCGGCCCAGTTTCCGCAAGCTTAGCAACGCGTTGCGGGTCGTCTCTAATGTCCCAAGCGCCTCGATCGCCAGATGCGCGCCGCCACCCGTCACTTGTCGTAGATGCGCCACCGCGTCGCCGTGGCTGGCGTCGATGGCGGCGTCGGCGCCCAGGTCCTGGGCGTGGTCGAGCTTTTCGCCCACCACGTCGACGACAGCGACTCGGGCGCCGAGCGCACGGCCGAGCAGCATCGCCGACAGCCCCACACCGCCGGTGCCCCAGACCGCCAGCCACTCGCCGGGCTGCAGCGCGGCGCGCCCGGTCAGCGCGTGCCAGGCCGTCGTCACCCGGCAGCCGAGCCCGGCGGCCAGCGCCGGATCCATCGACGCCGGCAGCCGGGCGAGGTTGACGTCGGCCCGCGGCACGGCGATGCGCGCGGCAAAGGCGCCGGGAGCAGTGAATCCAGGCACGATTTGGGTGGCACAGATCGTCTGGTGGCCGGCTTGGCAGTCCGGGCAGTGCCCGCAGGCCAGGATAAAGGGCGCGACGGCCTGATCGCCCACCTGCCAGCGGCCGACCGCGGGGCCGGTGTCGATCACCCGGCCGCAGAACTCGTGCCCGAGGATGTGCGGCAACTCGATATCGGGGTCGCTTCCGACCCAGGCATGCCAATCCGAGCGGCAGACGCCGCAGGCCAGAACCTCCAGGACAACACCGTCCGGCGGACAGGACGGATCGGGAACCTCGCTGATTTCCAATGGCTTGCGCCAGCCTGTTAAGACAGCCGCCCTCACCCGGCCGACCTCTGCCAGCGGCGTAGGCGCGCCGTGGCCCACAGTGCCGGCAGCGTCAGGATCAGCCCGATCGCACCGACGATCAGGCCGGGATACCAGTTGTGTGGCCCCGGCAGCACCACGTCGGTCTTGACGCCCGGCAAGTACCTGATCGCATGGCGCGAGCCGATCTCGAAGTTCCAGTCCGGATGCGACAGGCCAGATGTGGCCTCGGTCAGTTGACCGTCGCTCCAGACATACCTGAAAACCGGGCCGTAATTTGTTGTTCCCCGGTCGAAAACCGTCTCACCCTCCCAGGCATAGACGCGCACCACTTCGCCGGTCGCGGGCACCGAGGCGAGATGCCGGTAGGCCTCGATCCCCAGCATCCCCGCACCCGCCAGCAGGAACAGAACCGGCGCGACCCAGATCAGCACCCAGACCCGCCAAGAGACCTCGCGCCGCCCATCCGGCAATTCACGCCAGAAGTAGGGCTGCGATCCCAGCATCTCAGCCGATCTCGATCTCGTAGCTTTCGATCACAGTGTTGGCGAGGAGCTTCTCGCACATCGCGGTAACCTCGGCGCGGGCCTTCTCGGCATCTGCCTCGGCCAGATCGAGCTCGATCACCTTGCCTTGGCGCACGCCCTCGATCCCGTCGAAGCCCAACGTGCCAAGCGCGTGCCGCACCGCCTCGCCCTGTGGGTCCAGAACGCCGGCTTTCAGCATCACCTGCACCTTGGCCTTCATGCGCCGGGTCCTCGCTTCTTCTCGTCCGAAATCTCCAAAACCCGCCCGCGCCGTCAGTTGATCACATGCGGCTTGACGGCATGGGTCACGTTCGATGGCAACACGCCGAGCCGCCGGGCGACCTCGGTATAGGCGGCCGCCAGATTGCCCAGATCGCGGCGAAACACGTCTTTGTCGAGCTTCTGGCCGCTCTCGGTGTCCCAAAGCCGGCACGAGTCCGGGCTGATCTCGTCGGCGACGATCAGCCGCTGGAAGTCGCCGTCCCAGATCCGCCCGATCTCGATCTTGAAATCGACCAGCTTGATGCCAACCGCCATCATCACGCCGCTGAGAAAATCGTTCACCCGCAGCGCCAGGGCGACCATGTCGTCGAGGTCCTGCTGCCCGGCCCAGCCGAAGGCGATGATGTGTTCCTCAGTCACCAGCGGATCGCCGAGCGCGTCGTCCTTGAGATAAAACTCGATGATCGGCCGCGGCAGCGCGGTGCCCTCGGCCATGCCGAGCCGTTCCGACATCGACCCGGCGGCGACGTTGCGGACGACGACCTCGAGCGGGATGATCTCGACCGACCGGATCAGCTGTTCGCGCATGTTGATGCGCTTGATGAAATGGGTCGGCACGCCGATGCCGTTCAGCCCGTTCATGAAGTATTCCGACAGGCGGTTGTTCAACACGCCTTTGCCGTCAATGACGTCCTTCTTCTCGGCATTATACGCCGTGGCGTCGTCCTTGAAATACTGCACCAAAGTGCCCGGCTCGGGGCCTTCGTAGAGGATCTTGGCCTTGCCTTCGTAGAGCTTTTTGCGCCGTGCCATGCGGTCTCCGATCGGCTGCGACGGGCCGGAGCCTTCGCGTCGCTTGGGCCGCCCCTATAGGCCATGACGCCGCATCCCGCAAGCGGACCTGCCCCTTGCGGTCCTTCGCCTGCGGGGGCATATCAGGAAGCGACGAAAGGCAGCCCAAGAGGACCCGAGCATGACCACCTTCGACGACCGCGAAAGCGCGTTTGAGAACAAGTTCGCCCATGACGCCGAGATGCAATTCAAGGCCGAAGCGCGGCGCAACAAACTGTTGGGCTTGTGGGCGGCAGAGCTGATGGGGCGCAGCGACGAGGCGGCCGACGACTACGCCAAGGAAGTGATCAAGGCGGATTTCGAGGAAGCCGGCGACGAAGACGTCTATCGCAAAGTTTCCGGCGATCTTGGCGACCTTGCAGACGAATCGACAATTCGCAGCAAGATGAAGGAGTTGCTGGCCGAGGCTAAGGCCCAGTTGATGGACGAGGTCTAGCGGATACGCGCACTGCGTGCGGTTACGCAAAACGCGACGCGGCGCCCACGGGCGCCGTTTTTCTTTGGTGCGCCGCCGTCCCATGTCCTAGCACTAACGAAATCGCAAATCCTGCCCGTTATGCCGGCTTTGGGGGAATGCCGAGGGGGCCTGAGAATGCCAGCGACCAAGGGAACGGCAGCAGACGCGCGCGATTGCTTGCGCGCACTTGCCGCCCGGCAAAGCCTGCCGCTGATCCTTCTGATCGGGTTTGCCTGGCTCGTCGCCGAAAGGGCGGCGGACATCGACATTGCAGCGGTCCTTGGCGATATCGGCGATATCGACCCGGGAACATGGGCGGCTTCAGGCCTGGCGGCGGCCATCAGTTTTTGGGCGGTCGGACGTATGGAATGGGTGGTGCACCGCCTGGCGGGAACCGGTGCGGCGCCGCACGCGGCGCAGGTGGCCGGCATAACATCGATCGCAACGGCGCAGATGGCTGGGTTTGGCCTCTTAACGGGGACTTTGGCCCGCTGGCGTATGCTTCCCTCGATTTCGGTTTGGCAGGCAGTCCGCATCACCGTCCTGGTGTCGGGGTCGTTCATGGCCGCGCTCATCGTGCTCTGCGCCGTCATGGCCGCTCTGGCCGGACCCGACATTCCCTATGGGCGCCCCGCGGCATTCGCGATTCTGGGGCTGGCCGCGATGGTCGTCGTCGTGTCGCTTTGGCCGCCGTTCCGACTGCGGCATATGAAACTGCCGCCGGTCCGAGCGATCGGCATTCTCCTTGCCCTTGCTGCGCTCGACACGGCAGCGGCAGGCCTTGCGCTTTACGTCTTTCTGCCGGCCCCCGTGACACCCGATCCGGCGGTATTCTATGCGGTCTATCTATTGGCGCTTTGCGCAGGATTGGCTGGCGCCACGCCAGGTGGGATCGGCCCGTTCGAATTTGTTCTCCTGGCATGCCTGCCGCAGGTGGGCGAGGCACCCATGCTTGCCGCGATCATGGCCTACCGAGTGGTCTATTTCGTCCTGCCGGCCCTGGTCGCCGGCGGTGTTTTGGTCGCCGGGCCGCGTCTGTTCAATATCGCCCGACAAGGTGCGGAACCGCATCTTCGTGCGGTCGCCCCATCGCCGAGACATGCGGTCGGGGCCACGGCACTCAGCTTCACTGCAACCCGGGCCGAGGCCGGGCTGATGAGGCAAGGCGAATTCCAGTTGCTTTGTGACGGGCAGCAACGGCCGGTATCGATAGTGGCGTGCGCCGGACAAAGCCTGATCATGCTCGGCGACCCGTTGCGGCCGGACGCAGACGCAGGTGACGCGCTCGCCGCGCTCGAGTCCGTGGCCTCGACACGTCTTCTGGCTCCTTGCCTTTACAAATGCGGCCCGCGTCTGGCCGTGGCCGCGCGTCGTGCCGGTTGGGCCGTGCAGCCGATTGCACGCGAGGCTTGTCTCGATCCCGCGAACTTCGACCTGCAGGCGCCCGCCCGGCGGCAACTGCGACGCCAACTGCGCAAGGCAGAACGCGCCGGCGTTACTGTGGCCGAGGCAGGCCACACCCCACCATTCGCCGAGATGCGCCGGATTGCCGAGGGCTGGGCCAAAGCGCGGGGCCGGGCGCGCGGCTTCTCCATGGGCCGCTTCGATCCCGCCTATGTCGCCGGACAGCGGGTCTATCTGGCGTACCATGGCGAGGCGCTGGTGGCGTTCCTCACGCTGCACGACAATTGGCAGGAGCGCAGCCTGGACCTGATCTGCCACGACGACGACGCGCCACCAGGTACGATGCATCTTTTGGTGGTAGGTGCGATCGAGGCAGCGGCGCAGGAGGGCTGTCACCGGTTCTCGCTGGCCGCAGTTCCGGTCGGCTTACCCGACACCCTCCGAATGCCGGCTTGGTTGCGTGCAAGATTCGAACACGCCGTCGGCGCGGCAGGATTGATGCGCTTCAAATCCAGCTTTGCGCCGGAGTGGCGACCACTCTATATCGCGGCGCCCAGCAGAATAGGCATGGTCGCGGCGGCGCTCGATCTCGTCGATCGGATCACGAGACCCCGCGAAATTATGCATCGCACCGCATGATCTTTATGATTTTTATCGATTTGCGTCATCATTGAAAGGCTGTCAGGGAAGGTGGAGATGGCTGCGCGTCGCGCGGCCCCGGAGCCGCGGCCAATCAGGGAAGACTTTGATGACCAATGCGTTGTCTCGCATGCTCGACGACCGCGACTGGATCCTTGCCGACGGCGCAACCGGCACGAACCTGTTCAACATGGGGCTGAGTTCGGGCGACGCGCCGGAACTTTGGAACGAGACCGAGCCTGACAAGATCCGCGCGCTCTATCGAGGCGCCGCGGACGCCGGCAGCGATCTGTTTCTGACCAACAGCTTCGGCTCCAACGCCTCGCGGCTGAAGTTGCACGGCGCCGAGGCGCGGGCCCACGAGCTGTCGCGGCTCGCCGCCGAAATCGGGCGCGAGGTCGCCGATGCCGCCGGCCGCCCGGTCGTCGTCGCCGGGTCGATGGGCCCGACGGGCGAGATCATGGCACCGATGGGCAGCCTGACCCACGAGAGCGCGGTCGAGATGTTCCACGAACAGGCCGAGGGGCTGAAGGCCGGCGGGGCCGACGTCCTGTGGGTCGAGACGATCAGCGCGGCCGAGGAATTCAAGGCCGCGGCCGAGGCAGCCGCCCGCGCCGGTATGCCCTGGTGCGGCACGATGAGCTTCGACACCGCGGGCCGCACGATGATGGGGCTGACCTCTGAGGCCCTGGCCGCTTTGGTCGAAAAGCTACCGCACAAGCCGCTCGCCTACGGCGCCAATTGCGGCGTCGGCGCCAGCGATCTTCTGCGCACGGTGCTGGGTTTTGCCGCGAAGGGTACCGGCCGGCCGATCATCGCCAAGGGCAATGCGGGCATCCCGAAATATGTCGACGGGCATATCCACTACGACGGCACGCCCGAACTGATGGCCGACTATGCCTGCCTCGCGCGCGACGCCGGCGCGCGGATCATCGGTGGTTGCTGCGGCACCACGCCCGAGCATCTTCGTCGGATGCGCGAGGCGCTGGAGGCCCATGTGCCCGGCGCAGCCCCGTCGCTGGAAGAGATCGCGGCCAAACTTGGTGGCTTCTCATCCGCGAGTGACGGAACGGGCGAAGACGCCGCCAAGCCACAGCGCACGCGTCGTCGTCGCCGCGGTTAAGCGCCCAAAAGCGCGCGCGCGGCGGCCCGCGCTTCGTCTGTGATCGTGTCGCCCGCAAGCATTCGCGCCAATTCGTCGATCCGGTCTTCGTCCGACAGCGCCGTCACATCGCTGAGAGTCTGCCCGCCCGTCACACGCTTGGCGACACGCCAGTGGTGTCCGCCCCGCGCCGCCACTTGCGGGCTGTGTGTGACCACCAGCACCTGAGACGCCTCGGCAAGAGCTTCCAATCGGCGACCAACGGCATCCGCCGTGGCCCCGCCGACGCCCCGGTCGATTTCATCGAAGATCATCGTCAGCCCTTCGGCCTCGGCGGTCAGACAGACCTT